>CALGZA010000020.1 GCA_937934595.1 uncultured Verrucomicrobiales bacterium | reverse complement strand
CATTCTACGCCATGCTGGATGAGTCTGCGACCTAGAATGAACCCAGTGGGTCCAGCTTCGTAGCAGACTTTGAGATCTTGTAGTTTTACGCCTAGCTTTTTTTGCAAGCTTTCGCAGTGCTCTTTCTACTGCTGCATTGCTACCACCACAAGTGCTGTGATAGGTAGCCTCTGCGCGTGAATTTGATTTTATTGATGCGATTGCAACTGTGTCCTTGTGCACGTCTAGTCCGATGTAGTATAGTTCTTTCATGATGATTTTAGGTATTACTAAGGTTAATATGTTGGATAAGTCTTTCCGACCTCGTGTCAGAGAGATAGCCCACGGAGACCCTAAGCTCATCATTTTTATTCACCAAGGCTTGGCTCACGATGAGCTTTAGCCATAGAATCTATCCTAAAATGGAGTTCTCACACTCATCTAGTCTAACCTTCGTTTTAGCGTTATTTCTAAGCTGTTGCAGTAAGCCTTCAGATCAAATGACGAAAGAAGACGAATTTCCATCCATGAGCATCGAAGTTGGTTCTGGGGCAGTGCTCTCGATAACTATTACCAATGGAACAAAGAATCAAATATCCATCCCTAGCTCCGCAAAAGAGATTTACGGTGTATACTGGTATAAAGGAGATACGCTGGTCAATGCTCCAGAATGTGGCAATGGTTTTTGGGATTCAGTAATTACAGTGCCAGCAGGAGAAGTAATGGTGTTCCAAGTGCCTTTTCCGAGATCGATTGCACAAGGTCAACGCTATACCATTGCGGTAGTTTATTCTGGACTAGGCTCACTAACAGATGATGCTGGCGTTAAAGATAATTCAAAATTAGATTGGGTTCGACATCCAGATATTTTACTCTCTTGCCGTAAGATGGAAGCGACCATAACGACTCCAAAAATAAAAATTGATAATAGCAAGTCGCGGCAGTCCATCCGCTGACTGCGCGTTTATTCTTAAATTTTAATGACATCTAGAACCTTCAACCTCTTCGTCCTCGGCCCCTGTCTGTCAGCGGTGGCTGTGCTATGACGTGGATATAAAAGATATGCAGTCACGTCAGATGAATATAGTTGCGATGCTGTTCCACTTGTTGTGGTACGCTTCCGGATTCATTCCTGGATATTTGGTTGCTCAGCAGAGTGGCTGGATGCCAGGACTCATCATCGGTTTTTTCGCATTTATGTTTACCTCGTTTGGAGTAGGCCGCATCCAAACCGCACTTGAGCGTAAGAACCGTTGCAGAGGTAGAAAGGGCTAGATCCATAAACTGTGATTTCATGCTTTAAGGAAGTAAGTTCATTCGATCTAAACGAATAACCCCATAGATAGTTTTCTGTCGGGGTGTTAGCTCCGCATGAAAGTTATACGTTGTTGGACGAGCCCTTGGTGTATGGGCTCTCGGTGATGTTAGTTGTGCGATTTTGATTTGGTGTCTTATTCTTAGTGGGTTACTACGTGTTAAGACTTCTTTTCCGGCTTTTAGCGGGTTAAGGAGTGTTCACTTGCTGGACAGCAAGGCTGTTCGGCAAGTTTGAGGTTTGATTTGGATGTGATGTGATGTGATGTGATGTGATGGTGTTTGGAGTGTGAGGGTGAGGGTGATAAACATGTCTTTTGGGGGTGATTTTATGTCTGGTTTAGCTGTTTTAGGGCGCAAGGTGTTTGACGTTTTTTGCATGTTTTGAATCGAGATTGCGAAAACGTTTGTGTCAGGTTTTGTAGTTTTATATCTGTTAGGTAGTGGGGTCACTTTTGTCATTGGTGGTCCTCTGGTGAAGGTGAGGCGCGGGATGTCCTTGAGGTCGTGGGAGCTCAGCATAACAATGAGGGCAATTAAAGGGGACTGGTAAGGTGGGTGCAGGTTCTGGTTGACCGAACAGTTTCCATATTTTACAGCGCGTCTTCACTGCCTCACTGCCTCACTGCTGAGGAGGCCTTAGTGACGGATGCATAGGAAGCCTTTGGGCAAAATGTGCTGTAGCCATCGGCGGATATACTCGCGTGGATGCTGGGTTTGAGGTGTTTGTTTTCTGAGCTGCCGCTGGGTGTGCATCTGAGTAACATGTTTTTTCGTGCTATCGTATCCGATGAGCTGTTTGCCTTTGGGCCCACTTCGTTAAATGTAGCGTGTGAGGTAGCGTAATGTGTGCTTGCCAGTGCATTGCCTATCTTTATCTTTTGGGTTGAAGTCTGGAATCCAGTGGATTATTCCTTGTGCAGGTCTAGTCCGATGTAGTATTGTTTATTTATCGTGAGTTTAGGTATTATAATAATGTTAAATAGGTTTTTGCGACCCTGCGCCGGAGAAGTAGCCCACGCAAATTCTAGACTCATGATATTTATAAACCAAGGTCTGGCTCACGATGAGCTTCAGTCATAGAATTTCCTATAAATATGATCCCCGCACGCTATTCTATCTTTTTTATTTGTTCTCTCCTTCTTTTTGGTTGCGGTAGCAAAACACCAGTAGGTTTCTCGAATACAGAAGAACTCAAAACAGCATATCAAAAGGCTTATGAAGGTGGAGACTTGGAGAGTATTCTAGCTATGGTTTATTGGGATGATACTCCAGAGGGTATTAAGCAATTATACAATACAGTAGTTTCTATAGGTCTAGGGCGGCACAAATTCGACAAACTTGAAGTTGTTCCGCTCGATAGAATACCACATCCTGAGAATTTTATAGAAAGAGAGATCGAGCCTACGTTGGTACCAACCCATTGGCTAGTTGGTAATCATAGTGGTAATACTGGATTTAATAACTCGAAAGCAACAGGAACAATACAATTTGCTATTGGAAGCGTTGAAGGTCAATTTTTCATCGCTGGAATTCGCTACAAAAAATAGATAATTACTGGTTTTATTTAGCTAATATGAAAGGACTAGGTGAAACTGAATCTAAATGTAGAATAGGGTAGGTGATGGGTTCTGGTTGTCATCCCTTACCAGTGGTTATGCGGATTTGTTTAGGGTGTGGGGCTGTGGGGTGGCTACGTGGATGTGGTTGGTAGTTTAGCGTGGCGGTTTCAATGTGTCAGAGCCATTGTTGTTTTATACTGTGGGGTCTTTGGCTTTTTGGTTATGGGTTATTGATAGCATTTTCACAGTTATTCTGGGTTGATAGTAGTTTCAATAAAATTGGAAACAGCAGCAGAGCTGATTTTTTGAAGTGCAAAACAATATATCAAGATTAGCTTCGTTATTCGTCAGTTGCATAGTTTACTATTCGTTTTCCTCTTGCCTTGCTACTCTTGCTATCTTGTGATGTTATCAATCCATTCTAACAGTTCAAATGGTATGAGTGGGTTGTGTATTATTTTTGGATTGGGGATGGGTTATTTCTGTTTGTGGCTTTTGCTGGTTTTTTTGTTTTTAAATCCGTGACACGTAGATTGTATTGGTTTAAATCTATGACATGAGATTCACCTTCTGTAGGATATTAGCGGCGGTTAGCATGTTAGCGTTGTTATCAAACTGTAGCAATGGGTATAGGCTGGGTAGTGCTGCAGCTCCAGTGCCGGTTCCTGTTGTTGCTCCGGTAGTGAAGGCGCCTATTCTGGTTCCTCAGAATACAAGGTATGTGGCACCGACAGTGAAGCGTCCTGCTCCGCTTAATCCAGCGAATAGTTTACCTAGTGATATATCTGGTAGTAATCAGGTGACGTGGTCTAGGGGTTCATCCCGAGGTCGTTATGTGGCGTTGACTTTTGATGATGGTCCTGTGGCGTCTAATACTACGCGTTTATTGGATATGTTGAAGCGGAGGAATATTAAGGCGACTTTTTATGTTTTGGGTGAGAGGGTTCAGCGTAATAAGGCGTTGACAAGAAGGATGGTGGCTGAGGGTCATGAGGTGGGTAATCATACATGGACTCATGGGAAGCTGACGGGGATGAGTAATTCGAAGATTCGCTGGGAGTTGGACAAGACGCGTGATGCGATAGTGGCGGCAACTGGTGTGAAGCCGCGTACGATGCGTCCTCCTTATGGCGCGTTGCGGACGAGTCAGAGGGAGTGGATTTTCCGTGAGTATGGTTATCCGACTATTTTATGGGATGTGGATCCTGAGGACTGGAAGAAGCCGGGGACTTCGGTGATAAGGAATAGGATCTTGAGCAAGACGAAAAATGGGTCTATTATTTTGCTTCATGATTTGCATAAGTCTTCTGTGGATGCTGTGCCTACTACGGTTGATTCTTTGTTGAGGCAGGGTTATAAGTTTGTGACTGTTTCTCAGCTTATTTCGATGAAGAATAGAGGGTTGTAATTTTTATGTTGGGGGAGGAATATTTAGAGACTAGGAAGAGTCTGGGGGCTATATCTAAGAAGATTCATAGGTTGGCTGTTAGTGTGGGGTGTGATTCATCTGAGCTTGAGGATGAGCTGCTGGAGGAGTTTCTTGAGAGTCCTTTTAGGGTGATGGTGTGTGGTGATAAGGAGTCTGGTAAGACGTCTTGTTTGTCTGCGCTGGTGGGTGAGGATTTGGATATGTCTGATGGGAAGGCGATCCAGCTTTATGGGTCACGGATTCTTTCATCTGAGAAGAAGAGTTCTTTTTTGGGTTATAGTAGGGTGGTGGGTCTGGGTGAGTTGGAGCTGATAGATACACGTGGTATTGGTGAGCTGAGTGGTGAGGAGCGGGCTAAGGTGATGGAGCTGATGGTGACTTGTGATTATGTTTTGTGGGTGGTGTCTTCTGTGAATCCTTGGGCGTCGAAGACTTGGGATTTTGTTACGGAGACGAGGGGGGTGGTGGGGAGTCGGAGTGGTGTTGTCTTGCAGAAGGTGGATTTGAGGCCTGTGGAGGATGTTGCGATTTTGTTAGATCATTTGAGTTCTTTGTGTATTCAGAGGGTGGGTCATGCTTTGCCGATGCATTGTGTTTCTGCTAGTTTGGCTGCTGATGCGAGGGTTGGTGGTGGGGTAGATGGGAAGTTATGGGCTGCGTCTGGGTATGAGAAGCTTGAGCTTGCATTGGATAGATTGTTGAGTACGAGTCAGAGGCGGGAGGGGGCGATGAGGGAGGTTTATGATCGGTCAAAGTTAGTTATAGACAGGTTAGAGGAGACGATTTTGACACGGGCACGTGCTCTTCAGGGTGATAAGCGTGTTTTGCAGGCTGTGGAGGCGGAGGTGGACCGTGCGAGAGATGTGGAGGTAAAGAGTTCCCGTGAGAATTTGAATAAGATAGGTGGTGCAGTGGCTGATCAGGTGGATGATACGGTGAATTATGCGCGTCAGAAGAATGGGGTGATAGGGACGTTGATTTCGTTATTTACGCGTGGTGATGGTGCTGTGGAAGTTGAGAAGTGTTTACAGGAGTCGGTTTGTGAGTCAGCGGGTTTGAGGGCTAGTGAGATAGGTTTTAAGATGTTACGGAGGTGTGAGGAGAACTGGAATATAATGCGTCCTGAGTTACAGCGTAAGATGGAGGTAGATGTGGTTGATTTTGATGCGGCTGGTTTTAGTGAGAAGGTGGGGGAGTTTTCTGCACAGGTTGTGGATAGTACGCGGCATGCGATGGATTTGTTGAAGTTGAGGCGTTTGTTAGACAGGATGATGATAGCACGGCAGAGGGTGTTGAAGCGTGCTTTGATGATTGTTTTGGGTTTAGTGGGGCTTGCGGGTTTTATTGGATATTTTGATGATGATTTGAAGAGCCGGTTACCTTTTGTGATGTTGGGTTTGGCGGGGGTTTTGGTTTTGTGGATGTTATGGTATGGTAAGAAGACTAAGGATGGTCTTATTGAGGATTATAAGGATACGGTTTTGGATGCTAGGTTGCATTTATCTGAGATGATTAGTCGTGATTATTGTAATAGTGTGAGGGTTTTTTATACGGGTTATTTTCCGATGTTTGAGAATATACGCCGTTATATAGTGGAGGCGGAGTCTGATTTAGAGCCTAAGCAGAAGGAGTGGCATGAGTTGTTTTTGATGTTACGAGCTATTGAGCAGGATTTATAGAAGGATATGGATATGGATATGATAGAGGAGGAGTTTTACCGGAACTTTAGTGAGCGTGGTGAGTTGGGGGCATCTTTGAGTGTGTGGCGTGATGGTGAGTCTGTATTGAATTTAGCGCATGGCTGGTGTGATAGGTCTGAGGGGGCTGTGTGGGATGTAGAGACGTTGGTTCCTATTTATTCAGCGACTAAGGGGCCGGCGGCTGCGGTTTTGTTGATGTTGCTGGATGAGAATGGATTGACTCCTGATTCTAGGGTTTGTCAGGTGTGGGAGGGTTTTCCGAATGAGCAGGCTACTTTTGGGGAGATGATGTCTCATCAGTGTGGTTTGGCGGGGCTGGATGAGGTGGTGGATGTGTATGATTTTGATGCTGTGATTGGTGCGTTGGAGAGCCAGTCTGCAAACTGGGGGTATGGTGATGGGCATGGTTATCATCCGCGGACTTTTGGTTTTTTGTTAGATAAGTGTGTGCGGTTGTTGAGTGGGGAGGTTTTGGGGGATGTGTGGCGTGAGAGGGTGGCTGATCCATTGGGGTTGGATTTATGGATAGGTCTTCCTGAGGTTGAGTTTGGGAGGGTGGCGAGGCTTTATCCTGGGAAGTCAGATAGGTCTGAGATGGAGAGTGGTTTTTATAGGGAATTTAATCAGCCTGGGAGTCTTGTGAGGAAGGCGTTTAGTTCACCTAAGGGGTTGCATGCGGTGCATGAGATGAATACGGGAAGGGCATGGCGCGCTTCATTGCCTTCTATGGGTGGGGTGTCTACTGCGGGTGCGCTGGCTAAGTTTTATCAAGCTTGTATAGGGAGGGTGGGTTGTTTTTCTGATGATGTGAGGGGGTGGATGATGGAGAGTCAGGTGATGGGTGAGGATAGGGTGCTGTGCACTCCTACGCATTTTAGCTGTGGTTTTCAGAAGGATCCTTTAGGTGATGATGGGGAGAAGTTGAGGAGCCATTATGGTGTTTCTAAGGCTGCGTTTGGTCACCCTGGTGCTGGTGGGAGTCATGCTTTTGGTGATCCTGATTCTGGGGTTTCGTTTGCTTATACGATGAATCAGATGGATTTGTCTGTTTTACCTGGGGCGAAGAGTTTGAGTCTTATAGGTGCTCTTTTTTAGTTCTTGGTTATTTGGAGGTGTTCTTTTTTAGTAGTTGGTCCATTCTGGTGAATGTGTGGTTATGGAAGCCGATGTTTTTTTTGAGTTGGTAGTCTCTTTGGATGATGTTGTTTATTTTGGAGCTGGTTCGGAATTGATTCCAGGAGAGATGACGCATGATCATGGGGCCAAGGCCTGAGACGGGGACTGGGTAGTCGCTGCCGTGGATGATGCGTGGCTGAATGTCTTCTGGGAGGATGTGTTTGAGTGTGCGTGCGCGGTTGATGCTGCAGAGTGCGCTGTTATCGGCGTAGAGGTTTGGGTATTTTTTAAATAGGTTTATTAGGTCACTGGTCCAGTCGCTGTCGAATAGGGCGCTGCGGCCGGCGGAGTGTGCGGCGATGGCGGTGACTCCGCAGTCGAGTAGTCTTTGGAGTTTTTTGGGGTCACCGAAGCTTGGGTCGTAGACTTTGACTGTCATTTCTCCGCCTGTGTGGGTGAGTAGGATGATTCCTGCTTCAGCCATACGCTGCCAGAATGGGGTGTATTTTTTATCCATGTAGTCGATGTTGAGGCAGTTTGGGAGGAGCTTGAGGACTGGCATTTTGGCTTCGATGCATTTCTCGAGTTCTTCTAGTGCGTCTGGTCTACCTGGGTGAATGGAGCATGCTGGGATGAATTCTTTGTGTTTTTGTGCGAGTTTGGCTACGTATTCGTTAGGGACGTAGAACTGAGCTTCACTGTCCATTTTTTCGCCTGTTTGAGAGTAGGGGATGTCTTGGGCGAGGATGACGGCGGCATCTATTTCGCTTGATTTAATGTTTTGTAGGAGGTTTTCAGCGAAGAGTTCGTCGAGTCCTGATTTTAGGGCGGATGTGGGTAGGCCGACGCCTTTGATCATGAGTTTTCCGAGGAATTTTTTCCAGATGCTAGGTAGGTTGAACCAGCATTTACTGCCGGATGATCCATCACCCACGATGTGGACATGGCAGTCGATCTTTCTGAGTGGCTGATCAGAGTTTGTGAGATGACTGGTCATGTGGGTGGGTGTTTTTTTTGGGTTGGTGATGGGCTAGGCTTGTTTCTGGCTTAGTTGGCGACGATGTTGACGAGTTTTCCTGGGATGACGATTACTTTTCTGATGGTGTTGCCTTCTGTGAATTGTTTGACGTTTTCGTCTGCTAGGGCGAGTGCTTCCATGTCTTCTTTGTTGATGTCTTTGGCGACTGTTAGTTTTGCTCTGAGTTTACCGTTTACTTGAATGACTACGGTGACTTCTGATTCGATTAGGAATGCTTCATTGAAGGTGGGCCATTTTCTGTCACTGAGGATTTTGTTGCTGGAGCATTTTGCTGATGGGCATGCTTCGCTGAGGTGCTGGTGGATTTCTTCGGTGATGTGTGGTGCGAATGGGTTAAGGCATTTGAGGAAGTCTAGGAGAAGGGAAGCTGGGATGGTTTCTGCTTTGGTGAAGGCATTGGTGCAGATCATCATTTGAGATATGGCTGTGTTGAAGCTCATTTTTTCGATGTCTTCGCTGACTTTTTTGATGGTCTCATGGGTGACTTTGAGTAGTGCTTTGTGTGAAGGTGGCTCGTCTGATATTTTGTCTGAGAGTGACCATTTTCCTTCATCTGACTGCATCATGGCGACTCTCCAGACTTTGGCGAGGAAGCGAGATACTCCTTCTACTCCTTTCATCTGCCATGGTTTTACTTGTGTGAGTGGGCCCATGAACATTTCATAGAGGCGTAGTGAGTCAGCTCCGTATTGGTCTACGACGTCATCTGGGCTTACTACGTTGCCTAGTGATTTGGACATTTTTTGTCCGTCTTCCCCGAGGATGAGTCCTTGGTTTACAAGTTTTTTGAATGGTTCGTTGGTGGTGAGGTGTCCGAGGTCGAACATGACTTTATGCCAGAAGCGAGCGTAGAGTAGGTGGAGGACGGCGTGTTCTGTGCCGCCTACGTAGAGGTCTACAGTAGCGCTGTCACTGCTCCAATATTCTTCGGCTTCTTTGGAGATGAATCTGTCTTTGTTGTTTGGGTCACAGTAGCGCAGGTAGTACCAGCATGAGCCGGCCCATTGTGGCATGGTGTTGGTTTCGCGTTCAGCGGTCTCGCTGTATTTGATCCATTCTGTTGCTTTTACTAGTGGTCCTCTTGGGTCACCTGTTGGTTTGAAGTCTTCTAGTTCTGGCTGGAGGAGAGGTAGTTCGGATTCGGGGATGGTTGTGTGTTTACCGTTTTCCCAGATGATGGGGAATGGTTCACCCCAGTAGCGCTGACGCGAGAATAGCCAGTCACGTAATTTGAAGTTTGTTTGTGGTTTGCCTTTGTTGTTATCGATTAGCCATTTGGTGATGGCTTGTTTGGCGTCTTTGGTATTCATGCCGTCTAGGAATCCGGAGTTTATTGATTTTCCGTTACCTGTGTAGCCTTGCCATTTTGAGTCATCATTTGGATCTACGACTTGGAGGATGGGGAGGTTGAATTTTACTGCGAACTCGTAGTCTCTTTCATCGTGAGCTGGGACTGCCATGATGGCGCCGGTGCCGTATCCCATCATGACGTAGTCTGCGATCCAGACTGGGATTTTTTCTCCGTTTACTGGGTTGGTGGCATAGGCGCCAGTGAAGATGCCGGATTTGTCTTTATTCATTTCGCCGCGTTCCATGTCTGACTTGGATGCGCAGGTTTTGATGTATGCTTGGACTTCATCACTTTGGTCAGTGGAGGTGATTTCTGAGACGAGTTGATGTTCAGGAGCTAGGACCATGTAGGTGGCGCCGAATAGGGTGTCTGGTCTTGTGGTGAAGACGGTGACTTGGTTTCCGTTGAGGTCGAAATTTACTTCTGCTCCTGTGGATTTTCCGATCCAGTTGGTTTGGAGTAGTTTGATTGATTCTGGCCAGTCTAGAGGGGCTAGGTCATCGATGAGGCGTTGTGAGTATTTTGTGATGCGTAGCATCCATTGTTTGAGTGGGCGGCGTTCTACGGTGTGGCCTTTAGCTTTCCATTCTTCTACTTCTTCGTTTGCTAGGACGGTTCCTAGGTCTGGAGACCAGTTGACTGGTGCTTCGGAGATGAATGCGAGGCGTTGCTCGTTGATATCGTCTTGGCTAAGCCCTTTTGCTTCTAGCTGGGAGATGGGTTTGGCTTTTTTGTCTATTTCGCAGAAGTATGAATTATAGAGTTGGATAAAGATCCACTGTGTCCATTTGATGTATTCTGGGTCAGTTGTGTTGATTTCTCTGTCCCAGTCGTATCCGAATCCGAGGGATTTTAGTTGGCGTCTGAAGTTGTCTAGATTTTGTTCAGTTGTGACGCGTGGGTGCTGGCCTGTTTTGATGGCGTATTGTTCAGCGGGGAGTCCGAATGCGTCCCATCCCATGGGGTGTAGGACGTTGTGACCATTCATGCGTTTGAAGCGTCCTAGTATGTCTGTGGCGGTGTATCCTTCTGGGTGTCCGACGTGTAGGCCAGCGCCGGAAGGGTAGGGGAACATGTCTAGGACGAAGTATTTTGGTTTAGATGCGTCGAAGTCTGGGTCGCCTGGGTTAGAGACTTTGAAGGTTTTGTTGTTTTCCCAATGGGCTTGCCATTTGGGTTCAAAGGTGTCGAATGGAAATGGTTTCATAGTGATTTTTTGTGGACTGTAGTGAAAGTTTGGTGAATGAAAAGTAAAACCCTTAGCTTGATTGAATAAGCTAAGGGTTTGGTTAAACTACTGGAGTTTTGGGATTGAGTTAGTAGAGCTTGGGTGGTGCTCCGAGTGCTGATATGGCGGCGCCTGGTGGTTTTGATTGTTGTGTGTGGAGCGCGGCCATGAAGTTGAGCGCTTTTGTGATTTGAGCTAGCCACATGATGATTCCGATGAAGGGAATGAAGATGAGTAGCATGGCTACGGTCATGGTTAGTTTAGGTGAGTGTCTGGTGTTTTGGTAGGATGCTGTGATGTTGTTCCATTGTTTAGGGAGTCCGCCAATGGCTTTAAATAGCCAGAATATATTAAATAGGGGAATGAAGAGGAGTCCTACAGCTAGGCCGGCGGATATTTTTGCGCCGCCGGGTTGGAGGCATTTCCAGGCTCGGTAGAGGTAGACGTAGGGGACTATTGCGGCAGCGATAATACAGCCGATTCCGATGAGTATGATGCCACCTCCAATGTATAGAGTGGCACCTTGTGGAAGGTTTTCGGGGTTTGCGATGTCGACAAGCTTAACGCCTAGAATGAGGTAACCTAGAATGATGGTTAGTGAGCCGCCGATTATGAGCATGGCCCAAAAGCCGAGGCTGCCGCCTTTTTTTATAGTGGCTGGGTATATTTCTTCGCCTGTAGGTTGAGTTGGTGCAGGAGATGAATGAGGTGCAGCTGTGCTTTGGTATGGGTTAGGGCTTGGTTGTGGGCTTGCAAGGTTTGGTTGAGTGCCAGCTAGGAGTGTAGGTTGGTTTGAGGTGTTTAGCAGTGGTGAGGCGGGTGCTTGTTGAGGTGGTGTTTTTGGTTTAGCGCCTGCTAAAAACTGAGTGGTTGGTCCACCTGTTATGAGTGGTGAAGTGGGGGGTGATGGGGTTGTTGCGACTTGGGCGTTTGCCGCTTGAAATTGTGGGGCAAAGCTTGAAGTTGGGGGGGTATGGCTTTGGATCTGTGAGGTAGGAGTAGAGGGGTTGCTACCTGGGGTGATGAGACCTGGCTGTGGGGGTGCTTGATGGGCAGGTGAGGCTAGGCCACTAGATAGATGAGGGGCAGCTGGTGGGGCGGGAGGAGGTGGTGGAGTAGAAGGAGCTGCTGGTGCAAATAATCCTTCAACGTTAGCTGCTGGGATCCAGTTGTCGCCGAGTGCATCTGTCCAGACTTGTGTATCTGTGGTTATGTCACCACTAGCAACGAGTGACTGGAGCTGGGGTATGGTGATTGGCCCGTGTAGAGTGCCGGATCTATCTATGAAGTGCCATGCTTGATCGCTCATATGTTTGTTGATTAATTGGTTCTTAGTGGTTGGTGATATTATATGTTACGCCAGCGAGAAATTTGATCTTTCACATTTTGAGTGCTGGGAGCGCCTACGTTGGTTCTGGAGGCGAGAGCTGTCTGGAGGTTGAATACGTCATTGGCGTCAGCGCCATAGTGACTAGAGATTTGGGTGAGGTCAAGTTGATCTAGTGGTGTTGAAGTCTGGACGCTTAGGGCAACTGCTTTGCCTACGAGTTCGTGAGCGCTGCGAAATGGGACGCCATTTTTGACGAGGTAATCAGCTAAGTCTGTGGCTAAGAGGAGTGGGTCACTGGCGGCTGCTTCACAGGTTTCTACATTGATGGTCATGTCAGCTATCATTTCGGTGTTTACGCTGAGTGCGATGATGAGTGTGTCTATAGAGTCAAAAAGAGGCTCTTTGTCTTCCTGAAGGTCTCTGTTGTAAGTGAGTGGGAGGCCTTTTGCTGATGTGAGGAGAGACACGAGATTACCGTAGAGTCTGCCTGTTTTGCCTCTGGTTATTTCACAAACATCTGGGTTTTTCTTTTGCGGCATTAGTGATGATCCGGTGGTGTGGGCATCGCTAAGTGAGGCGAAGGCGAATTCGCTGGAGCACCAGAGTATGAGGTCTTCTGATAGTCTGGATAGGTGGGTTCCTATGAGGGCGAAGGCGAATAAGAGTTCCATGATGTAGTCTCGGTCTGAGATGGCGTCCATGGAATTGGTGGTGATGCTGTCGAAGCCTAGTTCTGCGGCGATTTGATTTCTGTCGAGATTTATCGTTGATCCGGCAAGAGCACCTGATCCTAGAGGTGATATGTTTACGCGTTTTTTTGCATCGTTTAGGCGATCTATGTCGCGAGCGAGCATTTCAACGTATGCGAGCAGATGATGACCGACTGTGACTGGTTGTCCTCTTTGGAGGTGGGTGTATCCGGGGATGAGAGCTTCTGCGTATTGCTCAGCTTTGTCTAGGAGGGCTTTTTGAAGATCTTTAAGGTGAGAAGAGATGATGTTGATTTGCTCGCGGCAGTAGAGTCTGGTGTCTGTGGCTACTTGATCGTTACGTGAGCGGGCTGTGTGGAGTTTTCCGCCAGCTGCGCCGATTCGGTTGGTGAGTTCGGCCTCGATATTCATGTGAATGTCTTCTAGCTCGATGGAGAAATGGAAGTTACCATTATCTATGTCTTTTTCGATGGAACGTAGGCCTGATTCTATTTGTAGGAATTCATCCTCTGTGAGGAGCTCTGCTTTGACTTGCGCGCGAGCATGAGCGATGGATCCTGCGATATCGTGCTTATAGAGTCTCCAATCGTAAGAGATGGATTCTCCGTATTGTTGTACTAAATCTGCTGTTGCTTGAGCGAATCTGCCTTTCCACATGTTAGGATACATACTCGTGGTGGGGGCAGGATGCACGCTTTTTTTTGAAAGGGAGCAGAGTGTGTGGAGATGGTTTAGATTTCTTTACTAAAATGTTCATGATGAAAAGGTTGTTAGGTGCTGGTTTTTAGTGTTTTGGTGGACTTTGTGAAAAATTTCACAAAATGGCTTGATTGGATTCATCGATCAGGGTATTGAGCGACGTCCTTCAGGGCAAAAGCACTAAACATCTCATACGATTCATGAATAAGATATTTACAACCGCATCACTATTTATTGCCTTATCGGGGCTAGCGTCTGCTGCGCATCAGTTGACTCCAGAGTCAAATGTCATTTTTGGTGATAGGGATGGATTTGCAATAACGAATTCCATGATCATGGTATGGATGGCTACGGGTATCATTGTTCTTTTTTGTCGTGCGGCGACTAAGAAGATGACAATGGTTCCTGTTGGTTTTCAGAATTTTGCTGAGTGGTTGATTGAGTCACTCTACAATTTCTTTGGTGGTATTTTGGGAGATCATTTGGTTAAGCGTACGTTTTGGTTTTTTGGTGGGACGATGTTGTTGATTTTGATAACTAACTGGTTGGGGCTTATTCCTGGTGTGGGGACTTTGGGTGTGATGGGTGATGATGACAAGGTGACCTATCTTTTACGTGGAGGAAACGCGGATGTTAATGTTACGGCGGCAATGTCTATTGTGTTTGCAGTGCTTTGGTTTTACTGGGCTGTGAGTGAGAATGGAGTGAAGGGATTTTTTGCACATATTTTTGCGCCTAAGGGTGATTTTTCAGGTGTGATGAGGGTGGGTATGGTTGCTATCTTTTTCGTGGTAGGTTTACTTGAGTTTGTCTCTATATTTATAAGGCCTGTAGCATTAAGTTTCCGACTTTATGGTAATGTATTTGGTGGTGAGCAGGTATTAGAGACATTGATGGCAATGGGTGGGCCATATTTTGCCTTTCTTCCTGCTCTTCCGTTTATGTTTATGGAGCTTTTAGTAGGTTTGCTTCAGGCGCTTGTGTTTACGATACTAAGTGCTGTTTTCCTTAAACTTATTTGTGAGCATAGTGATCATGGCGAAGATGGAGCTCATTAATGAAATAGAAGAATAGACTTTATACACTTTCGAATGTCAGACCATAGCAAAGACGGTGGGGGCAATTGAATATAACAACAAAAAAATAAAATTATGATGACAACTAACGTATTAATGGTAGCGCTTGCGGCATTAGGTGGCGCACTCGGAATAGGATTCCTCGGTGGTAAAGCAGCTGAGGCAACTGGACGTAACCCAGGTGCAGCTGGTCCTATCCTAACACTATCAATCATTCTTGCAGCACTTATTGAGGGTATCTTCATTCTTACTCTCTTCCTAGGTAACGTAAAGGGTCTATAATCTGGACCTATATGATTTTTGGGGTGCCGTTCATTTAGTGCGGTGCTCCATTTCTCAAGTTTTTAAATCAACTCGAAAATAACAACTCAAAACTAACGATGTATACAATATTAGCAGCCAATGTATTTACAAAAATTCTCGATGACTTCGGTGTAACTGCGCCATTGTTCATTGCTCAAGTGATCAATTTTATCATTGTTTTGTTCGTGTTGAAGAAGTTCGCTTTTGGTCCTATTCAAGCGATGCTGGAGCAGCGTCAGAATAGAATAGCTGAAGGTGAAGAGAAGCTGAAGCGTATAGAGACTCAGTTAGCTGAATCAGAGGAGCGTTCTAGTGCTGCGATTGAAGAGGCTAACACTACTGCGAAGCGTCTCATTGATGAAGCTAAGGATAGTGCGGCGGCACTCAGTGAGCAGAAGACTCAAGAGGCAATAGCATCTGCGCAAGGTATCCTTCAGAAAGCAGAGCAGTCAGCTAAGGCAGAGCGTTCACAGATGGTGGCAGAACTCAAGCAGGAATTTGGTCGCTTAGTGGCAGCTACTACAGCAAATGTGACAGGCAAAGTGCTTACAGATGATGACAATAAGCGCATCAATGATGAGGCTGTAGCGTCCATTGAGGGCTAGCTATCTGTAAATCAGATTCTCAAATTAACAATTTCTCAACGTCCGATCAACAAACACTCATATGAAAGTAACTAAAGACGCAGCAACGGCAGGAAAACGCTTATTCAGACTATGTGCACAAGGCAGTCTGGATGAGGAAAAGCTACGCAAAGTGATAAAAGGCCTCACAGAGAGGAAGCCTAGAAACTATCATGGAATATTAGTTACATTGCATAAGTTAGTGCGATTACATCAGGCACAGCGGCATGTTTTAGTAGAGAGTGCTCAGCAGCTTGATGAAGCTACTGGTCAAAACATTGCTAATAAGATGTTATCTGATCATGGTGAAGGACTCACATTTGAATACAAAATAAACCCCGCTTTATTAGGCGGGATTCGCATACGCAAAGGCGATGATGTTTGGGATGGCTCTGTAAAGGGTCGCCTGGATAAGATCTCTAATGCATTTTAATTGAAATACTATTTAACAAAACGAATCCGCCAATTAAGGCATTATTAACAAATCTAACAAACAATAGATATGAGCAGCATTCTTCAGGAACTAGAACAGGAAATCGCAAATGTAACGACTTCCGTAGGTAAAACAAATGTAGGCACTATCCGTGAAATCGGAGATGGAGTGGCAAAGGTTGAGGGTCTTAGTGACTGTCAGCTTAACGAGATGATTTCTTTCCCTGGTGGGGTTACTGGTTTAGCGATGAACCTTGAGGAAGGTGAAGTGGGGGCTGTTCTGCTTGGTGAGTATAATCATCTTAAAGCGGGAGATGTATGCCAGACAACAGGTACACTGTTGTCAGTGCCTGTGGGTGAGGCTCTACTAGGACGTGTTATTGACACACTTGGGGCGCCTATTGATGGCAAGGGAGATATTGCTGCTTCAGCTAATTATCCTGTTGAGAAGATGGCTCCTGGTATTATTAAGCGTAAATCAGTATCTGTTCCTGTTCAGACAGGAATTATGGCAATTGATGCGATGGTGCCAATTGGCCGTGGTCAGCGTGAGCTTATCATTGGTGACCGAGCTACAGGAAAGACTACGATAGCGATTGATACGATTATTTCACAAGCTAACCAGAACAAGGCGGCTGAGCAGGGTAAGCTTAAAGGGCACGCTCCTTTATATTGTATCTATGTATGTATAGGTCAAAAGGCATCTAACGTGGCGCGTATTCAAGCGACACTTGAAGAGGCTGGTGCGATGGAGTATACGACTATTGTGGCAGCGACGGCAGCTGACTCTGCGGCTAACCAGTATTTGGCGCCTTACACAGGTTGTGCTGTGGCTGAGTATTTGATGGATCAAGGGAAAGAGTGCCTCATTGTTTTTGATGATCTTTCAAAGCATGCTGTTGCTTACCGTCAGGTATCACTCATTCTTAAGCGTCCATCTGGTCGTGAAGCTTATCCTGGAGATGTTTTCTACTTGCACTCAAGACTACTTGAGCGTTCAGCGCGTCTATCTGAGAATGCAGGTGGTGGCTCACTTACTGCGTTGCCTATTATTGAGACACAAGCTGGTGACGTTTCTGCTTACATACCGACCAATGTTATTTCAATTACAGATGGACAGATTTTCCTTGAGACTGATTTGTTCTTCCAAGGCATACGCCCGGCGATATCTGTAGGATTATCTGTATCTCGAGTGGGATCAGCTGCACAGACTAAGGCTATCAAGAAGGTATCTGGAACTACAAAGCTTGATTTGGCTCAGTTCCGTGAGTTACAGGCATTTGCGCAGTTTGGTTCAGATCTTGATGATCAGACTAAGGGTAAGATTGAGAAGGGTTTGCGTATTGTTGAGTTATTCAAGCAAGATCAGTATGCGCCTAAGTCAATGCAGATGCAGGTGGTGGTGCTTTTCTCGATGCAGAATGGTTACTTTGATGATGTATCAGTAGAGCGCATTAAGGAATGTCAGACTGGTTTAGAGGAGTTCATGGAGACGCGTAAGGCAGATGTTCTTCAGCTTATCGCTGATGACAAAGCGATGACTGATGGAGTGAATGAAGCACTACACGCAGCGCTTAAGGACTACAAAGGTTCTTGGAAGTAAGAGTTGGACTGGATCAGGTGCTGTAATTTGGTGCCTGATGACTATCAACGAAACGACTATTTATTAATTACTCATAAGAAAACATGGCAAACCTCAGAGACATACGCCGACGTATAAAGTCGGTCAAGAATACAGCGCAAATTACCCGTGCGATGCAACTTGTTGCTGCGGCAAAGATGAAGAAGGCTCAGGACCAAGCGCTTGCCGGTCGTGAGTATGCTGATCAGCTGAATCAGGTTCTAGTGAACTTGAAGGAGAATGTGGATGAGGAGTCTCATCCTCTGTTAGAGAAGAGGGAGGGTAACAAGACACTTACACTGGTTATATCTACAGATAAGGGACTGTGTGGTGGATTGAACACGAATCTTCTGAAGCTGGTAAGAAGTGAGGATAATGGTAACACTACCTATGCGACAGTGGGCAAGAAGTTACGCTTACAGCTAGAGAAGACAGGTGAGCCTATAAAGGCTGATTTTGTGGTAGATGATCCGCTGGCATTTTCTGAGGCGCGCCCGATTGCTAAATTTCTTACTGACCAGTTTCTTGAGGGGGATTTTGATAAGATCAAGGTTTGTTTCACTAACTTTGTTTCGACAATAAGTCAGCTTCCCCATGTATCACAGTTGTTGCCGATTGATGCAACGACACTAGCAGAGAAGCGAGATTATGAGGGAGTGGGTAAGGATGAGATACAAGAGACTGATCATTCTAGTGCTTTATCAAAAGACTACGAGTTTGAGCCTAGTCCGGAGGTGGTACTTGATACACTTCTTCCACAGTATATTAATTTCCAGATTTACCAGATGATACTTGAGGCACGAGCATCTGAGCATTCAGCGCGGATGGTATCCATGAAATCTGCAACTGATAATGCGAATAATATGATCGATGATCTTACATTAGATTACAACAAGCTACGTCAGGCTGCTATTACTGCTGAGCTTTTAGAGATTACTACTGCGATGAAGGCGATGGAGTAGTCATGAGTAATACAATAAAATATTAACAAACAAAGAATTTAAACATACAAACCAACTAAAAATATGAGTAACGTAGGAAAAATCGTTCAAGTGATCGGCGCTGTTGTGGATGCTGACTTCTCAGAAGCTAGCGCACTGCCTAGTATATACAATGCCCTTGAGATCAACTTCGAGCTTAATGGTGAGTCAACAACACTCGTTCTTGAGGTGCAGCAGCATCTTGGTGATGGATGGGTGCGTGCGATAGCGATGAGTTCTACTGATGGTCTTAAGCGTGGACTTGATATAGTAGATACTGGAGCTCCAATTACAGTTCCTGTTGGTGAGCAGGTTTTAGGACGTATCTTTAATGTTACTGGTGAGATAGTGGATGAAAATGTTCCACTAGCTGATGTTACGAAGCGTGCTTCTATTCACCGTGCGGCACCAAAGCTTGTTGATCAGGCGTCTTCTACAGAGATACTTGAGACAGGTATAAAGGTAATTGATCTTATCTGTCCATTCCTTAAGGGTGGTAAGGTTGGTGCATTTGGTGGTGCTGGTGTAGGTAAGACCGTTGTTATTATGGAGCTTATTAATAACATTGCTCTAGGGCATGGTGGTTACTCAGTATTTGCTGGAGTTGGTGAGAGGACACGAGAAGGAAACGACCTATACTGGGAGATGTTAGAATCTAAGGTTATAGCATGTGAGCGTGACGAGAATGATGATCCTAAGCGAGACGAGCAGGGCAACCCGATACTAGTTCCTGGGTCTAAGGTGGCATTGGTATACGGACAGATGAATGAGCCTCCTGGAGCGCGTTTACGAGTAGCTTTGTCTGCATTGACAATGGCTGAGTATTTCCGTGATGAAGAGGGTCAGGACGTTCTTCTATTCGTTGATAATATTTTCCGATTTTCACAGGCTGGTTCAGAGGTATCTGCCCTACTTGGCAGAACACCATCAGCGGTTGGTTATCAGCCAACATTAGCAGAGGAAATGGCAGGATTACAGGAGCGAATTACTTCAACTAAGAAGGGATCTATTACATCACTTCAGGCTGTTTATGTTCCTGCGGATGATTTGACTGATCCTGCTCCAGCTAACACATTTGCTCACCTTGATGCGACGGTAGTTCTAGAGCGTTCACTTGCTGAGCAGGGGCTTTTCCCGGCAGTAGATCCACTAGCATCTACTTCTAAGGCGCTAGCAGCCAACATTATTGGTGATGAGCATTACAGAGTAGCACGAGGAGTGCAGAACATCCTTCAGCGATATAAAGATCTTCAGGACATCATAGCGATTCTTGGAATGGACGAACTTTCTGATGAGGATAAGATGAGTGTTTACCGAGCACGTAAGATACAGCGTTTCCTTACACAGCCGTTCCATGTAGCTGAGGTATTTACAAACGTGGCTGGAGTTTACTCTAAGTTAGAAGATACAGTTAAAGGGTTTGCAGAGATTCTTGACGGCAAGTGGGACGATGTTCCAGAGGGTAACTTCTACATGAAGGCTGGAATTGAGACAGTTCCACGCGACTAATTTATTATAGGGCGGTGCTGTGCGCCGCCTTGTTTTTGATCTGCTTAACTAAGTTAATATTAACACAACAAACTTCGATCCAATGCTTCAATTAGAAATCGTTACTCCAGAGAAGAAGATTTTTTCCGATACAGTCTCCGATGTGTACCTACCAGGTGTGGATGGTGAGATGGGTGTTTTAGAGCTGCATGCGGCTTTAGTGACAGCACTTAAGCCTGGTGAGCTTCGTTATGAGAAGGACGGCAAGGTTGAAGAGCTTGCGATAGGTTCTGGTTATGCAGAGGTGACGTCTGAAAAGGTATCTGTTTTGACAGATTCTGCTTTTGGAGAAGATGACATTGATGAAGAGGTAGAGGTGGCAGCGATGCAACGCGCAGAAGAGCAGCTTAAGGGTGTGTCTGCTGCGGATGCGGAGGAAGCAGCTCATCTTGAGTCAGTGATAGCTACTAATGCGGCGAGGTTACTACTCAAGCGTAAGAGCCGTTAGTTTTAATTTTGAATTATTGGTAACGTAGAAGAGCGTTACTGTTCATATCACAGAAGACCCTCAGTAGATTTATCTACTGGGGGTTTTCTATATTATATGTTTAGTGGAGGGTATGTTGTTTTCTGTAAAGTTTTTGCTGTGTGGAGGGGTTATGATAGTATTTTCACAGTTATTGTGGGTTGATAGTAGTTTCAAAATATTTGGAAACAGCAGCAGAGTTGATTTTTTGAAGTGCAAGACAATATAACATGATTAGCTTCGTTATTCGCTAGTTGTATAGTCCACTATTCGCTTTCCTCTTGCCTTGCTATTCTTGCTATCTTGTTGTGCTATCAATCCATTCTAACAGTTCAAATGGCATGAGATGTCGCTGTTCCCGAAGTAGGGGATGAGAGCTGGTGGTATTTTGATGCTGCCGTCTGGTTGTTGGTTTTGTTCTATGAGTGCAACGTATAGTCTTGGCAATGCGGTGCCTGATCCGTTGAGGGTGTGACAGAATTGGTTTTTGCCATTACTGTCTTTGTAGCGGAGTTTCATTCTGCGTGCTTGGTAGTCGCCAAAGTTTGAGCAGCTGGAGACTTCTAGGAATTTGTTCTGGCCTGGTGCCCAGACTTCGATGTCGTATGTTTTGAGTGAGCTGAAGCCGATGTCACCTGTGCAGAGTTCTATGGTTCTGTAGTGGAGGTCAAGTTTTTGGAGTGCAGCTTCTGCGTGCTGGGTGAGTTCTTCTAGGACTTGCATGGAGTGCTCTGGCTGGACGACTTGCACTAGTTCTACTTTATCAAACTGGTGAGTGCGAATGATGCCTTTGTTGTCACGGCCAGCGCTGCCAGCTTCGCGTCTGAAGCATGGTGTGTGAGCTGTCATTTTGACGGGTAGTTCTTCTTCTGTGAGGATGGTTTCTCTGAGGAGGTTTGTGACAGGGACTTCTGCAGTGGGTGCTAGGAACATTTCGTTGTTTTCGATTCCGTACATGTCGTCTTCGAATTTAGGGAGTTGGCCGGTTCCTTCCATGCAGTATCGTCTGATGATGTGTGGTACGTTGACTTCTTGGTATCCGTGTTCTTCTGTTTGAAGGTCTAGCAGGAAGTTTATGAGTGCACGTTCTAGTTTGGCTCCTTTACCGCGGTACATGGCGAATCCTGAGCCTGAGATTTTTGCTGCGGCTTCGAAGTCGATTAGTCCGTGTAGTTCTGCGAGCTGGACGTGGTCTTTAGGCTCTTTGATGCTGGGTTTGTTACCCCAGATACGGATTTCTGGGTTGTCGTTCTCGTCTTTACCGATTGGGCAGTCTGGGTATGGGGTGTTAGGGATGGTCATGAGCAGGTGGTTTTGCTGCTGAGTGACCTCATCGCCTTGGGTTTCTAGTTCTTTGATTTTTTCTCCTATTTCTTTTACCGCGGCTTTAGCTGCTTCGGCTTCATCTTTTTTGCCTTGAGCCATGAGTGCACCGATATTTTTTGAGGCGTTATTTCGCTCAGACTGGAAGATTTGTTTTTCAGTTTCTATTTTTCTGCGAGATTCGTCACTGGCTAATACTTCATCGATAAGGTTCTGTGTATTACCTCCACGTGTGGTGAGTCTGGCTTTGATGTTTTCTGGGTTTTCTCGGATGGCTTTGATGTCGAGCATGATTAGTAGATTTTGAAGGTTAATTTCTGATCAGATGCATACCTTAATGGGTGGAAATTACCAGTGCGGAGAGAGATTTTTTTGACACATAGGGTTAATTAGGCAAGTATTTGGCCGTCATGAAACTATTTAACTTAAAATTAACTACTGGACTAGCGCTTTGTTTTGTAGCTCAGCCTTTATCTGCTCACTCACACAAGGATGGAGAGAAGCATGAACATAAAGAGGTGGTTCAGTCACCAGTGATAACTGGTAACGGGACTTATACCTATATTGCAGATGCTCAGTGGGGCAATATGAAGGATGGAGCTAATTTAGGTCCGACTCATGGGAGTGCTGTTGTGGATAGTGCTGGTCATATTTATATTTCTTCTGATGGTCCTAAGTCTATATTTGTATTTGATGCAGCTGGGAAGTTGTTGAAGACAATAGCTGCTGAGGCTAGTGGACTGCACCATATGGCTATAGTTAAGGAGGGTGATAAGGAGTTTATCTATGGTGCGCATCTTAGGGGGAATCGTGTGGTGAAGTTGGATTTAGATGGTAATGTTGTGATGGAGATCACACAGAAGACGTCACCTGTGGATGGTAAATTTGGTGGTTTGACTGGAGTGGCAGTGGCGCCTGATGGCTCGATCTTTGCGAGTATGGGCTATGGATCTAATATGATTCATAAGTTTGATAAGGCTGGTAAGTTGTTGAAGTCATTTGGGGGTAGGGGCAAGGAGGTATCTAAGTTCCGAACACCGCATACGATCAGTGTGGATACACGTTATGAGACTCCGAGGTTACTAGTATGTGATAGGGAGAAGCGCCGATTGGTTCACTTTGATTTAGAAGGTAATTTTATCTCTGTTTATGCTACAAATTTACGTAGGCCATGTGCAGTTAGTTTTCATGGCGATGTTTGTGCAGTGGCTGAGCTAGAGTCTAGGGTTACTATTTTGGATAAGAAGGGCACGCCTTTATCCTTTATAGGTGATAATCCGAATAGGAAGCAGTGGGCTAAATTTGGAGTGGCACCTGCGAATCAGAAGCTAGGTATTTTTTCCGCACCGCATGGGTTGTCGTTTGATAAAGATGGAAATCTTTATGTTCAGGACTGGAATAAAACTGGAAGGGCGACGCAGCTTAAGTTGGTGAAGTAAGCATTAGTTGACTGCTGTATTATCAGTTTGAGGTCTTGGGTTTTAGTCTTATTTGCTAACTCAAGGCCTCTTTTTTTGTTAGAGGTGGGGTGATATCGTTTATTTGTTAATTTTTTTTACGAAGCAGGCTTTTAGGTTAATGGCGATTCCGTTCATTCTGCATGAGATTTCGTGGTCGCCCTCTTGGAGGCTGATTGGCTTTGACTTTGTGCCGCTTTTTAGGATGTCTGATGATCCTTTGAGTTTGAGGTCTTTGATCATCTGGACGGTGTCACCTTTTTCAAGGGTATTTCCGTATGCGTCTTTCACGATTCTTTCTTCTGGTGTGTCTGCGTCTGGAATGTCATCTCTTTGCCATTCATGGCCACAGGTCATACATTCATGGATGGAATCATGGGTTATAGTGTCGTCCATGGTGCAGAGTGGGCAAGATAGATTAGGCATGGTGAGATCTAAGCTTAGAGTATTTTAATAATCAACTACGCAATTGGGTCTGGGCAGAATTTTCTTCGTTGGCACTTGAGGCAGTGGTCTCCGAGGTAGAGGGAGTCTATCCATTCGATGAGTGGAGCTAGGTGTTGTTTTTCATCAGTGAGTATGCCTGCTTCGAAGTTTCTTTTGTGAGGGGACTTGGCGCCTAGTCCTGCTCCTGTGAGGTTAGCGGATGTGATGAATGCTGATTTGCCGTCGATGATGATGGCTTTGGTGTGAATGCGTGGGCAGAGGATGCGTTCGAAGAGGTCGCTTTCGATAAGTGCTGGGTATTTGTCGAAGTCTTTTCTGAATCTGGGGCCAGGTTCTTTGGCGTGCATGAGGCGGATGGCGACTCCTTGCTGGACTAGGTCACTGAGGATTTCTAGGAATGGGACGAAGCGTTGGCGTTTTCCTTTAAGGCCTTTACCTACGTGGAGGTCTTTGATGTCTGCTGTGACGATCCAGAGGAATTTTTTAGTTTTTGGGATGAGGTCTGCGATGATTCGCTGGTAGATGTTTTCGTTAAGTAGGAGTTCTGTCACGTGGTGAGTATGGATGGGATTTTATTTTAAGTCAGTTAAAATCAGGCTATTCAGTGGGCGATATTAGTGTATAAAGGGATTATGAATGAGGGGAGTAAGGTTATAGATCTGTCTTTGCGCGTGATACTGGGTGCTGTATTTATCTGGGCTGGTTCTGCGAAGTTACTTGATTTGGATAGTTTTGTTGAGTCTGTGGGGTATTTCAAGATATCTCCTTTTGATGCGGCACCGTGGGATATGTGGCTTGGTTATATGTTGCCTTTGTTTGAGGTGTTGGTGGGAGCGGCTCTTATATTGGGTGTATTGTTTAAGGGCGCGGTTGTGAGTGTTTTGTTGTTAAGTATTGGTTTTTTTGTTGCGGTTGTATCTGCTCAAGTGCGGGGATTGAATATTGAGTGTGGTTGTTTTGGTAAGGCGCTTAGTTTTGATAATTATTATTACCATATTGCGGTGCTTGTGGTGATGATCATTATGGCAGTGGTTTTATGTTTACGTGAGATGATGCGGTGTAGGGCGATGGAGGGAGGGGCTTAAAATAAGCTGGCGTAGCGTTCTTTTAGCTGCGCTTGCCATTTTTCTAGGAAGGCGAGGTCACGTGCTGAGTTTGTTAGGTTATTTGTTTCTTTGGCTTTGTTGAGTGCTGATGTTGTTTCTTTTTCTATGATTTCTATTTGTTTACTGATAAGTTCTTGAGTGATTTGGGTTTCGCTTTCTAGTAGTGCTTTAACGAGGTAGGAGGTGGTGGCAGATTTTTTTTTGATGATGGCGTCTGATTCTTGAAGTATCTGAGCAGTGGACATGAACAGGTCGAGTAGGTGATCACTTACTTTGCCACGTTTTTCGAATGGCATGCCGGTTAGTTCTATGATGTGGATGAGTCTTTTGGAGGGGGATTTTAGAGTTTTGTAGGCTCTATTTATGTTTTGGTATTGTGTGTCACCGTTGTTGTTTTTTGGGTTATCTGGGTGGTGTTCTGCGGCGATTTTTTGATGATTTTTAGCAAGAGTGTCTTGGTCGATATGGATGTTTTGTTCGATGTTTAGTAATTTGAAGTAGTTATCCATAGTTATGATTTGCTGAGGTGATGAAGGGCTCTTTGTGCAGCGAAGAGTCCTAGTGTAGCGGTCATGTGTGTGATGCTGCCTAGTCCTGACGCGCAGTTTAGTCTCATGTTAGAGGTTTGGTTGGTATCGCATTCTTCGGAGGGTGGATGGATGGCTGGTTCATCGTAGAAGATGGCTTCGACGTTGAATTTGGGAGCTTTTTGGTTAGATGCTTTTGGGAATCCGAATTTGGTTCTGAGTCTTGATCTGACTTTATGGATGAGAGCGTCTTGAGAGACTTTTGTGATGTCTGCGATACGAATGGTGGATGGGTTGGTTTTGCCGCCGGATCCTCCACAGGTGACTATGGGGATGTTACGTTTTTTGCATTCTGCTATGAGATGTGCTTTTTGAATGAGGAGGTCGATGGCATCTATTACGAAGTCGTATTTTTTGGAGAGAATTCTGTCTGATGTTTTTTCGTTATAGAATGTTTGTTCGCAGTATATTTTGCATTGTGGGTTAATGAGTTTGATACGATGTGCCATGGCATCTGTTTTTTGTTTACCGATTTCGCCGTCCATGGCGTGGAGTTGTCTGTTGATGTTGGTGATACAGATTTCATCGAGGTCGACCATGGTGATGTTTCCGATACCTGATCTGGCGAGTGCTTCGACTGACCAGGAGCCGACTCCACCAATGCCTATGACAGCTACATGGGCGTTAGAGAATGTGTGTAATGCTTTTGATCCGTAGAGGCGTGCAATTCCGCTGAAGCGGTCTATGGTGGTTTGAGATAGTTCTTGTCTAGACATGGTGATCTAGTTGATTGGTTATTGTTTTAGTTGGTTTTGGATTATGGGAGTGATGGGATGGTGGTGGGATGGTTTATTTTCTTCTGCGGCGTGAGGATGATCTTTTGCTGCTGTTAGGGCTGTTATTTTTATCAGTTTTTGGTCTTTGGTTATTTCCTGATGATCTGGTTCTTGGGCCTCGGTTTTGTCTATTTTGTTTTTTTCTTTCAGCGTCTTCTTTCTGGACTTCTGATGCTGATGGCATGCGGGCTGGCCAGAGTTCTGGGGTGAATCCGTCTTCTGTGAGGAGGGGGATTTTTTTGTTGATGAGTTTTTCTATTTCTTTGAGGAATGCGCGTTCGTTGTTACAGACGAGAGAGAGAGCTTCTCCGCTTTCTCCGGCTCTTCCTGTACGGCCGATGCGGTGGACGTAGTCTGCGGGGATGTTAGGGAGTTCGTAGTTGATGACGTATGGGAGGTTGGCTATGTCAAGGCCACGTGCTGCGATATCTGTTGCGACGAGTACTCTGATTGATTTATTTTTAAATCCTTGGAGGGCCCGTTCTCTGGCGCCTTGTGATTTGTTTCCATGTATGGCGCTGGAGGAGATGCCGGCGTTGTCGAGTTTGGTGCTTAGACGGTTAGCACCGTGTTTGGTTTTAGTGAAGACGAGTACTTGGTTCCATTCTCCTTGTTTGATGAGGTGGATGGCTAGTTCAGCTTTGGTGTTTTGGTCGCAGCGGTATGCGCGTTGTTCGACGCGTTCTGCGGTTGTATTTTGAGCGGCTACCTCGACTAGAACAGGGTTTGTGAGGAATTGTTTGGCGATGATTTTAATTTCTTTTGAGAATGTAGCGGAGAATAGAAGTGTTTGGCGTTTGGTGGGAATGTATTTCATCACTTTTTTGATGTCATTGATGAATCCCATGTCGAGCATGCGATCTGCTTCGTCTAGAACGAGAATTTCTATATTGCTGAGGTCGCAGGCGTTTTGTTGGCAGAGGTCAAGTAGGCGTCCCGGAGTGGCGACTAGCATGTCTATACCAGCTCTTAGTTTATTGATTTGTGGGTTGATTCCGACTCCGCCGAAAACGACGAGGCTTTTGAAGTCAATCTGGCTGCTGTATTCGTCAATATTAGTTTTAATTTGAGCAGCGAGTTCACGTGTGGGAGTGAGTACGAGTGATCTGATGACTCTTCTTTTATTTTGGGTTGGGTTTTCAGAGAGTTTGTGAAGAATGGGGAGTGTGAAGCCTGCTGTTTTCCCGGTTCCGGTTTGTGCTGCCGCCAGGACGTCCTTGCCTTTAAGGACAGGGGGTATGGCTTGTGCTTGGATGGGTGAGGGTGTTTCATAGCCTTTGTCTGTAATGGCTTTGAGTATTTTACTAGATAGGCCTAGGTCGGCGAAGGTGTTCATGTTTCAAAAAGGTTAGAAAATAATACGCATCATCGGATTGTGGATGCTGGGAGTTGGCGCACCGTAGCCTATTTTGGTTTAAATGATAGGAGAAAGTGAATTTAGGGGGATGAGGTGTGTTGTTTTAGGTTTTTGGCGTGCCAGATATCAATTTTCTTTTTGAGTTGGGCTACTTTTTCTGGGTGTTTTGAAGCGAGGTTGTTGGTTTCTGTGGGGTCGGTGATGAGGTTGTATAGTCTGAAGGGTTCATTGTCCCAGTGGTGTAGGGCACGGAAGCGACTGTTATCGGTTCCATTTTGGCGTATGATGAGTTTCCAGTTTGCTTCGATAGCCCATTGGTATTGGAGTGTCTGATCGGGTTTGCCTAGGGTCATGTTGTGGCTGGAGTGGGTAACGCCGAAGATGGTTGATCTTTTTTTTCTGGTTTGTTTGTTGAGAAGGTTAATTCCTTGTAGGTGCTTTGGGGTATCGATATTAGCTAGCGTTGCGATGGTTGGGAAAATATCTGTTGTGTGTGCTAGGTCTGTTGAGTTTAGGGGTGATATTTTTTTGTGCCAGCGGATCATGATGGGTGAGCGGATGCCGTTTTCGAATGGGGAGCTTTTGGATCTTTGGGCGTAGCGTTTCCAGTTTTTTTGTGTTGGGTCATTTGCTCTTGTGCTTGTAGGAGCCCAGCCGTTATCGCAGGCGTATATGACGACTGTGTTTTCGGTGAGTTTTTTCTGGTCTATGTGGTTGAGGAGTTGGCCGCAGGTTTCATCGAACCATTCGCACATGGCGTAGTATTTTGTGATGTCTTGAGGTCTGTCTTTAGCTTTGTATTTATTGAGCAGTCTGGCTGGTGGGTTGTGAGGGGTATGAGGGAGAAATGGTGCATACCAGACAAAGAAGGGTTTATCTTCTTTGATGGCTAGGTCTATAAAGTCATTGATGGGTTTCATGCCAGTTCTGCCGATTTTTAATCCTTCATCGCCGTGTCTGCCGCCACGGTTGGGGTCGGCATGGGTCATTCCGTGTGTGAATCCACCTTCTTGGTAGGTTCCTTCCCACCATTTTCCAGTTTGGAGTGTTAGGTATCCACTGTCACTGAGTAGTTTTACAAAGTTGGGGTGTTTATGGAATGCTTCTCTGAAAGGGGGATCGTTTTTGGTGCGATGTTTGTATTCACCTGAGTCATTTGCTGTGATGCCATGGACGGTGGGAGAGACTCCTGTGATGATGGATGCTAGTGATGGGCGGCATATGGGGGCTGCGACGTAACCGCGTTTAAAGGTGAGGCCTTGCTCGGATAGCTTGTCGAGGTTAGGGGTATTTATGTCTTTATGGCCCATGAAGCCGTAGTCTGACCATGCTTGGTCGTCACTTAGAATGAATACGATGTTAGGGCGAGTTTGTTTAGCGTTGGTGATGGCTATGCTGATGAAAAGCAGAGAAATTGTTTTTATTATGGTGTGCATTATCTTATTGATAAGTGTTTACTGTTTTCGTTATTTCAATAAGAATTTTGCAGTTTTGTTTAAGGAGGTCCAAGTAAATTTAATGTTTGTGGGAGGGGGGATAATTTAGCGCGCTCTGAGCTGAGGGGCTTCTGCGAATGGGCGTGCGTTGGCTCTTTTCTTTTTCTCGATGGCTCCGTATTTCCAGGGGTCGATTCCTTTTTCTGTGAATACTGCGAGGCCGATGACACCGACGTTTCTGGTTCCTTTACCACTTAGGTTAGAGTAGGAGCTGTTGACGCTGGCGAATTTGAAGGCTGCGACAGCGTCTGTGCTTTTTCTGAATCCTTTTACGTTGAGGGTTTTTCCTGGTTGGACGATGTAGCCTCTTTTACGAGTGGAGGCAGGTTTACCGTCTAGGACGTCTATTCCGTCAACGCTTAAGACGATCTCGAGTCTTGACTGGGTAAGGTTTTTCACGACGAGTGTGTAGTTTGAGTTTTTGTTGCCTACGACGAATCTTTTTCCGTTTGAGAGACTGTTATTTAGATATCCCCAGTTGCCTTTTACGCCCCAAGCGATCATTCCATTTGGCGTTTCTTCGAGTCCTTTGCCTTTTTGGTCGTAGCTGCTAGTCATGGCTTTTATTCCTTCTTTGTCATTGTAGTAGATGGAGGAGATAGTTGCTGGCTGTTTACTGGCTCTATGGAAGTTGGTGAAGTTTACTGAGGAAGCTAGATCTTTGCCCCATCCGGTGCCGAGTCCTGGGCGTTCTGGTTTGAATTGCTTTGTTTTTTGGGAGGGGGCGGGTGTAGAGGTGAGGGATACACTCTTTTTTTTGACTGATTCTACAGCGGAACCTATTGCTGGAGAGTGGATTGACGTGGACGGAGTATTTGTTTGAGTAGCGCAACCGATGAGGTAGAAGGATGCTATGCCAATAGAGCTGGTGAAAGCTAAGCGTAATTTTTTTAATTTTATAGTTTTCATGTTGAGGCTAGAAAAACAGCATTTTTGTCGAGCGTCAAATATTTTATGCTAAGAATTTAGCATTTTAGTAATTGCAGTATTTCCAGCACAGTTTATAATGGGGTTATGAACAGATTAGAAAAGGGTCAGATGTCGCGCAGGGAGCGGCAGATTATGGATATAATTTATAGGCTAGGAAAGGCTTCAGCTAAGGATGTGCAGGAGAATTTACCGGATCCACCGTCTTATTCAGCGGTGCGGGCTCTTTTAGTGACTTTGGAGAATAAGGGGATGGTGAAGCATGTTAAGGAGTCACGCCGTTACATTTATAAGCCTGCGATTACTGAGAAGAAGGCTAGGAAGTCTGCGTTAAAGAATTTGATTTCTACTTTTTTTGAAGGTAAGCCTGAGAACTTGGTGGCTGCTTTATTGGATGAGAAAGATCAGCATTTGTCGAAAGAGCAGATTGATGAGATTCGTAATATGGTTAAGTAAATTTTTAATTCACAGTCATGATAGCCACGAGCATTATTCTTTCATTACTAGCACTGATTCTAAGTGTGTGGGTGGGCAGGCGGAATCCAGTAAGGTCATCTGGGCTGACGGCTGGGATGCTGATTTTGTTGATGTTGAGTCCTTTGTTTATTTGCATGCCTAAGATTCATGTGGATTTGCCTATGTTAGGTGGTGGGGTGTTAGGTGTTAGTAGTAGGGTGAGTGAAGTGGGAGGAGGCTGGGATCTGATCTATGTGTTGGTTGGGGTGTATGGAGCTGGTTGTATTTTTCTTATAGCGAGGTTATTGCGTCATTTTTATATGGTTAGGGTTTGGTGTAAGGAGTCGGTGAAGAGTGATAGCGAGTGGCATTATGATTTATTGAAAGGCTGTGCGGATCAGCTTTCGATGTCTAAGTTGCCCGATGTTTGTTTTTCTGGGCGTGTAAATTCACCTGTTATAACTGGTCTTTTGAATCCTACTTTGCTTTTGCCAGGTCATGCTAGGAGGTGGAGTGATGGTACTTTGAGGATGGTAATGCTGCATGAATTGGGGCATATGAAGAGGTTTGATTTATGGACGAGTTTAGCTGGTCAGTTAGCTTGTGCGTTTCATTGGTTTAATCCTGTGGTGTGGATTTTACGGAAGCGTTTAAGGGAGGAGTGCGAGTATGCATGTGATGCTCATGTTATTTCATGTGGTGCGCATCCTGGACATTATATAAATGCTCTGTGTGATGTGGCGGAGTCATGCCAGGTGAGTGAGCGGTCTATGGGAGGGGGTGTAGCTGGGAATGAGGAGGTTTTCTCTGTTGCGTTATCGATGGCGAGTAAGGCTAGTTTGAGGAGCAGGGTAGAGAATTTGTTAGAGGAGGGGCAGGGTAAGGGTAGATTGAGTTCGTTTCTAGTTGTTGGGCTTTTGATAGTTTCAGCTAGTGTGGCTGTGGCTATTAATCTGGTTAGGCCGGATGATAGGGTAAGAGGTATTGGGGGTGAAGGGCCTGCGAGTGATCAAGTGGTTCAGGGGGTAGAGAGTGATGTGGAGCTTAGGCTGAGTGCGGATCCTTTTCCTGCGGATTGATTGTTATTAAGGGAGCTTAATTAGGTGCGGGTGGTTGCTAAGAATCCGATGTAGCAGAGTGCTATTCCTCCTATGGTTGAGATTAGTATGTATGTGATAGCGGTTCCCCAGTTGCCGGCTAGTATGATTTTCTGGGTATCTAGAGCGAATGTTGAGAATGTGGTGAATCCGCCTAGGAATCCTGTAATTGCTAGTGGTGATATCCAGTCTGGGTGGTGTGATTTTAGGTATCCATAGGATAAGCCTATGATGAGGCAGCCTGAGAGGTTACAGGCTAGGATGCCGAATGGTATTTTTGATTCATGGGACTGCAGGTATATGGATAAGGTGTGGCGGATGGTTGCACCTAGTCCGCTGCCTAAGAAGATGAGGAGAAGGTTTTTCATGGTGTTATTTTTTAAGTATTCCGTATCGTGGGCTGAAAGTGAATGCGATTAGGAATATGATTCCGAGAAGGATGACGATGGATTGTCCTGCGTGGATGTTTATAAACTGGCTGAGCAGGACTCCGCCAGCTCCGCAAAGAGCTCCGATGGTGGCGCCTCCCCAGAAGAGGCTTTTTGTGTTGTCAGTGAAGAGGAGCATGATCGCTGAGGGTGCAACTAGAAGCGATACTGAAAGGACGCTACCTACGGCTTGGAGTGAGGCAACAAGCATGAGGATGAGGAGGGTGAAAATGAGGTATTGCATAGCTCTGATGGGGACGCCTTGTGCGGCTGCTACGTTTGGCTCGAACATGGTAAGGAGAAGGGGGCGCATGTAGAGGTTAGAGAGAGCGAGGCTGATGGAGCTGATGATGAAGATGAAGTTTAAGTCGCGGCTGGACATGAGGCTGAGGTCACCGAATAGCCAGCTTTCTAGGCTGGCGATGACAGGGAGGTGAGGGAGAAGAGCTATTCCACCAGAGAAGGCTGCGGTGTATAGTATGGCGAGGGCAGTGCTTTCTGGTATGCGTGAGTTACGACTGACTAGGACTGAGCCGAGGCCTACTAGGATGCAGGCGAATAGAGCTCCGATGAAGGCGTTAGCTTGGGTGAGTTGTTGGGTGATGAGTACGGCGATAGCTATACCTGGGAGCATGGTGTGGGAGAGTGCGGATACTGAGAGTGCGCTGCGCCTGAGGTTTACGAAGCCGCTGAAGAATCCGTTAGCGAAGCCGATGACGGTGGCGCCAATGAATGGTGCGATGATGAGGTCGGTGCTGGCGAGATTGATCATTTTGAGTGTTTGGTTAGGAATGTTTTCTCGAGCATGTCATTTGTGATGAGTTTTTTTGATTCTCCGAATGCTACCATGTCACAGTTGATAAGTAGGACTTGGTTAAATAGCTCGGTGGCGGTGCGTAGATCATGATGTGAAGAGATGATGAGTCTGCCTTCACTGGCGAGTTTGTGTAAGAGGTCACCAAGGGTTTTTGCTGCTGTACGGTCTAGGCCGGTGAAGGGTTCATCTAGTAATAGGACGTGGGCTTCTTGGGCTATGGCTCTGGCGATGAATGCGCGTTGTTGTTGTCCGCCTGAGAGCTGTTTGATTTGTCGGTTCTGGAGGTCTGAGAGGTCGAGGGATTCTAAAGCTTGATCGACTGCGGCTATGTCTTTATGTGAGAATTTTCCCCACATTCCTAGCTGTGGGTAGCGGCCCATTTCTACGAGTCCTCTGACTGTGATGGGGAAGTTCCAGTCGACTTCTTCTCTTTGAGGGAGGTATGCGAACTCTCTTGACCATTTGCTGACGGCTTCACCGCGCCATTGTATTGTTCCTGTGGTTTTTTTTACGAGTCCTGCGATGGATTTGAGTAGTGTGGATTTGCCACCGCCATTGGGGCCGATGAGGGCGATTCTGTTTCCGCATGAGCTGTTGAAGCTGATGTTTTTGAGTGCGGTTAGGTTACGGTAATTTACTGTAAGGTTTTTAACTACGATATCGTGATGGTTTTCGTGATGTTCGCAGCATTCGTGGTTTGAGTGGTGTGTCATTCTTCCTCCTTCCATTGAAAGTTCATGATGTCTGAGATATTGTTTTCAGATCTGATGGACTTGGTAAGTGGGTCTAGGTCATCTGGAGAGATGGTGACTTGTATGAAGTGGTAGTGGGGGGCTGGGGTGGCCCACTGGGCTTTTACAAGGATTTCGACATCGCTTGTAGTTAGTTTATTGATAGGTAAGGATATTTCTCCGCTCCAGTCTGCTGAGTGGAGGATTTTTTTTATCTCAAGGATGGTGGTGTTGGTGGCAGGGTGAGTGAGTGAGAAGGATGTGGGTGGTTTGGAAAAGAAGATCTCGAGGTGAGCGGCGGAGCTGGCGGTGGTTTTGGTTTTGGTGTTGGATGGTATAGGATGAGTGAGTTTTTGTGGGGTGGGGGTGTTAGCTCCGAGGGTAGTTTTCATTAACAGATACATGCTGAGCATGATGGTGCATGCAATGGCTGTAGCTAATATGGGTGATCCTTTCATGGTGAGAGCTCGTGTTTTACTGGGGCGTCAAAAGTCTTGTTAGTATGCAGCGGTGATGCAAGAAAATAGATGCTTTGGTGGGTGTAGTATGGTTGTGTTTTGATGGGGTGATGTGGGGTTAGCTGCTGGTGCTGTAGAATCCTCTTTCATTTTGTGATTTTAAGGGGTAGATGTGTGTGACACGAGATAAATAAAAATTATGCCTTACCGAATTTGTAAAATGATAGAAGTGGAGAATGGCCATCTACTTTCGAAGCACCCTGATAAATGCCGTTTTCCTCATGGGCATACTCGCAAGGTAGAGTTGGTGTTTGAGGCAGATACTTTAGATGACCATGAGATGGTTTTCGACTTTAAGTTGGTGAAGCATATGGTTGAAGAATTTATAGAGACTTATGATCATGCGCTGTGCATGAATACGGCTGATCCTAAGTTTGATTTTTTCAAAGATGCTTATGGTGACAGGATAATAGGATTTGAGAATGAGGATCCGACAACTGAGGTTATGGCGCGGACAATTTTTGATCACACGAGTGAGCAGTTGGCTTTTCATGTGAATAATCCTGATGACGAGTATCCTGTGCGGGCAGAGGTGCGCCTGAAGGTGGTTCGTATCTGGGAGACTACGAGTTCTTGGGCTGAGTATTCGGTCTAGATTCCTTCGCCGTCTGAGCTGGCGGTGAAGCCGCGGAATTCTTCTTCTAGGGAGTCTGGTGAGAAGTCTTCGTCATCGTTGTCGTCTACTAGTGAGTCAATTGGCTCGAATGGTTTTTTTGATTCGCTGGGGATGCTGAGAGTTCTTTTGACCTTTGGGTTACGAGATATTTCATTGATAAGTGAGGCACTGATGTTTGTGGATTCCTTTGGGTTTTGGATGAGCTGTGTGGTTTCCTCTTGAAATTCTCTTTGGCTTTCGGCGAGATTTTTGAATTGTTGTTGGATGTGATTTTGTGATTGCTCGTTATTTTCTTCTATTTTTTGGAGTTGTTGGTTGATTTTTTCTATTGAGGTTGAGAGCGGTAGGAGGATGGTTTCTACTTTATTTTTGTGCTCGGTTAGGTCATGAGTGATCTGTTGTTTTTGTGAACCGATGGATTCTTGAGCGAGTTTGATGAATTGTTCTTGGTTTGATTTTATGGATTCAGTTGAGATGTTTTTGAGTGTTTCTCCTATTTTTGCTTGGATGTCATTGGAGATATTTTCTTTGTTGGTGGAGTTTTCTTCTAGGCTGTTGATTTTGGCGGTTAATTCTGCACGGGTCTGGATGAGGTTAGCTTCTGAGCGGCGAAGAGCGTTAACGTCTTCTAATGAGGTTGCTAATCTTTGGTTTGCTTGCAGAGAGTTAGAGCGTTCGATTTCTAGCTGAGCTGCAATGGTTGCGACAGCGGCTTTTTTTGATCCGGAGCAGTATAGCCAGGTATTAAGGATACCGATGATGAGTGCTGCTGCGATGCAGATGTATGCATCTGTGGAGAGGTCGGGTGAGAACGCGAGTGTGTATGATGGCATGGCTTTTAAGATTCTTTCTTGCGAATTAAATTTACAGACGCATACTGTGGCGGTGAATGATGATCTGCAAGCAAGATATTTGCTGAATGTCATCATTTATGATTACTTAATTTAAGAAAACACAACGAAAAAATTATATTATGGCATTTGAACTACCAGAACTAGGATACGCGTATGATGCGCTTGAGCCACACATTGATGCAGCGACTATGGAGATTCACCATAGCAAGCATCACAATGCTTATGTGAGTAAGCTTAATGCAGCGATTAGTGGGAATGCGGAGCTTGAGGGGATGAAGATATGTGAGCTCATGAAGAATTTAGACAAGGTTCCTGCTGACATTCAGGGTGCAGTGAGGAATAACGGTGGTGGACATTTTAATCATAGTTTGTTCTGGGATGTGATCAAGCCAGGTGGGGCGTCTGCACCAACGGGTGATCTTGCTGCGGCAATAGATGCTTCATTTGGATCATTTGATAATTTTAAGGCTGAATTTTCTAATGCAGGGGCAACCCGATTTGGCTCTGGTTGGGCATGGTTGTGTGCATGTGGTGAGGGTAAGCTTTCTGTTTGTTCTTCACCGAATCAGGACAATCCATTGATGGCTGGTTCATGTTGTGATGGATGTGCGCCACTTCTTGGGCTGGATGTCTGGGAGCATGCTTATTACTTGAACTACCAGAACCGTCGTCCTGATTATATAGCTGCTTTCTTTGAAGTGGTGAACTGGGATGTAGTTGGTGAGTTGTATGCTAAGTATGGTTCTGTTTAGTTTACTGTCTAGAATGAGTTATTAGAGGTTTTGCTCTAATTTTGGTCCTTACTTGTTGTATTACATCTGAGTAAGGGCTTTTTTTTGCTTGGAAATAGTATATTTTGAATCTTCAGCTTTTCATTGTATGGTAATGGGTGATACAACGTCATTAGTTACCTTTATTTGATATGAGATTATTTTTATTATTAATGCTGGCTTTTAGCACAGCTCTGCATGCGACTGTTAAGAAGCCGAATGTTGTTATACTTTACGCTGATGATTGGCGGTTTGATACATTAGGCGTGGCTGGGCATCCTTTTCTGAAGACCCCGAATATAGATAAGTTAGCTGCAGATGGCTTTAGGTTTACTCATAGCTGTGTGACGACGGCTATATGCGGGGTGAGTCGCTCGTCACTGTTTACAGGGCAGTGGATGTCTAGGCATGGGAATAGGAGTTTTCGTTTCTTCAAGACTCCTTGGAGTGAGACTTTTCCAGGTGTGCTCCGGCAGGATGGTTATTATTTAGGCCATGTGGGGAAGTGGCATGGTGGAAAGTTTCCTAAGGATAAATTTGATTTTGGGCGAGCATACTCTGGTTATCATTGGATAAAGCGGAAGGATGGCAGCAAGATTCACGTGACTCAAAAAAATGAGGATGATGCGATGGAGTTTCTTGAGAAGCGTCCGAGGGATAAGCCGTTTTTGCTGACGGTGGCTTTTTTTGCTACGCATGCTGAAGATCACAATCCGAAGCAATTTTTGCCACAGCCTGGGAGTATGGATTTGTATAAGGACATAGATGTTCCTTTGCCAAAGACTGCGACTGAGGCTGCGATGAAGAGGCTTCCTGAGTTTCTGCAGAATGAGAAGAATGAGGGGAGGATACGTTGGCGTTGGCGCTTTGATACGCCGGAAAAGTATCAGACGATGATGAAGAATTACTATCGACTAGCTACTGAGGTGGATAGTGTGTGTGGTGAGGTTATAGCTAAGCTTAAGGAGCAGGGTGTTTATGATCAGACGTTGATTATTTTTACTGCTGATAATGGGTATTATCATGGAGAGCATGGGCTTGCTGATAAATGGTATCCGCATCAGGAGAGTATTCGTGTTCCGCTTATTATCCGTGATCCTAGGATGGATTCGGCTATTAGGGGTAAGACGGATGACCGTTTTGCTTTGAATGTGGATTTGGCTCCTACGATATTGGCAGCTACAGGTAATAAGGTTCCTGATGGGATGCAGGGGAGGGACCTGGAGGTTTTGTATTCAGGGAAGAATGTGGAGGATTGGCGCACGGAGTTCTTTTATGAGCATGGGATTATAAGTAATAAGAATAGGATACCTGCTTCAGAGGCTCTTGTTAGGAAGGGGTGGAAATATTTTTATTGGCCTGATTATGGGCGTGAGCAGCTTTTTCATATCACGGAGGATCCCTTTGAGGAGAAAGATCTTATTAAGGAGAAGGAAGGTTCTGTAATACTTAAAGAAATGCGAGCCCGTTTTAAGGAGCTAAAGGAGGTGGCGAAGTAGTGTTTGTTTTTTTATTGGGGAGATTGGTTTGTATGGCTATTTGGTTTGCATGCATTGAGTGAGGTTAAAGTCTTGTCGGTGATCTGGTGATTTGATACTTCTTTTGCATGAGAATCGGAATTCTTAATAGTGGTGGTGATTGTCCTGGGCTGAATGCTGTTATTCATGGTGTGGTGGGTGCTGCGCATAAATTGGGCTGGGAGGTGATAGGGTTTCGCGATGGGTTTGAGGGTTTACTGCCACCTGGTGATTATCAGGTATTAGATCCTGAAGATACTGTTGGGATTTTGAAGTTAGGTGGAACAATATTAGGGACGACTAATAAGGTTAGTCTGGCGGCTAAGATGGGAGAGGGAACTAAGGAGGAGATTGCTGAAATGGTTATTAAGAAGGCGAGTCGTACGATGAGTCAGTTGGAGATAAGGGCTCTTATTGTGGTGGGAGGGGATGGATCTTTGTCTACTGCGCTTCATCTTTATAAGGCTGGTTTTCCTGTGATAGGAGTGCCTAAGACGATTGATAATGACTTGCAGGCGACTGCGATGACGTTTGGGTTTGATAGTGCTGTTTCCTGTGTAGTGGATGCGATGGATAGGTTGCATACAACTGCGTTGAGTCACAAGCGAGTGATGGTTGTAGAGGTGATGGGGAGAAATGCTGGGTGGATCGCTTTATGGGGAGGGATAGCTGGTGGTGCGAATGTTATTCTTCTTCCAGAGATAGAGTTTTCACTTGATAAGGTGGCTCAGTTTATCAAGGACAGGGAGGCTAAGGGTAATCATAGTTCTATGGTTATAGTAGCTGAGGGTGCTCGTACACCGGATGGGAAGTTGCTAACCAATAAGAATGATGATGGATCTGATGTGAGGCTGGGAGGCATAGGGGATTTTGTGGCAAATGAGTTGGCTGTTAGGACGGGTAAGGAGACGCGTGCTTGTACGTTAGGGCATTTACAGCGTGGTGGAGCGCCGACTGGGTTAGATAGGATATTGGGAGCACGCTTTGGGGTGAAGGCGGTTAAGTTGGCGGAAGAGGGTAGGTTTGGTCGTATGGTGAGTTATCAGTCTTATCATGTAACGTCGTCATCTATTGAGAAAGCTGTGCATAAGTTAAAGCTTGTTGACCCTGAGGGTGAAGAGGTTGAGACAGCGAGGGCGATAGGGATATGTTTAGGTGATTAGTATTAATGTATATGTATATGAAGGAATCTGGAAAATCTGGCTATGCGCTATTCGATCTTGATCAGACGATAGTGCCTTGGGATACGCAGCTGTTGTTTTGTAATTTTGTATTGAAGCGCGAGCCATTGAGGAGGTTACATGTATTAGTGTTGATACCTTTTCTTCCTTTTACGAAGGTGCTTGGAGCTGGAGGTATGAAACGGGTGTTTTTGAATTATTTGGCTTTAATGGATGAGGAGACATTGGATGCATATGCACGTGAGTTTGTAGATGAGATATTTCCTTCTGGTATGTATGAGGATGTATTAGAGATTGTTAAAGAGCATAAGGATGCGGGGCGTCTGACTATTCTGAATAGTGCGAGTCCGGAGGTATGGGTTAAGTATTTAGCTCAGAAGATGGGGTTTGACCATTATTACGGTACTCGTTTAGAGGTGGATGGTAGAGTGAGGTTTTTTCCTGATATATTGGGGGGGAATAACAAAGGTGCAGTCAAGTTAGGGCGGATGAGGCCTCATTTTCCTGAAGAATGGGAAGATGGAGAGGTTCTAGAGGGTAGTTACGGTTATTCTGATAGTCATGCGGATATTCCAATGTTAGACATATGTGAAGATAATACGATGGTGCATCCGACGGCTAAATTGTTAGAGTATGGGGAGAGGAAGGGGTGGAGTGTGGTGAAGCCAGTGAGGCCTACGAAAAGTAAGTTTAGTTTTGCGGTTGCTTGTTTTAGGCAGGCACTTGGCTTGTATTAGTATTTTTTGGATTAGGTGCTTGTTCTTAAGTTTTATGAGGATATTTTGTGAATGATGAAGAATTTTCTTGGTTCAAATAGAAAGAATCTAATGCGTATGTTGGCGTCAATACAGCCAATAGAATATACCAAGACGAGAAATTTTCTAGATGGGGCTGTTACTCATCTAAGCTCTTATTTCACCCATGGAGTGTTATCACCTGCTGAGGTGATAGCTAGTCTGATTATTGAGCATGGTGAAGAGGCTTGTGATAAGCTTTTGAGTGAGTTTGCTTGGCGAGAGTATTATCACCGTGTCTGGCAGAGTAGGGGAGATGATATTTTTAAGGATTTGAGGTGTCCGCAGGAAGGGGTTGCTCATACATTGGTGCCTAGGAGTATTGTTGATGTGACTTTGTCCTCAGGAGTGCATGTTTTAGATGAAGCGGTAAAGAATTTGGTGAATGATGGATATCTTCATAATCATGAAAGGTTGTGGTTAGCGGGAGTCATTGTTAATACTGGTAGGACGCATTGGGTTGAGCCTGCGAAGTGGTTGTTCTATCATCTATTAGATGGTGATTTGGCAAGTAACACGTTGTCTTGGCAGTGGGTGGCGGGTAGTTTTAGTCAGAAAAAGTATATAGCTAATCAGGATAATTTGAATCGGTTTTCTGGGACTGAGCAGCATGGGACCTGGTTGGATATTTCTTATGAGGAGTTGTCTGAAATGCGGGTGCCTGCGTTATTAGAAGAGCGTAGCGGGTTGAATTTGTTCAATGAATATCCTGAATCTAATGCTATGCCTGTTTTAGTGGATGATGATGTGATACTTTACAGTATATGGAATTTGGATGAGGAGTGGCGTTCAGGTATGGATGGGAGGAGGATTCTTTTAATAGAGCCCTCTATTTACGATTCATTTCCGATGAGTCCGAAGCGTTGGGAGTTTATTATGAAGTGGGCTGCAGCGATTGATACTATAGAAATCTATGTGGGGGAATTTGATCAGCTTATTCCAGAAGGTTATATAGGGGATTTGTATTATAGAGAGTATCCTTTGTGCAATCATTGGAGAGGGATTGAAGATACTAGGGATTGGATTTATCCTGAGACGAGTGGTTATTATCAGAGTTTTTCAAAGTATAACAGGTTGGCTAGGAGGAGGTCTGAGTTTTACCATCATGAGTGATTGATCTCTTATTGAGTAAATAAAAACGCTACTAATTCATTGGAATTAGTAGCGTTTGAAATTTGACTTTAGAAATGATTACTTACGGCGACGTAGAAGAAGAGCGAGGCCTCCTAGTCCGAGTAGAGCTGTTGAAGTTGGCTCAGGAACAACAGCTGTATCTGTGCCGATGACATCAAGTTCACGCCATACAAATGCACCATTATTGGCTCCTGCATTGACCTCATTGGCTGTAATTCTAATTTGATCAATGCCTGTGGCAATAGTCCCAGTAGAGTCCGTAAGAGTAACTTTTGTCCCGGCAAATACATCGCTATTTAGAGGCTGGTAATCAACACTAGCTAAAGTTGTGAATGTTCCGCCAATAGTTCTTACTTCCATAGTCCACGCTTGGTTTCCAAATCCAGCACCTTCCCAGTCTGCGATAGAGACAACGGAAGTGATGTCGAAGCCAAGTCCGTTAGCACCTGCTCCTAGGTTGTAGGTGGCCGTAGCTCCAACTGTTGTCCAGGCTCCTTGTATAGCGTCTGCAGGGTCTACTCTGAAACCAAGTCCGTGAACGCCGTCTGTTAGTTCAACATCAGAGGCCCCTGATGAATTATTCCAGCCCGAAAGAGCAGTTGCAGTAAGTCCATCTAGAAGATCAGTGTTGCTGACATCTGGGCTGTAAGTGAATTGAGCGTCGTTAACTTCGTTAACGACAATAGCTGCTTGAGCTGATGAGCTTACTAGTATAGTAGCAAGAGAAGCAGCTTTGATTAGGTTAAAAGAATTTATTTTTTTCATATATTATGTTTTATACTACGTATGTATTAAAAACAAAAATTAGTTTTTAAGTCAAGTGAGTTGATGAATTTGGGTTATATTAATTTATGAGTAGATTGAAGAAGCAAATAAAATACTGCCCTGTTTGTGAGAGGCCTTTTCACAATAGGAATAAGTGGGAGAGCAGGGGGATATGGGATCAGATTATCTACTGTTCAGATAAATGTAGAAAGCATAAGAAGACACGATAGGGGTAAGTTTTGTCTTCTGGTTTTGAGGTGGCTAGGGTGGGCATTACTTAGAACGGTTCGGGAAAATGGTTGTTATGAGGTTTTTTTAGAACGCGTTTCATATACAGAGTGGGTGCGGGCGCTTTTTGTTACTATCTAGGGTGATTTTTTAGTTACGGCGCCCGCATGAGGCTTTCGTCACTCCTTGATAGAAACCGAAAGCCACTCCGACCTGTGTTTGCTGTGTTTCAGTATTTGGTATTATTTAATAGGGGCTTCGATGATTCCTTCGGCTGTTTCTTGTTTGAGTCTGAGTTGGCCACAGGCTGCGTCTATGTCGTGTCCTTTTTCTATTCGCATGGTTGTTACGACACCAGCGTCTCTGACGGTGTTACGGAAGAGGTAGCAGTGTTCATCATCTGGACGGACCCAGTCGAGGCCCTCGACGGTGTTGTATGGGATGACGTTGACAAGGGCTTTTAGTGATTTGGCACGTTTTGCGAGTATGCGAGCTTGTTCTATGGAGTCGTTGACACCTTTGATGAGGATGTATTCTAGGGTGAGGCGTTTGTTGCTTTTATCTTTGTAGTAGTGGAGGGCTTGGAAGAGTTCATCTATGTTCCACTTGGAGTTAACGGGCATGATTTTGTCACGGACTTCGTCCGTGGCTCCGTGAAGTGATATGGCTAGGCGGATTTGTTGTGGTCGATCTGCTAGTTTTTTGATCATGGGGGCGAGTCCTGAAGTGGAGATGGTGATGTGTCTTGCGCCGATGTTCATGCCCCAATGTCCGGTAATGATGTCTAGTGCTTTTTCGAGGTTTTTGATATTGGCGAGTGGTTCGCCCATTCCCATGAATACGATGTTGTTGATTTTTTTTCCTGATAGCTCCTCCACTGCCATAAGCTGTCCGACTATTTCATCTGCTGTTAGGTTACGTGTGAGGCCTGCGAGACCTGATGCACAGAATTTACAGCCGTAGGCGCATCCTACTTGAGATGATACGCAAGCGGTGAGTCTGTCTGCTTTGTCTCCATAGAGGCCTTTAGAGGCTGGGATGAGGACAGTTTCTACGTAGCGGCCGTCTTGTAATTTGAAGAGGTATTTGCGTGTGGTGTCTTCTGCTCCTTGGACGGTGACGCTGGTGAGGGTTTTGAATGTGAACTGATTTTTTAGTTTACTGCGAAGGGATTCTGAGAGGTTTGTCATTTCCTCTATTGAGTTTGCGCGGTGACGGTAGATCCACTCTAGGACTTGTGATGCGCGGTATGCGGGTTCATCGTGTTGTTTAAAGATATCAATGATATCGTCCTTTGTGAGTCCCATGAGGCTTGGGAGGGTGTTTTTGATGGGTGATGATGGAGTGGATTCAGAGCTCATAGTGCTGTGTGTATGGTTTAAACTAAAAAGCGCATCCTAAACGTATATCAGATACGATTGAAGGATGCGCTTAGATTTTTAATGTGAACTCAGAAAGGCTTATGCCTCTGTGGTTTCGACCTCTGTGACGTCGTCAACGACTTCGTCAGAAGCTGGTGCGTCAACCCATTCAATGAGAGCCATTGGAGCTGAATCTGACACACGAGCGCCTAGTTTGACGATACGGCAGTAACCACCCTGGCGGTCTTTTGATGCAGTAGCGATGTCTCCGAAGAGGGTTTTTACTGCGTCTTTTTGGCGTAGGAATGCGAGTGCCTGTCTACGAGCGTGAAGGTCACCGCGTTTACCGAGAGTGACCATTTTCTCTGCAACTGGGCGAAGTGCTTTGGCTTTACCGAGTGTGGTGCGGATCTTACCGTGTTGGATAAGGCTGCATGTTAGGTTAGCAAGAAGTGAGCGACGGTGCGCTGAGCTTCTTCCGAGTTTTACTGTCTTTTTGCGATTTCTCATCGTGATTGTTCTTTCTAATTAATTGTTTTGACTATTCGTCATTAAGGTTTTGAGCAATGAGGTCAGCGAGACCTACTGGTGCTTCTTCTTCCACGCTGAGACGAGGTGCCGCGAGTGATGGCAAAGGTCCTGAGAGGAGTGATGGATCAAGAGACATACCGAGCCCGAGTCCGAGTTCTTGAAGTTTGTCTTTGATTTCATTAAGTGATTTCTTACCGAAGTTACGGTATTTGAGCATTTCTGCTTCTGACTTAAGAGCGAGCTGGCCGACGCTGGTGATGTTAGCGTTATTGAGGCAGTTTGCTGCACGCACTGAGAGTTCGATCTCATTGACGCTCATGTTGAGGAGTTTTTTGAGTGCTGCGTTTTCTTCAGATTGCTCAGGAGCTGCGTTTTCGAATTCAACTGCATTGTCATCGTAGTTCACGAATACATCGAGGTGATGTCTCATGATGGATGATGCTTGGAGGAGCGCTTCTGCTGGCTCGATGCGTCCGTCAGTCCAGATGTCTAGGTCTAGCTTATCGAAGTCTGTCATTTGTCCCACACGTGTTTGGCCGATGGAGTATTTCACACGGGTAACAGGTGAGAAGATGGAGTCGATAGCGATGACACCGATTGGCATGTCAGGGCGTTTGTTTTCGTCACCGGTGCTGAATCCGCGACCTACTTTGATTTCAAATTCACAGTCGAACTTGGTTTTGCGGTCTAGAGTGCAGATGATTTGGTCTTTATTGACTACTTGGTAGATATTGTCATCTGTGATGTCTCCAGCGGTGACAGCTCCTTCTTTTTCTACTTTGAGTGTGAGAACGCGAGGTTCTTTGTCAAAGTGCTTAAATTTAACTTTTTTGAGGTTGAGGATGATGTCTGTTACGTCCTCTAAAACACCTGGTAGGCTTGAGAACTCATGCTGGACACCTGCTATACGCACTGAGGTGATAGCTGCACCTTCGAGTGATGATAGTAGAACACGGCGTAGTGAGTTACCGATGGTGTGACCAAATCCACGCTCGAATGGCTCGGCGGTGAAGTGGGCGTATAAATCGGTTTCTGTTTCCTCGTCCTTGATGAGACGGCTTGGTATTTCGAAGCGATCAAGGTGAATTGGCTTGTTCTCTTCTACTTCTTCGTTAGTTACTTCTTCGTTTGATGTGTCTTCTGACATAATGTCTAATGTGTTAGTCGGGTTACCGCTCTGGCGAGATTGAATAGCGCCGCTACCATAGCATTGCTCAGAGGACCTACGACTGGGTTGACTTCTCGCGGGGCGGCGAATTAAGTGTAAGTTGGTGTAAAAAGCAACCCTATTTTTATTTGAATTGGAGTTTTTTGGTGGTTATTGCTGTTTGATGGTTTTTTGGAGTGGTTTTAGTGGTGGGAGGTAGATTATTTAAGAAAATTATTTTTTGGTTTTTTATGGAGCATGCTGTTGATAATTAGAGGTCTGTGAGAAAAAAAACAAATTGTTTAAAAAATGACTTGCACCTTGCGCTGTTTTAGTTAGTTTCCAGCCCGCTGCAAGATCCTTGCAGGACAGATGATGGAGCGGTAGCTCAATTGGTTAGAGCACCGGCCTGTCACGCCGGAGGTTGCGGGTTCGATTCCCGTCCGCTTCGCCATCATTTGTTCAACAAGATTAATGTATCGATTTTAACTGAGTGGAGCGGTAGCTCAATTGGTTAGAGCACCGGCCTGTCACGCCGGAGGTTGCGGGTTCGATTCCCGTCCGCTTCGCCACTCAGTTTTGTTTTATTATTAATTTATTGAGGTTTAGTTAGTTTTGTTTTTGGCGGTGAATTTTTTATTGTGATGTTTACTGTTCAGATATTTTAACTCTGCTAAACATTTTGTTATTGTTTGCTGTCTGAGTTTCTCCTGACTCTATGGTGGTGCCTTTGGGGGTGACGGCCTGTTGCAGTGGGAGTGGGGTCCAGTCAATTAGGTTATCGCTAACTTCTATGGAGTATGTGATGCCTGCAATGCCTGACGGGCGTTCTAATTTAAGTGATACTTTGTTGTTTGTCTCAGATATTTCCAAGGGTACTTTGGATTGTGTATTAGGATCTGTTCCGAGGGCAAATTCGACGATGTTTGTGACGCCGTCGTTGTCTGGGTCATTGTTTTTATTGTTGGGGTTGAAGTTACGTAGTTTGGTATTGAAATAAGCGTTCTGCCAGTTTTGATATGAGATGTCACCTTGGTTATGAAGTGATTTCAAAATGTATTCGTTCATAGTGATTAGAGGTTGGGTTTGACTGTTGCTGTTCTCAATGTCGTCAAGTATTCCATGTAGGCGGGGTTGTTCAGCAAATACTTTACGAAGCCAAGGGATATGTTTTTTTGCTTTAGGGCCATAGGCGAGCAGAACTTCTTTAGCGTGTTCAAATCTATTTTTGTGTGAAGAAATAGAGTTGTTGTATATGTTTACCATGAGGTGTAAACCATCTTCTATATTGTGTTCAGCCATGGCGGCCATGGCTGAGGTAACAGCCCATAGCTTAGCGTGATTGGTGTAATCTGATCTGCGGTCATTGGCTACTTCGATCAGTTTTGCTGAAGTTTCGTGGAAGCGTGCCATTGGGATTTGCTTTATCCATCTGGCTCCATTGGATCTGACGTAGTCATAAGGGCTGGTTAGCATTTTGTTAATTAGTTCTATCGATTTAGCTAATTCTTCATTTGATGATGGCCAACCTCTTCCGCTAGGCATTATAGAGCCCACTGTAATATCATAAATGCGTTCAGGGTCTTGGGGGTGATCTGTTAAATAGAAGTTGTGAATTATGTCACGGTGAGTTGGAGAGTGGTGATGTATTCTAGCAAGGGTAGCAGCAGTTGTAGTACGATAGCTGAGTGCTATGCTGGTGTCTGTGACGATTTCAGCCATAGCATCAAGTAGTTGATTGCTGGGTGCCGGGTTGATCTGAAGTGGAAGAATGCGATAAATACCGAGTCGAGTGTTCCAGTCACCATTGAAAAACATTTGTTCTACGGTATTTGTGGGAGCATTACGTCTTTGGTTTAGGATGGATGCGCTTCTCTCTCTGATGTCCACTAGAGGGCTTTTGAGTAGCTCTAGGAGTTGAGGGGTAGTGAGTGAGTCATTAATAATAAGTCGTCCAGCTGTGATTGCTTCGCTTACTTCATCTTGTGTTAATAGGGTTCTTGAATTTAGGGATCTTCCAGTGACTAATAAAGCTCTTCTGTGTCTGCAGAAATTAATTAAATGACATCCTGGAAGGCTGAGTCCTCTGTATGAATATTCTGGTTTATCGTGTTCACTGTGATCATAGGTGAAATTATTGTCCCAGCGTCGATTCATGACGTGGAGCCAATTTGTTTCTTTGAAGAATGCGCTGGATGCCTTATCACCACCAATGTTTGATCCTAATCCGGTCCAAAATTGATTAAAATAGTGTCCAGTATGTCCGTTTTCGATAGTAAGAGATCCTGCAGTAGTGCTTCTGCTGTAGAATTTGGCTCCCTCTAGGTTTCCTTCCAGTGCAAAAATGACTGCAATAACGCCTGACATTCCATTGTGTGTGAGTCCGCGTAGGCTTGGGCCGAAGTTGTTGTTATAAGCAAGTCCACCGATGTTTATGAAAGTATTGTATATGTTGTAGGCTTTGTTTTTGGCTGCTATTACTGCAGGGTTTGAAATTCCAGCTTTCTCTGCAAGGCATAGAGCGAGAAGGCACTGTAGGCTTGCTGAGTTCATTGCTCCGTAGACGCTAGCTCTACCGTTTGTTGGTAAATAGTGTCCCCAGAGTCCGCCATCTGTCTGACTTTCAGCTACGGCTTGGGCGTAGCCTTCAAGCGCTGTGAGTATGTCTGCATCTTTGGTTAGGGCGTAGTATTCTGCGAGAACCATGGTTCTGAATGCGAGCTGCCAGTTTCCGCCTATTTTTATGGCATCAGTTATGCCACGGGACCATGAAAGTTTTTTAAGTTCGACTTCGACAAAATCTAAGTGTTTTTTTTCTCCTGTTGACATTAGGGCAAGAAGTCCCAAGCCGTAGCGGCCGATGTCTTTATTACGTATCATATAGTCTGCTGTTTCTTGGACTATTTTATCAGATTTAGCACAATTCATGGGAGCAGTTGGGCTCCATGATCCGATGACGGGTAAGTTGATGGTAGTGGATGAGCCGTCTGATAGGTTGAGTATTAGTTTGCCGCCGCCTACTTGAGATTGTGCAAAGTCAACAGCTTGAGCCCATTGCTTACGAACCTCGCCATTTAGTGGGATTCCGTTTACTCCAGTAATGATTTGGTTTTTGGTGATTATGCCATGGGCTGGTGAGCCTTCTTCAACCTTTTGAATTACTATTTTATCAGGTGAGGTGATTCCGAATAGGCCCGTAGGGCCAAGGCTTCTTTCTTTGTATTGTATTTTTCCAGCAAAAGCATTATTAAATAGTGCTATCAGAGTGAGAAGGACTGATGAAATACACGCTTTATGTATATTTTTGAATAACATTCGATTACTAGTATACTGTAATAATATTGTGTAAAGTTAATATTGCTGAAAAGTGTAATCGGTAAGTTATTGGTGAATAGCATGTTGTGTTTTTATTTTTTTCTGTAAAATGAAGAGTTATCATCATTTTGGGAGCGGTTTCTGGGGTGGATCGGTCTGATTTTTTATAATTACAGATCCTTAGTGATTGATTTTAGATAATATGCTCAGGCTAGTTGAGCCAATATCGGTATCTGAGCCACAAACAGCAGTTTTAGTTTATACTGATCCGTAAAACTAAGGAGACAAAATATGTTTTCTATGATACAGTTTGTTCATGGGAAGAAAACGTGGTCGTATAGACTTTAAAAATGAAGCCGAGGAAGTAGCTACACGCTTTAAGAGTGAAAAAATCCAATGGAAAAAAGAACGCCTTCAGGTAATTAAATTACTA
>CALGZA010000019.1 GCA_937934595.1 uncultured Verrucomicrobiales bacterium | reverse complement strand
ATATTGGTTGAAAAATCCAACTTAGTTTTCCACACCGATCCGTCCAAAATTAAAGTGTCTGTCCCTTTATAAGAAAAGACTTGCTTTGTTAGCTTTACTTGGTAATGTCAATTTCATGAGAATGAAGAGATCATTGCAGCTTATTCCGGGGTTTGAGGAGCGGGCGGGGATTTATCATGTGGTGGCGCGGACGGTGTGGAAGACGTTTCTGTTCGAGGAGAGGGAGAAGGATATGCTGCGTTCTGTTTTGAGAAGTTATGAGGCTTTCTGTGGGGTTAGAGTGATGACGTTTTGCCTTATGAGTAACCATTTTCATGTGCTGGTGGAGGTGCCGCCGAAGGAGGATGCGGCGTTGCTGCTGGATGAGCCTGATGAGGTGTTTTTGGAGCGATTGAGCCATATTTATGATGAGGGTTTTGTGGAGGAGCTTAGGGTGAATTTGTCGAAGGCTAGGGCTGATGGGGTGAAGGGTGATAGGCAGGGGCTGTCTAACGATGAGGGGGTGACTTCTGGGGAGCTGGCTGAGGTTTATGTGCGGGGGATTAAGCAGCGGTATACGCGGAGGATGTGCGATCTTAGCGAGTTTATGAAGTCTGTGAAGCAACGGTTTACGCAGTGGTTTAATAAGGAGCATGGGAAGAAGGGGACGCTGTGGGAGAGTAGGTTCAAGAGTGAGCTGGTGGAGAGTGGTTATGCAGCGCAGACGGTGGCGGCTTATATTGATCTGAATCCATTGCGGGCGGGGATGGTGGGTGATCCGAAGGATTACCGCTGGTGTGGTTATGGTGAGGCGATGGCTGGGCAGCGTGAGGCTCAGCTGGGTTTGTTGGCTGTGATGCAGGGGGTGGAGCGTGTGGTTCCGAATGTGGAGCTTTTGGGCTTGTTGTCTGAGCGCTGGGTTGAGGTGATGGATGATTATAGGTTGGTGCTTGCGGTGGATGGTGTGGAGGCTGATTTGGATGCGGTGCCGGTGCAGGGGGAACGCAGGTCTGCGAGGTTTAAGAAGCGGAAGGGTTTTAGTAGGGAGGATGCTGAGCGGATAGTGGCTGAGGGTGGGAAGCTGAGTAGGGCTGAGATGCTGCGCTGTAGGGTTCGGTATTTTAGTGATGGAGCGGTTCTGGGTAGTAGGGGGTTTGTGGATGCGTTTTTTAGGCATTTGAAGGGGCGGGCGCGTGAGGGGGCTGGTTATGAGGGTCAGTATGAGAGGCGGGAGAGTGGAGCGCGACGGATGAGGCAGCTGGATAGGGAGATAGAGTTGTTTAGTATGCGGGATTTGGGGTGATGGGTGATCAGTGATCGGGGTGGAAGGGTGAAGGGTGAAGGGTGATCGGGGGGTTACTTTAGGGTTTGTGATTGGTTGGCTGGTCGGGTTTTCTGCAGTAGAGGTATCCTACGATGAGGAGGACGATTCCTAGGGTGATGAATGACATGATGCGGAGGAGAGCGTTTAGTTTCCAGACGTCGATTGTGAAAACGTGGGCGAGTGTGCAGCCTAGGATGATGATAGCCATGGTGCGGAAGGTGATGTCTTTACTTAGAAACCCGATGCTTAGGATGATGAGTCCGACTAATGCCCATACGATGGAGAGGGCTGAGCTGTCATGGAATCTGATTAGGTGTGCTGAGCTGGCTATCCAGAGGGCGAGGCTGGCGAGGATGGCCAGGGTGCGCTGGATGGATGGGTAGTAGGTGGATGTGGATGTTGAGTTTTCTGAGGGGGTGTATTTACGGATGAAGTAGGTGGTGAGTGGGATGAGTGCGATGAGGTTGACCATTAATGGTTTAGCTGTTGATGCGACTGGGGTGATAGTGGTGATAGCGGTGATGCTGATGGTGAATAGGGTGGCTGCTATGGCTGTTAGGATTTTATTTTCTTTCTGGTCGAGTAGGTGGTAGATCATTGCTGTTAGAGCGAGTGTGAGTTGCCAGTGGTTCATGTATTTGAGCTGGAAGATGGTGATGAGGGTGGCGGTGGCTATGATGAGTATGGGTTTGATGGCTTTGAGGTGAGGAAGTTTGTTGTATTTGATGAGGATGAGGTGGGTGAGTGGTATGAGGGTAGTGGCTAGGTGTATGCTGATGTGTGGGTTAGAGAAGAAGTTTTGGTATGTGATGAGGGTGGCTAACCATGCGATGGGGTAGATGCTGAATCCAGTGATGGCGATGCTATGGAGGCGGTGTTTTGAGAGTAGTTTGTAGAGGGTGTGGTATGCGAGGGGGATGAGTGAGCTGATGATTATGAAAGTGGCTATATTTTCTGTGTAAATTAATGTTACCAGTGTTGATGTGGTGGCGAGGATGAGGTAGATGATGTGTTGTTTATTTGTTTTACCGAATTTGATGCGGATGCATAGGTTTATGGCGACTGATGCGAAGAGTAGGGTGGAGATGATGGTTAGGTTTTGTAGGTTGAGTATGCTGGGGTTGTTTAGTGTGGTTATGATGGCTATTGCTGAGAATATGTGGGTTCCGTGGCAGAACTCTGGTAGGATGTTTTTGTTGTTAGATAGGTATTGGTAGGTTGTGAATGTGAGGTATAGGGTTATTAGGATGATGATTTTTGAAATGATAGGGATACCGGCTGACATGACGCAGACTGAGGTGGCTATGATGCTGAAGAATGCGGGGATGGTGCGCTGGATTTTTTTTGATTTATCAGTGTTTGGTATTCCTGTGTGGGCGATGATGGAAAATGCGGTATAAAGCAATGCCATGATGAGGTGTGAGATGGTTAAGTCCTTGGTGTGGTATTGATTGTTGTTTATGAAGAAGGCGAAACTTAGTGTGAGTGTGATAGTATGGTGAGTGCGGTTTTTTGGGTTTGTTCTGCGCGGCATGCTGCGATGAGGATGAGTGCTGCTTGTATGGCTAGGGATAGGGCAAGTGAGGGTCCGGTTAGCTTGAGGCAGAGTGATAGTGTGATGAGGGCTGATCCTTTGAGGAGGAAGAGGGCGCGGAGGGCGTGGCGGTATGGTATGTTAGAGATGTGGGTGTTTATTTTATGGCCAAATTGTAGGAGTAGTGAGATGGCGATGAAGGAGGGTCCGATGATGGCTGATATTTTCCAGAGTGGGTCCAGCCAGTTGAGGGTTTGGTAGTTGATACTGGTGAGGAGTATGAGGAATGCGTTGTTGAGTGATGCGAATGTGAGGAGTTGGGTGCGGGTGAATAGGTTGGCGTTTTTTGCTCTTGGGATGAGTATGGCTGCGGTGGATAATAGCCAGTAGCTGATTATATAGAGTGAGGTGTGGGAGTGTGGGTTAGTTCCGTGGTTGATGAATAGCTGCCAGAAGATGAATGAGAGGTAGGCGCCTAGCATGGAGACGAAGCCGATGGAGATGGAGCGTAGTTTGTGGAGTAATGTGAGTCCTGTTAGAGTTAGGATGAGCCCTGATATGAGTGAGAATGTGCCGATGGGATTTATGGAGGTGCTGTAGAAGGCGAGGCCTATGGAGCAGATGGCTGTGATGTTAGAGCGTTTCCAAATAGCGTAGGTTAGGCATGCTGCTGCGCTGGCTGTAAGAATGAGGCCGCCTAGGAGTGGTGAGTCTATGACTTTGAGTTTGTCAACATGTGAGGCAGCGTAGCTGGTGTAGTAGAGTGTGGCTAGTCCACCTGCGGCGAGGACTTTTCCGTAGTTAGCGAGTGCTGTTTTGGCTTTTTCAAAGTATGTGCCGAGTCCGAGGAGGAGTGATGCAAGGAGGTACATTCCGCTTAGGCGGGCGCCTGCTCCCCATTCTGAGATGTAGTTCTGGTAGGTGAAGTTACTGAGGAAGATGAGTCCTGTGAGGAGTGAGATGATGCCGAGGCGCACGAACCAGATTCTGCCTAAATCTTGTTCTAGTTTTATGAGATCGCGTTTTGGTTTTGGTTTGGTTTTAGTGCTGGATATGGGGGTGGATTTGGTCTTTGGTTTTGTTATTGTGCTGTTGGGTTTAGTTGTTTGGTTTTTAGGGGTTGGGGGTGTTTTTTGGAAGGGATCAGTTGTTGGTTGGTCATGTGCTGTTGTTGATGGTAGCTCTGTTGTTGTGTTTATTTGGTTCTTCAGTTCATTGATGTCTTGTCTGTGATCTTTTAGGTGGGTTTCTAGAATGGACTGTCTGGTTTCTAGAAGTTTGATTTTTCCCTGAAGTGTAGAGCTGTGCATGAGAGGAATGTAGCTTGAGTATGTATCATTAGTGAAATTGATATTATGTATCTAGGTATCGATTTTTCTGATGTTGTTGGTGGGTTATGGCTGATGGATTTGATGGTTGAATAAAAGATAGATCTTTTTGGATGGGGTGTCATAGTTGGGTATGTTTAGATTTTTTGTATGTATTTTTCTGATGGTTCAGTTGGTTAGTTATGGGAAGACGTTGGTTTTCCGAGAGGATTTTAGGGCGCTGAAGCCGCATATTCCTTTGTCTGGTGAGGATCTGACGATGGCTCCATTTTTGAGTTTGAAGCGGCATGGGGAGAGTGGAGATAGGTATAAGCTGTCTTTTCATCCTGAGAAGCCGGGTGATCCTCATTATGTTTGGAATGGGCGTACGAGTGGTAAGACTGGTTTGGCTTTTCATTTTGGGCATTCTCTTGATTTGAGTGGTGTGGAGAGTCGAGTGGATTTGAATACACGGAATTCTGGGTCTTCACGGATTCATTTGGCCTTGTTGACTGATGCGGGTTGGGTTGTTGATGTGAAGGGGGTGGGGCAGGATAAGGTGTGGACGGTTCATGGGGTGAAGCTGGGTGAGGTATCCTGGGTGAGGCTTGATATGGATACGTTGGAGTTTGGGGAGAAGGTTATGCGTCCTGCTTTGGGTGGTGTGAGGGCGCTGGGTGTGGTGAATTCTGTTAAGCCGAATAAGTCTGTGGATAGTACGCGGTTGGATTGGTTTGCGGTTTATAGTGATACGGCGAAGATAGATGATGGGCATACGTTGCGGGCGGCGCCTTTTTGGGAGGATTCGCTTATGGTGCTGCGGTCTGCGCTTGTTATTGAGGAGGGTGGTAAGTTGAATAGGGCGAGGCGAGGGGTTTTGATGAGGTTAGGCGGTGGTTTTTTTGCGTGTTTTGATCCTGATTTGTTACGTTATTCGGGAGTTTGGCGGGGTAGGGAAGGTGAGTGTGCGATAACGTTGGATTCTATGGCAGGGGTTTCTTATCCTGACTTGGATGCTAAGTCTAAGCGTGTTCCTGGGGTTGTGGGTGAGTTGTTAGGGAGTATGCCTGAGGAGGTGGGGGTGGGGATGGGAGAGTTTAAGGTAGGGGATCCGAGGCAGGTTGTATGTGGTTCATCTGGTGCGAAGTTAGGTAGGCTTCCGCGAGGTCTGGGGCGATGGGTGGGTGTGTGTGTGGAGGGTGGAGTTCCTGAGCTGCGTTATATGGTAGGCAAGGCGATGGTGAGGGAGACCTTGAGGGTGAACCGAGGTGGTGAGTTGGTTAGGGAGATAGAGGTGGGTGCTTGTGATCATGGGGTTTTTATTTCTCTTGGTAAGAAGATGGATGTGTTTACTGAGTTACGAGTGAGTGATGCGGCGGAGGCTGAGTTACACGTGGGTGATGCTAGGCGTGGTGATTTGTTAGAATTTAAGCCGTATGGTAAGAAGCGTGTGGTGAAGGTGGTGCGTTCTATGAAGAAGCGTGATGATGGTGATGAGCTGGTGTTGGCTGGTGTGCTTGCTGATCCGCTTGGGAGTGTTATGGAGATAACTTCGTTACATGCGCGGAAGGAATTTCCTTATATGGTGAGGGACTTACAGGTGCCTGGGGATAATCTTTCTAGGCGTCCGATACGTCCAACTGATATAGCTTTTTTGTCTGATGGCAGGGCGCTTATAACGACACTGGATGGTGATGTATGGAGTGTGGAGGATGTGGATAAGGAGAGTGCGAAGTGGCGCCGCGTGGCTGGTGGGATATATGAGCCGATGGGCGTGGAGGTGGCAGGGGGGGATAGGGTATATGTTTTAGGGCGAGATCAGGTAACGGAGCTGGTGGATAATGATGGTGATGGTGTGTATGATTTTTATAGGTGTGCGTCTGATGCGTTTGTTCAGACGCTGCATACGCGAGATTTTTCGATGTCGTTGGTGTTGGATAAGGGTGGGGATTTTTTGATAAGTAAGGGTGGGATCCGGGATATTTCTGTTAGGGGTAAGGATGAGAATTCTAGGCATAGGGGGGCGGTTCTGAGGTTGCCTCAAGATGGTGGTGATGCGTTGGTTTTGGCGGATGGGTTACGGATGCCTTTTATGGGTATGGATATGGATGGTGGTGTTTATGTATCTGATCAGCAGGGGCATTTTATGCCGAGTAGTCCTATTTATAGGGTGGGTGAAGGGGTTCCGGCGTTTGGCTTTGACCCTACGAATCATAGGATGAAGAAGGTGAGTGGTGCGAGCTTGTGGTTTCCTTATCAGTCAAATCGATCGGGTGCGGGTTTTGCTGTTTTGTCAGGGAAAGCTTTTGCTGATTTTGCGGATGGGTTAGTCCATTTGTCATGGAATGGTAGGATGTTTGCACTGAGGGGGATGGGCGGGGCGATGCCTTTTTCTGTTAGGTTTCCGTTGCAGTTGGGTTTTCCTTTGTTGAATGGTGCGACTCATCCTGGTAATGGGAAATTTTATGGTGTGGGGCTGGGGATTTCTGGATATAAGCCTGATACTGAGGGCCGGCTGGGGCTGTGTGAGATTAGCCAGGTTGGTTCGATTCCTAGTCCTGTGGGTGTGGTGGTGGAGAAGAATAAGGTGCGGGTTAGGTTTTCTAAGGGTTTTGGTGAGGGTGTGAGTTTAGTGCTGGATGGTTCTGAGATTAAGGCGTGGAATATAAGGCGCAGTAGGAAGTATGGCTCTGGTCATTTTCGCTGGGATGGGCGTGCGGGTGAGCATGTGGTGGGTTATGAGGCGGGTCTTTCGGATGATGGGAAGGAGTTGATTTTTAAGACGTCTGATCTTTTTAAGAGTTCGATTTTGCAGGTGGTTTTGTCTGTGCGGAGTGGGGGTGGGGATTTTCCTTTGGAGATAGTGGTTCAGCCTGTGCATTTGAATGAGCCTACGGCTGCGGATTTGGCGGGGCTAGTTAAGTTAGAGAAGGGTGCTGAGCTGAAGGAGGGAAGTGTGAAAAAGGGGGCGATGCATTTTAAGAAGTATGGGTGTGCGACGTGTCATTCTGTGGCTGGTAAGAAGCTGAATGGGCCGCCTTTGGGTGGGCTTTTTAAGTTACGAGGTGAGGCTCATCTACGTGAGTCGATACTGAATCCTGCTAAGGTGATTAGTGATGGATATGATGCGAGTATGCCTAGTTTTAGTGGGGTGATAGTGGGGCAGGCGATGGAAGATTTGATTGCTTATTTGAAGTCACTCAAGTAGTTCCTGTTTGAATTATCTAACAATGAGAGCTGTGGGAAAACGTAAGGATATAAGTATTTATAAGTATTTGTTTGGGGCTGTATTGTTTAGCAGTATGTTGACGAGTTTTGGCTGGGCTAATGGGTCTGATTTTTTGCGTGCTTTTTTTCCTGCTTTAGTTGCGTTAGTATTGACAGTGGTGACGCGTCAGGCGGCGATTGGGTTGTTCTTTGGTGCGGTGACTGGTGTTTTATTTTTGACTGGTGGTGATATTTTTGGTGCGGTGGTAACTCTGACGGAGCAGCATTTTTTTCCTGCGTTTTCTGGTAATTGGCATGTTGGTTCTATTTTGTTCACGTTGATTTTGGGTGCTTTTGCGATGGTGATAGAGCGGTCTGGTGGATTTGAGACGTTGACGAATAGGTTACTGCGAAGGGGGAGTGGTGATGGTAAGAGGAGTTTGGAGGGGACGGCAGCTGGTTTAGGGTTGTTGTGTTTTTTTGATGGTTTGGCGAATGCGTTGCTTTTGGGTAGGATAGTTAAGCCGCTGGCTGATAGGGTGAGGGTTCCGAGGGCGAGGATTGCTTATATAGTTGATTCTACGTCTAGTTCTGTGGCTTGTATTGCGTTTATTTCTACTTGGATAGCGACTCAGTTGTCTTTGATAGAGCAGGCTATTCAGGGATATCCGCAGGTTAGGGAGAGTGCTTATGAGGTGTTTTTCTCTTCTGTTCCTCATAATTTTTATTGTTTGTTTACGTTGATTTTATTGGTGTTTGTGATTTGGCGCAGGTGGGACATTGGGCCGATGAAGAGGGCTAAGGCGGTACCTGTTAGTGAGAGTGAGGAGGCAAGGGGTGAGGTGGTGGAGACGCCTGTTAGGGTGGCGCTTATTCCTATTTTGGTGCTGTCTGTGTCTATTTTGGTGTTATTTTATACATGGGAGACGGCGAAGTTTTTCCCTATAACGGGTGATAAGCTTTCTGATGCATTTAGTGGTAGTGCGGGTCCTTATGCGTTGACTGTGGGTGCTTTTATTGGTTTGTTGACGGCTTGTTTTTTCTTTCCAAGGAGCAAGGGTGGGGAGCTTGCGGAGACGGTGAAGTTAGGTGTGTCTTCTATGTTGCAGCCTGTGTTGTTGTTGGTTTTGGCGTGGACGTTTGGGAGTGTTATTGGTGCGTTGGGGACTGGTGCTTGGGTTGCGTCTTCGCTTGGTGCTTATGTTTCTGTGGAGTATTTACCGGCTGCGATTTTTGTGACTGGTGCTGTTATGGCGTTGGTAACGGGTTCGTCATGGGGGACGATGGGATTGTTAATGCCGATAGCGTTACCGGCTTATTTGGAGTTGGCTAGTGGGGAGACGGGGCTGTTGGCTGCGGCGGTGGCGGCGGTGTTTAGTGGGGCTGTTTTTGGAGATCATTGTTCACCGTTTTCGGATACAACGATAGTGTCGGCATTTGCTTGTGGTGTTTCTCCTCAGGAGCATGTTTTGACACAGTTACCTTATGCGTTGATTGCTGCTGGGATGGCTTTATTTGTAGGTTTTATACCGCTAGCTTATGGGGTGATGCCGTGGGTAGGTTTATTGGTGGGTTTGGTGATAATAGGTGTGTTGAGTGTCTTGGCTACAGGTGTTAGGAGGGTTTAGTTGTTGGTGCTGATGCTTTTGAATATGCCTATTTGTTTTTCGTAGTCTAGGTTGGGTGGGAGTCCTGCTTTTAGTGCGTTGTTGTATGTGTCTATGGCTTCTTGTTTTTCTCCTAGCTGGTGATGGATGCGGGATAGGTTGAAAAGAGCTTCTTTGTGTTCTGGGGCGACTCTGACTGCTTTGAGTAGGTGTTCTTTGGCTTTTTTGTTGTTACCGCTATCGTGTGCGATGAATGCTAAGTAGATGTATGGTTCTGTGTAGTCTGGTCTGATGTGAATGGCTGCTTCTAGGGATTTTTTAGCGAGTATGTCTTTGTTGTTTTTGAATCTACAGAATCCGAGCATGAAGTGAGTGTATGCGTTATTTTGTCTGAGCTGGGCTGCGGACTCGAAGATTTCTTCGGCTTCTTGGAATTCGTTCATTTGGACGCGTACTACTCCGCGGTTTATGAAGAATGGGTAGTGGTGACCGTGTGCGTCATAGGCTTCATCGAAGATGTCTTTGGCTGTTTGTAGGCTGCCTTTTTCGACGCATCTTCTGGCTAGTGATTCTAGTGATTGGATCTGGCTGCGTGATTTTGCTTTAGCGGCGCGTCTGGCTTCTGGAGATTTGGATCTGCCGCTATTGATGCTGAATGAGTCTGTGTTTATTTGGTTGTTGAGGATTTTATTTTCTTTGGCTGTTAGTTTGATGTTGTTTGATGTGAGGCTGACGATGGCATCGTTAAGTTTTAGGTTTGATACGTTGGTTTTTTGGTATTCTGCGATGAGTATTTTTTCTGCTTGTTTTCTGCGTTCGAGCTGAGTTGTGATACGGTTGATGATGGTTTTCAGTGTTTTTACTTCTTCTATTTGTAGTGGTGATTTATTTTTGGCGAGTTTGTTACTGAGTTGCTCTTGTGTGTTTCTGAGGTCGTCTTCTAGCGCTCCTATTCTGCGGATGTAATTGGTATTTTCATTTTGTAGGTCGATGATTTTTTTCTTAGCGACGACGAGTTTATTTTCAGCTTTTATGATACGGTCTTGCGAAGCGTTTTGGTCTTGTTGTAGTTGTTTGATGGCGTCTTGAGCGTTTCTGAGTTCTTCGCCTAGGCGGAGTGCTTCACGGATGGTTTTTTTTGTTCTATCGCTGTCATTGAGAGCTAGGTATTCTTTGAGTTGGTCTCTTTCTATAGTGACTGAGGCAAGGTCTTTGGAGAGTTCGGCATTGATAGCATTGGCCGTGGTTAGTTGAGTTATGAGTCCTTGGTTTTCTACTTTGAGAGCGTTTACGTTAGCTGTGAGGCTTTTAATTTCTGCGTCTTGAGCTTTTATTTGGTCTCTGAGTGCGGTCATGACTTTGTGACCATTTTTTTTAGCGAGAGCGAGTCTGTCGGTTTGTTGTTTGTAGGCTGCTTGGGCGAATTTGAGTTTTTCTGTTAGTTTGTTACGTTCATCGGCAATTCTTTTGCTTTTTATGACTAGTTCTTTGTGTATGACGACGAGACTTTTGAGTTCATCTTCAAACTGTTGTTTTTTTTGTTTGAGGTTTTCTATGTCGAGTTTTAGTGGAGCTGTGGCGATCTTGGTTCTCTCTCTGGTGAGTCTAGCTATGGTATCGATGGTTTTTTGCTGTGATGCACGTGAGAGGCGTTCTGATGACTTGAGGGATTGACTGAGCTTGTTGATTTGGTCGTTGAGTAGTTTGGTTTGAGAATTTTCTTTGTTGAGGCCGTGTGTTGCTCTTCTGAGTTTATCACGGAGTTCGCTTATTTTTTTTTCTTGTTGGGTGATTTTGCGTTTGTGTTCACGTCTTTCTTTATCGAGTTGGAGTTTGAGTTTTCTCTGTTTATTGTTGAGGTTTAGTTGGTAGGTTTGTTTTTTTGAGTTTGGGTTTGGAATGATTTCTTTGTTAGGGCTGGGGATTCCGTTTTCTGAGGTGTTTGATTCTAGGTATTTGTTGTATTTATTTTGTTTTTGGACGTGTTCTTTTTGTGCGAGAGGTTCGACACGTTTGATGGATGCTTTGGTTGTTTCTAGGCGGTTGGCGACGAGGAGTTTTTTCCAATCTGGGTAGTTGATACTGATGGTTTTGTAATATCTTAGAGCTTGGTGGTATTTATTCCATGCTTCTTTGTATTTACCGCTGGCTTCGAGTTTTTCTGCTTTATTAATAGCTGAGTATCCTGTTACATAAATTGTTCCAGGTTTTGCTTTCACTCTGTCAGTGCCCTGAGCTAGTGCGTGTTCCTGGAGGGATAGCAGTAGCGAGGTTATTATGGCTAGATAGAGATAGATTAGCTTCATGTGGTGGAGGTTATTCGATTTGGGGATGGGGGAGAAGCAGTTTTTTTTATAATACTTTACATTTCTAGGTTATGGGGAGTTTATTTTTTATAGATGTGTGGTTTGAGAGCTTCTGATGATTGATTTAATTGATGCTAGTATTGGTAGAATCAATTTAGTGGATTTATTATGATGTGTTTAGTTATAAGGATATGAAGATTATGATTATAAAAAAAGAGGTGTTTTTGGGTTTATTTTTAGGTATGGGTATGCAGTTTTCTTATGCTGCGGATGATTTGGGGGATAAGGGAGGGGAGAAGGTTACGTTTTCTGCTGTTGAGGCTTATGTTGATGTGTTGACTGGCAAGATTAGTGAGGAAGACTTAAAGAAGGAGAAGGCATTAGAGGGGAAGGATATTAAAGTTTTACTGGAGAGAGAACTGGGGGCGATGAAGTCTGATCCTGCTAGATTACGGTTGCTGGGTGCTAAGGAGTTTAGTGCTTATGTGGAGAATAAGCTGGTGAGTGCTGTGGTTAGCTCAGCTGGTGGTTCTAGCTTGATTGGGGTAAGTGCTGGTTATGCTTATGTGGAGACTAGGTATTTCTTGGGTAGTGGGCGCAGTTATGTAGTGATAGTGCGGGGGCCAGTGGAGGGATTGTCTGCGAAGGCTGAGGCTTATTTGAAGGGTAAGCGGGCTGCGGCTAAGTAGGGTTAGTGGTGGGAGTGGTGGTGGGGTGTATTCGCTACATTTTTTAGTTTTTGTCAGTGGGACGTGAGAGTGGTTTATTGATGGGAGGAGGTAGTTTGCCCATGCCTGAGTCTCCGATTTTCTTTTGTGTTTTGAGGGCTGTAGCGAGAGCGGTAGCCATGCGGTCTCTGTATGTTTCTTGTGCGAGTAGTTGTCTTTCTTGTGTGTTAGAGAGGTATCCAATTTCTAGGAGGACGCATGGGATTTGAGGGTTTCTAGTGAGTCTGAGTCGCCGTCTGACGAGGCCTCTGCTTTTTTCAGCTGGGCTGACGCTTGCCATGGCTTTTTGGAGTCTTTTGGCGAGTCCGTAGCTGTCTACTCTGAAGTAGTATGTTTCTGGTCCTCTGACGGACTTGGAGGTGGTGTGGTTAAGGTGGATGCTTAGTAGGACGGCATTGTGATATTTATTAGCGATTTTGACTCTTTGGTCTAGGTCTACGAAGTAGTCACCGCTGCGGATGTAAACGGATTCAAAGTGTCCTTGTAGTTTGGCTTTGAGTCTGCGTGCGATGTCGAATGCTAGTTTTTTTTCAGTGATGCCGTGGGAGACAGCTCCTGGGTCTTTTCCGCCGTGGCCAGCATCGATGATGACTGTGCTGAAGTTTTTAGGGCCTGGTTTGTGGCCGAGTGGGTCTTTGGTTTTGTTTGATGATTTGGAGGTTATTGTTTTTTTGACTGGGGTGATTCTTGTAGGTTGTTCTGGGAGAGGGGATAGGATTTGAGTGTATGTTGGCGATGGGAGTATGATTTGCTCGTAGTTATTTGGAGAGGAAGAACATGCTGTGGTAATGAGGGATAGGGCGGAGATGAGGCTTAGCATTTTATGAGGAGGTTTCATGGTATAGTGATATTTTATTTTGAGATGAGGAGGTTCAAGCGATGGATGGGTAGGGTGTAGGGTGAAGGGTGAAGGGTGTTTGTTATAAAATGGTCGGGACTACAGGATTCGAACCTGCGACCTCTGCACCCCCAGTGCAACGCGCTACCAAACTGCGCCAAGTCCCGTATCATTTGATGATGCAAGGAGCATATTGAGGAGTTGGTAGTTGGCAAGCTAGAAATTTCCTGCTTTCACTATTGTATGATTAATTTAGTGAAGACGGCGGTGGTTGGGGCTAGTGGTTATACGGGGATGGAGTTATTGAGGTTGTTGTTGATGCATCCGCATGCGGAGCTTTGCTGTGTGACATCACGGCAGTATGCGGGGCAGTCTTTGTCAGATGTTTTTCCAAGGTATAGTGGTGCTGTGGGTGCTGATCTTTGTTTTAGTGAGCCTGATGCGAAGAGTGTTGCGGCGACGGGTGCTGAGGTGGCTTTTCTGGCTTTGCCTCATGGTGTGGCGGCGGATTATGCTGCGGCTTTGTTGGATTTGGGGTTGAAGGTGATAGATTTGAGTGCAGATTTTAGGTTGAGTGATCCTTTGGTTTATGAGGAGTTTTATGGAGGGGTTCATCCTGCGCCTGATTTATTAAGGGAGGCTGTGTATGGTTTTCCTGAGGTGCGGGCAGCGGAGATAGCTGAGGCGAGGTTGATAGCATCTCCTGGGTGTTATCCTACGAGTGTGAGTTTGCCTTTGTTGCCTCTTTTGGGAGTTAATCTAATAGATTCTCAGTCTATAGTGACTTGTTCTATGAGTGGTGTGAGTGGAGCGGGTAAGACTGGGAATGTGATGTTTTCATACTGTGAGGCTAACGAGAGTGTGAGGGCGTATAGTGTTCCTAAGCACAGGCATTTGTCTGAGATAGAGCAGGAGCTTTCGATAGCTGCGGGTGAGAAGGTGACTCTGTCATTTACTCCGCATTTGATACCTGCTCATAATGGGATATGTACAACGACCTCTGTTCCTTTTCTGGGTGATGAGGGAGATCTTAGCCGGGTGGATGAGGCGTTAGAGGGTGCTTATGGGGGCTCGTATTTTGTGAGGTTGTTAGGGAAGGGGAAGCCTGCAGATACTAAGTATGTGACACGCACTAATCATATTGATATAGGTTGGGATTATGATGCGAGGACTGGGAGGTTATTACTTTTTAGTGCTGAGGATAATTTAGGGAAGGGTGCTGGTGGTCAGGCTATTCAGTGTTTTAATCTTATGTATGGGCTGGAGGAGACGGCAGGATTGAGAAATTATTAGTGTTTTTTTTGAGGGGCATCCCCGAGGGGTTTCGGGGATGCGTTTTTGAGTTTGTTGCTATAGGTTCATAACGTATAATATTAGGGCTACAATTGCGATGATGGCTATTGTGATGCCTAGGCTGAGGATGAGGGTGTTTGAGCGCTTTTGTAGCTGTAGTAGAGCTTCTCTGTTTTCAGTGTCGTTGGTTTCTATTTGTTTGGCGACTTCTTTGAAGGTTGTGGATGAATTGTTGACGTGTTCGCTGAGTTTGGCGATGGATTGGTCTGATTTTTCAGCGCTAGCGATGATTGATTTTGATGATTGTTCGAATGCGGTTGAGCATTCTGTGAATGTTTTGTCGGCTTTGGCTACTGATTTATCTACGCTTTCGATGGCGGCGATGACTTTTTCGTCTCTGGCAGTGGAGGCTTTGAGGTGCTGAGAGATGTCTTTTAGAGTGAGGTTGAGCTCTGAGCTGTTTGCTTTGAGTTCGTTGAATACCTGCATGAGTTGTTCTTGAGATTTTTTCTCGGCTTTGACGAGTACGTTAGCAGAGTTCATTCTGTCTAGAGTTTCTGGGTCTTGGTTGTTGCTATCTAGTACGCTGAGCTTGTCTCTTCTGACGGGGAGTATGGGTTCGGTGGTTATGTCAGGTTGTAGATTGTTTGTTTTTATGGGTTCTGCTGTGTTGCTGGTATTAAGGTTAGTGGTGTTGTCTTGTGGTGTGGTTTTAGCCCAGAATTGCCACCATTTTGGTTTTTTGACGATTTTTTGTTTTTGTTCGATGCTCTTGAATCCTGTGTTGTTGCTGGGGGAAGGGTTGGGTTCTACTTTGGTTGAGGGCTTCGTAGGTTGTGGTTTCGTAGGTTGTGGTTGCGCTGGTGGGGTTTGGTTGCTGGTGGTTGGGGCAGTTTTGAGGGCGGGCTTGGGGCTGACTGTGTTTTTTACGGGAGGCGAGGTAGCTGTGGTTTTATTTGGGGTGATAGGTTGAGTGTTAGCTGGTGTCTTAGCTGCTGCTGGGGAGGGTGTGCTGTTTGTTAGATTAGTATTGTTCATAATATATATATTTTAGGTAAGTTAGTTATTTTAGTTTGATGCGTCAAGTGTCTTTTCGTGTTTGAAATCAATCATTTGGATGTGTTGTTGTTGGGTGTAGGAATGTTGTTTTCCATTGATTAAGAGTGGGGTGTAATGCTTGTCAGTGTGGGGTTTGAGTATTTTTAGGGTAGCAGATAGATGTGTGAGTAGGTGGTTGTTTTTATAAGCTGGAGTAGAAGGAGTTGAGTTGCTATGTAGGTGTGCATGTTTGAGGAAGAGAATTTGGTAAAAAACTTGATGCCGGCAGTTGAGCAGCAGCTGGAGTCTGAGCAGACGCCTTTTGTCAAAGAGGCTTTACTGAGGTTAGTTAAAGGCGGGGAGGAAGAGTCTGAGGTAAAGATGATGATAGCTTTGTGTTTGGCGGATGAGTCTAATAGGATGTTTATTGATAAGCGTGGTTTTGATTTGGTAAGGTATAAGTCCTTGTTGGATTCTTTACCTGATCTTCCGGAGGGTTAGTAGGTGGATTTTGTAATTCATATGTTTATTTTATATGTTAGATCATTTTAATTCTGAATATCCGACGTTGTCTCATTTGATGAGGGGGGCAAAGCGTAGGATGCCTGGTTTTGCTTACGATTATTTATCTGGTGGTTGTTTTTCAGATGTTAATCTGGAGCGTAATGCAGTTGAGTTAAGGGAAGTTCAATTACAGCCACGGTATCTGGGAGATTTTAGTGGTGCTTCGCAGTGTGTTGAGTTATTTGGGAAGGAATATGATGCGCCATTTGGAATGGCGCCTATTGGTCTTCAGGGTTTGATGTGGCCTAGGGCATGTGAGTATTTAGCTAAGGCTTCTGTGGATCATAACATACCGTTTTGTCTTTCTACTGTGGGGACGGCTAGTATTGAGGCTGTGGGGGAGATAACTGGTGGTGATTTCTGGTTTCAGTTGTATCATCCAGCTGAGGATTCCTTGTGCGATAAGTTACTGGAGCGTGCTTGGGATGCTGGATGTAGGACATTATTGATTTTGGCTGACACGCCGACGTTTGCGTATAGGCCACGGGAGATACGGAATGGGCTGTCGATACCGCCTAAAATGTCGTTAAGGAATATTTTACAGATGTGCCGTAGTCCACGGTGGTCGATTGGTCAGCTTAGGGAGGGAGTGCCGGAGTTTAAGACGATGAAGGATTATGTACCAGATGGTTTAAGTATGAAGCATTTGGCCCAATTTATGAATAAGACTTTTTCGGGTAGGTTGAGTCATACTAGGATAGCTAGGATAAGGGATAAGTGGAAAGGACATCTTGTGATCAAAGGGATAGTCAATCCTGAGGATGCTGAGGTTGCAGTGAGTTTGGGGCTGGATGGTATGGTGGTGTCTAATCATGGGGGTAGGCAGTTAGATAGGGGGCAGTCTACGGTTCGGTCGTTACAGCAGCTGGTGCCTGAGTTTAAGGGGAAATTGACGATTTTGATGGATAGTGGGATAGAGTCTGGTGCTGATGTGGCTTCTGTGTTAGCGAGTGGAGCAGATTTTACACTTATTGGGAGGGCGCCGATGTATGGGGTAGGGGCCTTGGGTGAGTATGGCGGGCACCATGTGTTTGAAATGTTTAAGAGACAAATTCAGCAGGTGATGGAGCAGGTTGCTTGCGAGAGGGTGGGGGACTTTCCTAAGCATTTGATAGGATGAGGGCTAGTGAGGTTATGAGGTCGAATGTTCCGTGGAGAGTTTTTGATGTGTTAATTCATTAGCGGCTCCTTCTTGGTAGTTGGCTTTATGCTTTGCTTTTAGGGGTAATTTTTTTTATTTGCTAGTGGATGGTTTGTTTTTAAAGCCTCAAAGTTGTGAGATTATACCATTTTCAAAGTTATTCTGGGTTGATAGTAGTTTTAATACATTTGGGAACAGCAGCAGAGCTGATTTTTTGAAGTGCAAAACAATCTATCAAGATTAGCTTCGTTAATCGTCAGTTGCATAGTCCACTATTCGCTTTCCTCTTGCCTTGCTACTCTTGCTATCTTGTTGTGCTATCAATCCATTGTAACGGTTCAAATGGTATTACTGACTGGTGGATTATGGGAGTGAGTATTTCTTGGTGGATAGATTATTTGGTGAATAGGATGTTTGAATAGTCTGGTGAGATTTATTTTTATATTAAATTTAGGATTATTTTGGTGGCCAGTTTTTCATCTGTTGTCTAAATATCGTTTACGTCTTATCAGAGGCTGAGCCTTGCTTACAAAGGGGAGTATTGTATTTGTAAATACAATAATTGCTATAACTTGGAGGGATTATTTTGTAATGGAGGTCATCAAAAATCGGCTAAGAGGCTGTTTCTGGAGAGGAATTACGTTGACAAAAAGAGTCACAATAGTATTCTGAATAATACATAACAATCTAATATACTATAATATATGTATGATGCATGTTAGTCTTATTGGCTGAGATCATAGAGGGTCTTTAGTGAATTAGTGCATAAAATTTTACTCAATTTTTCATATGAAACTTAAATACTTACTCACTATCTTAAGCTCCTTGGTGATTTTAATGCTGGCGGTGTTTATTTATTCATTAAAGCCCAATGAAGGAAGTGATACAGCGCATACTAGTGGAAAGGCAAAGTCTTATGATCTTGGCGATGACTTGGTAATTAATAGTGGGGTTACTGATTCTGGTTCAGAAAATGCGATAGAAGTTAATTCTGATGATAAGAAAACGGAGGAGAGCTTGCTGAGTCATGATGATGAGCTAAAGGTTCAACCAGAAGCGCATGGAGGGGTGGCAAAAAGGACTGCAGAACCAGCGATAGTAAGTGAGCTAACATTTAATGAGGCTCTGCCTGTATTGGATACTGACGATGCAGCTGCTGAACAAATCTCAGCTGTTCATGATGATCCCGCACTTGATTTCTCGAAACCAGAAGATAGAGCGAAAGCTGTAGCAAGGATACGTGCAATAGAAGAAGCAGAAAAAGAGAGGGTAGCAGAGAAGGCAAGGTTACGAGGTTTAGCTATGCGCATCCATAAGAAAGGCGGCGGCTCTATGGAGATAGTTGGTTTTGAAGGTAATGATCCCATTTATAGGGAGACCAAGAACTTGAATGCTGCTATATCGAGCGGAGCGAATATTCTGTGGGAGACACCCTATGGTCTTGATGGTCAGGGTCAAATTGTTGGTGTGTGGGATGAGGGAAGCGGACTGGCAACTCACAGGGAGTTTGTGCAGGGGAACCGGATCACGAACTTAGATTCTGCGAGTCTGAGTTCGCATGCGATGCATGTTATGGGCACAGTAGGAGCTCAAGGTGTCAGTGCTACTGCCAGGGGGATGGCGAATGCGGTTTTGATCCATTCACGTGACTGGGGTAACGATAATAGTGAGATGACAGCAGCGGCGGCTACTGCAAATAATCAACTAGGAAACAGGCTGTATTTATCTAATCACAGTTATGGGCCAATTGGAGGATGGTCTTATAACAATAAAACTTCACGCTGGACTTGGTATGGTTCGGGTGCTGATCAGAATGCGTTTGAGGATGATTTTGGACGTTATGGGGGGTGGCAACGGGCCATGGACCAGCTGCTTTATAATTCTAAGTATTTATTACCTTTTTGGGCAGCGGGTAATGATGGTAATGATGGACCACGAAATGGAAATAACGTCAGGCTTTCGTCGGGTAGTACCGTTGATGTGGTGTATAATTCATCTATTCATCCTCAGAATGATGGAACTTATAGAGGAGGATTTGACAATATTTCAGGAGATGGGATATGTAAAAATTTGGTTACAATTGGAGCGCTTAATGATGCTGTGGATTCAGGAGCTCGTGATTTGAGTAAGGCTTCATTAGCTTTTTTTTCCTCTGTAGGGCCGACTGATGATGGGCGGATCAAGCCTGACTTGGTGGCAAATGGAGTGGGGTTAACTTCTACGGGGATCACTTCTGATACTAGTTACTTCAGTACGTCAGGAACCAGTATGGCGAGCCCGAGTGCATGTGGTTCTGCGGCCCTTGTTGTTGATCAGTATAATAGGCTTTTCAATAAATCTATGCTAGCAAGTACGTTGAAGTCTTTGCTGATACATACAGCTGATGATTTAGGGAATCCTGGTCCAGATTACCGTTTTGGCTGGGGGCATATTAATGTTAGGACGGCAGTTGATTTAATTAGGGCGTATCATTCACAGCCAAGGCTGGAGGCGATATCAGAGAAGTCTGTCACTACAAACAGCAGTACTAGTGTGACTGAGTTTTTCTGGGATGGGAGTTCTCCTATTAAGGCAACGATCGCGTGGACTGATCCTGCGGGGAGTTCTACTGGATCTCATGACTTAAGGACGGCTAAATTGGTCAATAATCTAGATCTTAAGTTAATAGCTCCGGATGGGACAGAGTATTATCCTTATGTGATGCCATTTGTAGGCAGGTGGACCGTAGCGTCTATGAATGAGAATGCTACAATGGGGATAAACAATGGAGCAACTAATACGCGAGATAACGTGGAGCAGGTCAATATCGCAAATCCAGGTCAGAATGGAAAGTGGAGGGTGGAGGTTACCTATAGTGGTGCGCTTACCAATAACAGTCAGGATTACGGTCTTATTATTTCAGGTTCACGGTCTGAGCCGGATTCTATACTAGTTAGGTCACCGAACAATGGCGAGTCATGGGTGGCTGGAGTGGCGCATAACATTACATGGGCGGCAACTGTTCAGGGAAATGTGAGGATTGATTTATACCAAGGAGGTAATTTTCGTTCAGTGATCTCTGTTAGCGAGCCGAATGATGGAGTATACACGTGGCAGATACCAGCAGGTATAACTTTAGGTAATAATTTTTCTATTAGGATCAGCAGTTTGAATAATCCGGCGGTGCAAGATTTCAGTGATGCATTTTTCTCTATAGTAGCCAAGCCGACTTTGGCTAATGCGGTGGATGCGGAGGCATTAATTTGGTCTACAGGAGGTAATACTGAGTGGTTTTACCAGAGTGCGGTGACATTTGATACTAAAGATGCAGCCCAAAGTGGAGATATCAACAACAACGAGTCCAATTATATACAGACTAATATTACTGGTCCTGGAACTCTAACTTTTAAGTGGAAAGTGTCATCTGAAGCGACTTACGATTTTTTGATTTTTTCGGTTAATGGCATTGAGCAGACTGGTTTGCTGGGTAAGATATCTGGGGAGGTTGGTTGGACAGAGAGAAGCATTGTCTTGGGTGGGGGGGTGAATGTTGTGAAGTGGAGCTATGTTAAGGATTTTTCTGTTTCTACTGGAGCAGATGCGGGCTGGGTAGATCAGGTTACGTTTACGCCGTTGGCATCAGGGGCATATGATGGTTGGTCTGGTGGGGTGGCACGGACGGGTGATAAGAATAATGATGGAGTTAGTAATGGATTGGCATGGGCGCTGGGCGCGGATAGTCCGGACTCGGACATGACGGGAATGATGCCTACGGCGAAAGTTGAAGGGGATGAGTATGTATTCAGTTATCGACGCAATGATGCTGTCCTTAATGATGCGAGTGCCGACTTTTATTGTCAGCACGATACGGATCTGAAAAGTTGGGTTAGGACATCAGGGGATAATAGTTTCACCATAAATGCGATTAATGATTTTTACGGCGTTGGGGTAGATAAAGTAGAAGTTAGGATAAAATTTACTAGGGTCCAAGGCACACAGCTGTTCCACCGAGTGAAGTTAGATTTCACGAATCCATAATATTTACAGTATAGAGTTTGGTATTAGTGAACTGGGCACTACTGTGAGCGTGTCCTTGGACGTTCTAGGCTGAAGCTAGAAAACCGAGAATCTAGATGGGTTCTGAGATTAATATTACGTAGTGTTTTAGATTTAGAAAAGGGGCGGGCATTATTTATTTATCTGGGTTTTTCGTGATACATGCTATTTTATTGCTTGTTGTTTCTCGCCTTCTTATGGTGAGGAGGATAGCTGCACTTTTATATGTTCTCTAGGTTTAATACCATTTTCACAGTTATTCTGGGTTGATAGTAGTTTCAATATATTTGGGACCAGCAGCAGAGCTGATTTTTTGAAGTGCAAAACAATATATCAAGATTAGCTTCGTTATTCGTCAGTTGCATAGTCCACTATTCGCTTTCCTCTTGCCTTGCTACTCTTGGTACTCTTGCTATCTTGTTGTGCTATCAATCTATTCTAACAGTTCAAATGGTATAACTATATGGGATTACGGTATTTTTGTTTCTTGACTGGTTGATTTAGTGGGTTAGTTTTAGGTTATCAATTAAGTTAGTTAAGAGGCATCTTCTGTTGATGTGAGTATGTTTATTTTTCTGGAGATCAGATCATTGAGTATGCTTGGATTAGTTTTAGTAAATGGTTGGCTTCTTAGTTGATTCTATAATTTTAAAGGATATAAAAATAAATAAATGAAAAAGAGACACTTAATTTTGTTGTTGTGCGGCATGTGCTTATTCTCTCCTGCTGTTGAGGCGCGTAAATGGGTTAGCGCGGATGGTGAGAAAACATTTATAGCGGAGCTGAAATCTTATGATGAAGCGACTGGTATGGTAGAGGTCAAGAGGAGGAATGGCAGGACGATGAGATTTAAAGCGTCTGTATTGTCTGATGAAGATATAGCTTATATTAAGGAGGCGGCGGTTAAGTTAGCGGCTAAGGCTAAGCCTAAGAATAAGAAAGGGGTGTTCAAGAAGTTACCTAAGGAGTTACCTGACCCAGATGGGGAAGAGGCCGACATGAGCAAGCCGGTGCAGGTATATATTTTACTAGGTCAGTCTAACATGCTGGGATTTGGTAAGCCTAATGTTTTGAAGGATGTGGCGATGAAAGGTACTTATCCTTATTTAGTTGATGAAGATGGTAACTGGACTGTTCGCAAGGATGTAAGGAATGTGCGTATTATGGCTTCTGGAAATAGTGCGGCGAAGGATATAACGAATGACTGGATGTCAATTCATGGCAATATAGGACCTGAGATAGGTATAGGGCATCATCTAGGTTATGTGACTGAAGCACCTGTGATGATACTAAAGAGCTGTATAGGTAACCGCAGTCTGGGTTGGGATCTTTTGCCTCCTGGGAGTAAGTCATATAATCATAGTGGTAAGATTCAGCCTGGTTATAAAGGTACACCTACTGATCCTGAGGGTAAGGCAAAGCTGGCACCTGGTGCGTGGTATGCAGGTTGTCAGTATGACGGTGATATTGGAGGAGCTAAGAAGGTTTTGGCTAATTTAGATAAATATTATCCGGGAGCCAAGAGCTATGAGGTAGCGGGCTTTTTCTGGTGGCAGGGGGATAAAGACATGCGTAATGCTGCGCATTATGAGCGTTACGAGGAGAATTTGGTTCAGCTTATAAAGGCTTTGCGTAAAGATTTTGATGCGCCTGATGCAAAGTTTGTTGCTGCTTCTTTAGGCCAGACTAAGAAGGGTTCTGGTGGTGGAGCTGGGAAGATTTTGGATGCGATGGAGGCTGTGTCTAAGAAGTCTGATCCTGAGTTGAAGGGTAAGGTTGGCTTTGTGTATGCTCATCCGCACTCTAAGGGTGGTAGCTCGAGTGGTCATTATGGCGGGAACCCTGAGACTTATATGAATGTAGGTGAGGCAATGGGTAAAGCTATGGTAGAGTTACTAAGCAAGTAGTAGATGATTCATATTTTGTTTTATTTTAAATGGTCCAACCTTGTTATTAGGGTTGGACCGTTTTTGTTAGCTGCGTCTTTGTTGATGTTTTCTAGTTATGCACAGGGTTCACCTAAAGAGGTGGATTTCAAGGTGAGTAAGAAGATGAAGAAGCTTTTGTATGCGAATTGCTATTCTTGTCATGACGAGTATGAGCAGGAGGGAGATGTGAGGCTGGATCAGTTAGATAAAATGTCTTTAGAGGTGAGGCTGGACTTGATGAATAAGATGCAGGAGAAAATTAGTTTTGAGGAGATGCCTCCACGTGATGAGACTGAGCAGCCTACTGCGGAAGAGCGGGCAGGGATGCTGAAGTGGTTATCTGCTGAGTTGAAGAAGTATAATGCTTCTAAGTTAGAGGATAAGTTACGTATGCCGCAGTATGGAAACTATGTGGATCATGAGAAGTTGTTTTCTGGTGATTATGCTGGTCTTAAGGGTTATACGAGAGATAGGCGGTGGTTGATTAGTGAGTATATTTTTAATAGTAAGTTTAATCGTATTTTAAGGCATCAGCCAAGGAGGAAGATAGATGGGGTGAGTCGTTTGGTGATAGGTGAGAATAAGCGCCGCGTTAGTCTTACAAATCCCTTTCTTTTGCCTACGAATTCGGGAGTGAGGTATTATGCGAATAGTACGCTGAATGGAGGGCATTTGTTAACGATGTTAACTAATGCGAAGAATGCAGCGATCCATATGACTGGTGTCTTGGCTAAGAGGGATAGGGGGTATTTGCCGAGTGTGAATAAGATTATGGCGATGGAGGATAGGCATGCTGCTGTTTTGTCATCTAGGAATAAGTTTTTGTCTTTGTTTATAGAGAGGGTGTTGGTTGATCTTTATGGTAAAAAACATGCTGGGTTGTTGCCTAGGTTTGAGTCTAGTGTGGAGAAGAAGCAGGTTGTGTCTGCTAAGGGGAAGGTTAAGAAGGCAGGTTTTCATTCTGCTAAGCTAGGTCCTTCTGAGATGGTTCTTATTTTCCGTACGATGCGGAGGCATGAGGAGGTGAGTAAGAGTGATGCTGATTTGATCAGGCGCTGTGAGCGGGAGTGGTTTAATTTTGGGCATAATGCGCGTAATATTACTGCGCGTGTGAGGTTGTTACAAAATTATATGAAGGAGTGGCGGAGTGATATCAAGACACATCGTTTGGATGCAAAACATAGGGTGCACGTTTATCGACCGCTGGCTGAGTCTGAGATGGAGGTGGTGCGTAAGACGATTTTAAAATGCAGGAAGAAGGGTGATAGTTATTTAGATATCATAGATAAGTGTAATGTGATCTGGAAGGCTGAGTTTGGAGCTGAGCTGAGTAGAGCTGGATTGCTAGATGTTAGATTACTAAAGCAATTGGTCAGTGAGGCTTTTTTCAAAGTTCATGAGCGAGTTCCGACGGGTAAAGAGAGTGAGCAGTATGTGTCTTTGATGCAGAAGTATATAACGAACTTGGGCAAGCTTGGGGCTATCCAGAAGCTTTTGGAGACGCTGATTTTACGTTCGGATTTTGTTTACCGTCAGGAGCATGGTGTGGGTGAGGCTGATGAGCATGGTAGGCGGATGATGTCTGCATTTGATGCTAGTTATGCACTTGCTTATGCGATTACTGATAGTAGTCCTGATGTTGAGTTATTGAAGGCTGTTCGTGAGGGTAAGCTTAGTACACGGGATGATTATAGGCGTGAGGTTGTGAGGATGCTGAAGAAGCGTGATCAGTTTTATATTATCGATGAGTCTGTGGAGCGCTTGCGTAGGGGGAATATTACTAATCTGCCGATCCGGAAGTTGAGGTTTTTTAGGGAGTTTTTTGGTTATCAGAAATTACTTCCTATTTTTAAGGATAATAAGCGATTTGGGGGTAACTATGATAATGCTAAGGGTCATCTTGTTAGTGAGGCGGACATGCTTGTGGATCATATATTACGGAAGGATAAGAATGTGATAGAGAGGCTGTTAGATACTGAGGATTTTTATGTGTTTCATTCTGGAGATAATGAGGCGATGAAGAAGGCGTCTTTACGGATTAAGGAGATATATGAGTATTTTAAGGATAAAGGCTGGGAGGAGTTTGAGGCTGGGGATTTGTTCAAGCATAAGGATTTTCTGATTAAGGCGAACATGCGGGTGCTTGATGCTAAGGGATTAGATGGCAAGGGAGGTAAGGGAGAGGTGAGGTCGCTGAGGTCATTTAAAGCGGCAATGAAGAGTTTTACGATGAGGTTGGAGAAGGGTCAGAAGGCTCCTGCGCCTTATGATTCTTTTCCGGCACACGGGCCAAGTAATGCGGCGACGAGGACTGGTGATAGGATAGGTTCTATAGAGGTGGCTAAGTTTTTTAATGTTGCATTAGATAAGTGGGATTACCCGATGGAGCAGCCTGCTAAAATGCCCTATCGTAAGGGTATGTTGACTCATCCTGCATGGCTTATTGCTTATTCACAGAATACTGAGACGGATCCGATACACCGTGGGAAATGGATAAGGGAGAAGCTATTAGCTGGGACTATTCCAGATATTCCGATTACGGTTGAGGCTGTTATTCCTGAAGATCATCATAATACGTTGAGGACGCGTTTGGCTAAGCTTACTGAGAAGAAGGCGTGTTGGCGATGTCATGAGCGTATGAATCCGCTGGGTTATGCTTTTGAGATGTATGATGATTTTGGTAGGATGCGAAAGAAGGAGTCACTGGAGCATCCGGAGAATTTGATTAAAAAGGGACTTTTGAAAGCGGCGCCTCATGTTGACTTGAGGGATACTTATAAGACACTGGCTGTAGATAGTAGAGGGAGTCTTTCTGGGACGGGAGATAAGAAGCTGGATGGTAAGGTGCGTGATGCTATTGATTTGGCGGATCGTCTTTCACGGTCATCTCGAGTGAGGCAGTCTGTGATACGGCATGCATTTCGATATTTTATGGGTAGGAATGAGCTGTTATCTGACTCGAAGACGCTTATTGATGCAGATAGGGCTTATGTTGAGAGTGGTGGGAGCTTTGATGCTGTCATTGTCTCTCTGCTGAGCTCGGATTCCTTTATTTACCGCAAAGCAGATTAATACTGATTGATATGATGAATAACAGAAGAGATTTTTTGAAGGCGAGCTCGCTGTCTTGTGGTGCGATGTTTTTACCGGGGACGCTGCATGCGCTAGCTAAGGATGCAGGTGCTGGTGTGGGGGTGCCGAAGCGTTTTATATTTATACGTAAGTCAAATGGGATACGTCCAGATGAGCTGGTTTTGCCTACTTTTTCAGCTGAGGAGAAGGCGCTGGATGTAAAGAAGCAGCCGATGGAGGTGGATTTAGATAAGCATGATTTGCCTGTTTGGCTGCGAGGTTTAGATAAGCATAAGGCGGATATGTCAATTTTACAGGGGCTTTCTTGTAAGATGAGTGAGAATGGGCACTGGTCTTATTCTTCTGTGATGGGTGCTTTTAAGTCTGGAAGGAATTCATTGAGTGGGATTAAGCGAGCGACGATTGATTTTGAGTTAGCTAAGCTTTTTCCTTCGCCTTTTGAGCATGTGGAGTTGTCTTTGACTGGTAATTATAGTTCTTTTCGATCTGGAATAGTAGCTGGTTATTCTGCGCCTGGTGCTCATCAGCGGAATTATTGTTATGCTGATCCGATGACTGCTTATAATGAGTTATTTAAGTCTGTGTTAAATCCGGGTGCGGTTGATTCTGACAATCAGATGTTAGAGTTTTTGCAGGGTGAAGAGGATTTTAAGTCTGCTAGGCTGCGGGGTTATGAGAAGTTAAAGCTGAGTAATCATATTCATTCGATTAATGCTATAAGAGCGAGGAATGAGAAGTTAGTTAAGATGTCTGGTGCGATAAAGAGGCATCTTCCGAAGATAGATCCGGTGCATGCGAATGGTGGACGTTCTGCGACTAATCCTGAGAAGCAGAAGGCGATGACAGATGTTTTGATAGCGGCATTGGTGACGGGGTTGACGAATGTGGTTACTTATACGATTGATGAGCTTTCTACTCCTGTTAGAGGTCTTCCTGGTAATGAGGGTGATCTTATATCGATTCATTCAGTAGGGCATAATGAGTCTTATAGTGGTGTGTCCGCTAACAAGATACGTGAGAAGATAAGGGTGGGTCATATTGATCAGGTGGCTGCTATTGTTGAGCGCCTTAAGGCTACTCCTGAGGGGGGTGGTAGTATGTTTGATCATAGTGTGATTATGTATTTTCCTGAGAATGGTGAGGGGCATCATAGTCATGGAACTGAGGCTCCGATTGTTCTTTTGGCGGGTGATCAGTGTAGGTTGGCTATGAGGGGTAGGTATATACGTTTACCTTATCATGGTACTGAGGGGCATAAGACGCTGGGTAATTGGTATACTACGTTGTTAAATGCGTATGGGAATCCGATTAAGCATTATGGTGATTTGGATTTGGAGATGTCTCGGAAGAAGTTAGATCAGGTTGGTTCTATTAAGCAGTTTATTATTTAAAGGAGGGATTATTTATTATGAAATTTTACTTATTTATTTTTAGTGTATTGGTGAGTTTTAGTCTTTGTTCTTCTGGTGAGGTAAAGATTACTGAGGGTAAGAAGAAGCTTCCTATGGAGGGTGAGAGCTTTCGGATGAATGGTTATGATGCTTTTATTATTTTACCTAAGGATGTGAGCAAGAATACTCCGTGGGTGTGGTATGCTCCGACTTTGGAGGTTTTGCCGTCTGTTAGTGAGGTTTGGATGTTTAGGCGTTTTTTAGCTAAGGGTATAGCTATAGTTGGTGTTGATGTGGGTGAGTCATTTGGGAATGTGGCTGGGCGTAAGGTTTTTAGTGATTTTTATGATTACTTGGTGAGTGAGCGTGATTTTTCTAAGAAGCCATGTTTGCTGGCGCGTAGTCGTGGCGGATTAATGCTTTATACTTGGGCATCTGAGAATCCTAAGAAGGTATCTGGAGTGGGTGCAATTTATCCGGTATGTAATCTTTTGAGTTATCCTGGTGTGGCGAAGGCGGCTAAGGCTTATGGGCTGGGTGAGGATGAGTTTATGAAGGTGGTGAAGCTGCATAATCCGATTGATCTTCTGGTGCCGATTGCTAAGGAGGGGGTTCCGATTTTCCATCTTCATGGAGATAGTGATAGGGTAGTTCCTTATGAGAAGAATACTCAGTTATTGGCTGCACGTTATAGGAAATTAGGCGGGTCTGTTGAGGTGCAGTTGTCTAAGGGGCAGGGGCATAATATGTGGGATGGTTGGTTTAAGTCTGGGAGGTTGAGTGATTTTATTATTAAGCGGGCGCTAGCTGGTGCTGTTACGAGTAAGGGTGGTAAGTGATAGTGGTTTTTATGAGGGTGTGTGTGGCTCGAAGGTGGTGGATCTGATGGCTGTGTTTGCCTTAGTGGTTTTTTCTGCTGATGTTTGTAGGATGGCTTGTAGGCGGGTTTTTGTTTTTTTGTTTTTTGTTTTAGGGGTAGATTTTCTGATGGAGGTGCCGTCTTTTTGGATGATGTGTGCGTTCTGGTTGTCTTCGAATGCGGTTTTTAGTATTTCTGTTAGGCGTTTTTTTGCATTTGGGTCGGCGATGGGGATCATGAGTTCGACGCGTTTTTCTAGGTTACGAGTCATCCAGTCTGCAGAGGCGATGAATAGTTCTGGGGATCCGCCTTTGTGGAAGTAGAAGATGCGGGAGTGTTCTAGGTAGCGGTCGATGATGGAGACGACTTCGATATTTTTTGAGAGTGTTTTGTCTTGGGTTTTGAGGCAGCAGATGCCTCTGATGTTGAGTTGGATTTTGACTCCAGCGTTTGATGCTGCGTAGAGGGCGTCGATGATGTCTTGGTCTTGGAGTGCGTTTATTTTGGCGATGATGTGTGCGTGTTCTCCTTGTTTAGCGCGTTTTGCTTCACGATCTATTTTGCTGATGAGTGAGCGTTTCATTTCTGTGGGGGCGGGGATGAGTTTTTTGAGTCTGGTGAGTTTGGATCTGCCTGTGATGGCGTTAAAGAAGACGGAGGCATCTGCTCCGTATGTGTTGCGTGCTGTTAGGTATGATGCGTCTGTGTATATTTTGGCGGTGGATTCGTTATAGTTACCGGTTCCGAGGTGGAGGTATCTTTTGATGTTGCCGTTTTCGTTTCTGACGATGAGTAGTATTTTAGCGTGGGTTTTGAGGTTTTTTACTCCGTAGACTATTTGGACGCCGGCACGTTGGAGTTCGTCAGCGCGTTGTAGGTTTCTGGCTTCATCGAAGCGAGCTTTGAGTTCAACGAGTACGGTGACTTGTTTGCCATTTTCTGCAGCACGGATGAGTGCGTCGATGATGCGTGAGTTACTTGCTGTTCTGTAGAGGACTTGTTTGATGACGAGTGTATGTGGGTCATTGGATGCTTCTTCGATGAGGCGGACGACTGGTTCAAAGCTTTCATAGGGGTGGTAGAGTAGGATGTCTTTTTTTGCTATGATTTCGAACATGGATTTCTCTGCGGGGAATGCTGGTGATGGCTGTGGAGACCAGATGGGGTCTTTGAGGTTGTCTTTTCCTGGGAGGAATGCGAGGTTGATGAGCTCGGCGAGGTTGATGAGGCCTTTGATTTTATAGATGTGGTCTTCTTCAGTTATTTCGTTAGTTTTTGTGTAGTTAGAGATGATATTACTGAGTATATCTGAGGTGTTATTTGGTATTTCTAGTCTGACTACTTTGCTGAATTTTCTTTGTTTGAGGACATCTGCCATTTCTCCTGCGATGTCTAGTGCTTCATCATCATGTAGTGCGATGTCTTCGTTTCTGGTGATGCGGAAATGTGATTTTTCGATGATGGTTTCTTCTGGGAAGAGAAGGTGAGCGTGGTGGCTGATGAGTTCTTCTGAGGTGATGATGAAGGTATTTTTTTCTTCTGAGATGTAGTGTAGTCTGTCGATGAGTTGAGGGATGGGGACGAAGACGTTTCTGGTGTTTTTTTCTGTGTCTTGTAGTGTAAGGATGAGGATTTGTTGTTTAGATGGGAGAGTGTGAGGTGTTATGTGTTCGTTTTCTGCGAGGTCGAATCCTAGTGGTGTTAGTGTGGGGAAGATGTTGAGGATGAATTTGTCTGCTAGGTTTTTTTGTTGGGAGTGGTTGAGTTTTTCTGGAGTGGTGAAGTGTATGTTTTGTTCGTTGAGTAGTGGTGTGAGCGTGGATAGGAATAGTTCACTGAAGTCGTGATACATGATGTTAATTCTGGTGCGGATGGCGCTGAGTTGTTGAGTGGGAGTTAGTCCTGCGATGTCTTTTTTGTTAGATCCTGCGATGACTTGAGCGCTGAGTCCGCCAACGCGGACTTGGAAGAATTCGTCTAGGTTAGATGCGGCGATGGCGAGGAATTTGATTCTTTCGAGGAGTGGTAGGTCATCACGTTGAGCTTCGCTGAGGACACGCTGGTTGAATTCTATCCATGATAGTTCACGGTTTATGTATTTTTTTAGCATGGTATTATATTTCTTCTATGATGTGGATGTCTAGTCCGAAGATGTTTTGAAAGAGGTTACCTTTTGATTTCATGGCGATGCGTTCGACGGTAGCGTCTGTAACGCCGTGGAGGTGGATGTTGAGTGAGCTGGGCGAGAGTTTGATTTCGATTTTGTTTGGTAGTTGTGCGTGGTTACGGTCAAGTGCGTCTGCGATTCTGAGTAGGCTGGCTATTTTTGAGACGTAGATTTGTTGAGTATTATCTAGGTCACGGTAGATGGGGTGGGAGGCTTTTGGTGGTGAGTTTCTGTGGTATCTGGCGATGAGGGCGATGATTTTGATGTCCGTTTGTGATAGACCGAAGATGTCACTGTGCTGGATGATGTATTGTGAGTGTTTGTGGTGTGATGAGTCTGAGATGAATCCACCGCATTCGTGAAGGATGGCTGCGCATTGGAGCATGAGTAGTGCTTTTGGGTCTAGTTGGTGAAGTTCTTGAAGGTTTTTGAATATGAGTGTGGCGTTTGATGTGACGTGTTTGGCGTGTTTTTTGTTTACTTTGCATTTTTGTGCGAGTGCCCATGCGGATGCTGTGACTTCTTCTGTGAATGATGCGGATGACTCGTAGGATAGGTGGATGTCTTGTAGGAGTTCTTTTTCGTAGTCGTTACTTGGGATGGTTATTTTTTGTATGCCGAGGGCTACTGCTATGGATGTGTTGATGGCGATGGCTGGTGGTATGGCTGCAGCGGTGTGGTAGTCTACGTTGAAGTGAGAGACGACGTCGTCTTCATCCATGTTGATGATGGAGTCGCTAATTTTTTTAATTTTGGTTAGTGTGCAGTTCGTTTTTTTTGAGTTTATGATGTGTGGTTGAATGAGCTGGAGTTCGTAGCCGATGAAGATGATGTCTTGGATATTTTGATCAGCGAAGTCTGCGATGAGGGTGTCGAGTTGGCTGTTGATGTGGTTGTATAGGAATTGGTTGGTATCTGTTTCGTCATATGAGCTGTTGAGGAGTTCTTCTTTTGCGCGGTAGATTCCGATACGGTAGCTTTTGTATGATTCGATTTTGCCTTTTTTGAAGTATAGTGTGCGGGTGTTACCTGGGCCTGCGTGAAGAACTAGGGTGTTGTGCTCCATCATTTCTGGTGCTTCGAGAAGTCTGCGCCTGGTTTTCATGTAGATGAGGCGTGTCATTTCTCCGTCACCGAGGACTTCTGCTGAGATTCCGCAGGTTATTTGGAGGCGGTTGATGAAGATGTCTTTGTTTGATGCTTCTGATAGTATGTTAGTGGTTACGATACGGACGTTTCGATGCTGAGGATTGATACCGAGTTCTTTGAGTATGGCGTTGTATCCTGCTAGTATTGATACGCAGTCTTTGATGGTTGATTTGGAGATTTCACGTTTGCTGAAGATGTCGTGAGCGAGTGATGTGGATTTCTCTAGGTATTCGATTTGTTCACCGTCTTCATTGGTTATGAGGAAGGAGATGGAACTGGCGCCGATGTGGATGGCTGCATTCAGTTTTAGTTTGTTAAGTAGAGGTTCCATGGAGTATGGATGTATACTTTTATTTGTTCTTCATGACAACAAAAGAAATGTAACAATGTGTTTGGATTTCTGGGTATGTGGGTGGCTTATGGGGGTGCGTAAAATGCCTTGTAAAAATGGTGAGTCAGCTACACACTGCGGTTCATGACTGCTATACCTAATGTCCTTGCAGAGCGCTATGCATCTGCAGCTATCGCTAATATTTGGTCCGCTGAGGGCCGCATTGTTTTAGAACGTGAATTTTGGATTTCTGTGATGAAGGCGCAGCGAGATCTGGGGCTGGATATACCTGAGGAGGCTATTGCTGCTTATGAGGGTGTGAAAGATGAGGTGAATCTGAGTTCTATCATGGAGCGTGAGAGGGTGACGAGGCATGATGTGAAGGCACGGATTGAGGAGTTTTGTGATCTGGCTGGTTATCAGCATATTCATAAGGGGATGACCTCGAGAGATCTTACTGAGAATGTGGAGCAGTTACAGGTTTACCGTTCGTTGTTGATCATAAGGGATAAGGCGATAGCAACTTTGGCGAGGTTGAGTGATAGGGCGATGCAGTGGCAGGATTTGGTGGTGACTGGGAGGACTCATAATGTTGCGGCTCAGCCGACAACGTTTGGCAAGCGATTGGCGATGTTTGGTGAGGAGCTGTTGGGTGCGTTAGATTCACTGAATCATCATATTGGGAGTTATACGGTAAGGGGGCTGAAGGGTGCTGTGGGGACGCAGATGGATCAGATTTCTCTGTTTGATGGTGATTTGGAAAAGGTTTCTGCTCTTGAGGAGAAGATATGTAGGCATCTTGGTATTCCTGAGGTTTATTCTAATGTGGGTCAGGTATATCCGCGATCATTAGATTTCCGTACTATTTCAGTTTTAACGGATTTGGCGGCTGGGCCGTCCTCGATGAGTAGGACGTTACGTTTGATGGCTGGAAATGAGACTGCTTCTGAGGGGTTTGCTAAGGGTCAGACTGGTTCTAGTGCTATGCCGCATAAGATGAATTCTAGGTCATGTGAGCGAGTGAATGGGTTCCAGACTTTATTGAAGGGTTATTTGAATATGGCGATGGGTCTTGCTGGTGATCAGTGGAATGAGGGTGATGTTTCATGTTCTGTGGTTCGCCGTGTGATGCTGCCTGATGCGTTTTATGCGTGTGATGGGATGTTTGAGACGTTTTTGACTATTTTGAGTCAGATGGATGCTTATCCTGCGGTGATAGAGGCTGAGAATGGGCGTTATTTGCCATTTTTGATGACGACTACGATTATGATGGAGGCTGTGAAGTCAGGGGTAGGTAGGGAGGCTGCGCATAAGGCGATTAAAGAGAATGCGGTTGCTACTGTTGATGATCTGCGTTCTGGTGTGACACATGAGAATAATTTACTGGAGCGTTTGGCGTCTGATGAGAGGATTCCTCTGGATGGAGCACAGCTAACGGCCTTGATGGATGAGGGTAAGGAGAATGCTGGTACAGCACGTATTCAGGTGAGTGCTTTTTCTTCAAGGGTGAGTGAGATTTGTGTGGCGAACCCTGATGCGGCGAGTTATTCACCTGGTTCTATTCTGTAGTTTTTCGATAGAGATGGCAGGTTATTTAGAATCAGTTCGTGACCGAGTGGAGTCAGAGCTAGGCCCTTTATTAGGTGCTGATGCGCTGACTTCTGAGTCTAGGCAGGCGAGGACGGATGGGATTAAGGCGTTTATAAGTGCTGAGGGTTCAAGGATAAGGTCTCTGCATGAGTCTGGAGAGGGAGGTTTAGTGGTAGCTGGTTATAGGGCGTCATTGATTGATGTTTTGTTACAGGCGGCGTTTTCTTATGAGTCTGAAAAGTTGGAGGTTGCTGGTGATGGTGTGGGATTGAGTCTTGTGGCGGTTGGGGGATATGGGAGGGCGCAGTTGAATCCTGGTTCTGATTTGGATATTTTGTTTTTGCTGCCTGTGGCTTCGCAGTCTGTGGGTAAAGATAGTGGGGCTTCTATTCTGATGCAGAATATTTTGTATTTGTTATGGGATACGGGGTTTAAGGTGGGGCATGCGACACGCTCGATAGCTGAGTGTATTAAGGAGGCGAAGGATGAGCAGCAGTCGAAGACGGCGATGATGGATGCACGGTTACTGGCAGGTGATGTGGATTTGTTTGGTAGTTTTGTGGAGAAGTTTGAGGTGGACTGTTTGAGGCGAGATGAGCAGGCTTTTTTGGATTTGAGGACACAGGATATAAGTTCACGACATCAGAAGTATTCGCATACGGTGTTTCTACAGGAGCCACATGTGAAGGAGAGTTGTGGTGGTCTGAGGGATTATCAGAATATTTTGTGGGTGGCACGTGCGAAGCGTGGGGTGTCTGATCTTCAGGCTTTAGTGGATGAGAAGATTCTGACTAAGAAGGCTTATAAAGATTTGGTGGCTGGATATGATTTTTTGCATCGGGTGAGGAATGAGCTTCATTATTATAATGATTCTAATACGGATATTTTGACGTTGAGGTTGCAGGGGGTGGTGGCTACGAATTTTAAGTATCCTCAGGAGAGTATATTGAGGCGTTGTGAGGCCTTCATGAAAGATTATTATACGCATACGAGGAATGTGTATCGGCATGCTTCTTCTTTGATGGAGATTTTCCAGTTAGAGGTCGTTCAGAAGGAGAGGTCTGGTTGGTTACGGTTGTTTTCACCTCGGAAAAAGCGTGAGGTTTTTGATGGTTTTATTGCGAGGGGTGGGTTGATTTATCCACAGAATAGTAAGGTGTTTAGTGATAATCCTCATTTGATGATGAGTGCTTTTCAGCATTGTCAGATCAGGGAGTTGGGTTTGAGTCCGCAGATTAGGAAGTTATTTAAGGCGAATTTGGGATTAATTGATACGTCTTTTAGGCAGTCGAAATCTAACAGGGAGACATTCCGTGCAATGTTGGAGCGAAAGGGTGACGTGGCGAGGACGTTAAGGATGATGCACCGCGTGGGGGTTCTGGGTGCTTATTTGCCTGAGTTTGGGGCTTTGGATTGTTTGGTGCAGCATGAATTTTTTCATAGGTATACAGCTGATGAGCATACGCTGCGGTGCATTGATCAGTTAGATATGTTGGTTGATAATGATACAAGGGAGCGAGGTATATACCGTGATATTTTGATGAAGATGGCGGATCCTTATGCGTTGTATTTGGCGTTGATTATGCATGATACTGGACGAGCTGAGAATGTGCGTGAGCATACTGATGGTTCTGCTTTGTTGACGTCTAAGGTTTGTACCCGCATGAGGATTCATGGTGGGCGAAGGTCATTAATTACATTTTTGGTAGATCATCATTTAACGTTTTGGCGTTATGCGACGAATAGGAATCTGGATGATCCTGCTGTTATAGAGGAGTTCGCAAATATTATGGGTTCGCGTCGGCGCCTTAGTATGTTATTTTTGTTTACTTATGTGGACTCAAACGGGACGAATGAGGAGGCTTGGTCTCCATGGAAGGAGTCTTTGATGTTGCAGCTGTATCATTCTACAGCTGAATTTTTGAGGAATGGGAAGGAGAGTTATAATGCTTCATTGGATGAGGAGAAGGTGGCTTTACTTAAGGTGACACGAGGTTGTCTTGATGCTAAGTACCATGATCAGTTAGAAGTTCACTTTAAGACGATGCCGATGCGGTATTTTCGATTTAGGGAGCCCGTAAATATAGCGAAGCATGTGAGGTCGGTGGCTAAGTTTTTTGAAGCTGATGGTAAGGTGGGTGATGGGAGGTCTGCAGATGTACGTTGGATATCTCGTTCTGATAGGGCGTATACTGAGATAGTGGTAACGTGTTGGAATGCGCCTCTTTTGTTAGAGAAGTTTTGCTGTGCTTTGGCTTCTGAAGAGTTGAATATTATAGCTGCTGATGTGTATACTAGGACTGATGATGTGGCGTGTGATCTTTTCCAGGTTTGCACGGTGGATCATAAGCCTGTAACTGATGCTAGTGTGAAGCGTAGGGTAGGGGAGAAGGTGAAGAAGCTTGTCCTTCAGGAGGATTATGATCCGGCTTTGTATTTACGGAAGAAGAAGAACTATTTACGGAAGGATAGGGCTGAGGGTGGTATTCCATTTCCTGTTAGAGCGTATACGAATAATCATTTGAGTATACATTATACGGCTATTGAAATTCAGGCTCAGGATAGGATAGGGTTGTTACATGATGTTTTTCTGGCAATAGGTAGGTGTGGGTTGCAGACTGTTCATGCGCGTATATGTACTGAGAAGGGTGCTGCAATAGATACGATTTATGTGAGTTCTCCTGATGGGGGGAAGGTGGAGGATGAGGAGTTACTATCTAGGTTAGAGGGGATGATTTCGGAGTTATTAGTTTAAAAAAGAGTTATTATTATGTCAGGGAAAACTACAGAGCAGGCGATTTACGAGGTATATAATCATGAGAAGCTTGAGCTTCTAAAGCATCTTATTGTTCATGATGCGAGTATGGGATCAGCGATGATTTATTTACGAATGACTGATGAGGTTCATACGCTGACGACTGCGCTGAGTCAGTCTGGGTTTCATGTTGATTCTATACATGGGAAGAAGAAGGTTACGGCTAGGGAGGCTGCATTGGAAGAGCATGTTGCTGGCCGGTTAAGCTATCTGGTGGTAACGGAGGCTAGCGCGCGTAATCTAGATATTAGTGGAGTGAAGACGATTATTAATGTGGATTTTCCTGAGCTTATAAAGGATTATGAGGAACAGGTGCTTACTCCGTCAATGGAGAGGGTTTTTAGTTTTGTGAATCCCAAGGGGAATAAGTTGTTAGAGAGTTTGGAGGAGTTGATAGAGGTTCGTTTTCCGAGGGCTGTGGCAGAAGGATTTGTGTATGCGAAGCATGCGTTAAAGGTTTCTACGAGGAACAAGCAGCGTAAAAGTGGGCCACGATCTAAACCTCTCCAGAATAAGAAGTCTAAGCTGAAGAAGAAGGGGAGGTGATGGTTTGTTATGTTGGGGGTGGTGGCACTTATTCTCTTGGGTTTCAATGAGGGGTTGGTGATTGTGGTTATTTTCATGCGTCTACTAACTGGGTAGGATCTATATCAGGCGTGTATGAATTGTTTTTTTGATGACAATTTTCTTGGTTAGATTAAGGGTGTTTGGGTTATGTTTGAGAAAGATGTGAGAAGTAGGGTTAAGGTAGGTGTAGTAGCGGGTGGTAGTGAATTTATATTACCTGCACGATGTGGCTTGGGGGGTGGGATGATAGTGGGTGCGGTTTTATGTTTGTTAGTAGTTCTTGCTGTTGTTATTGGAATAGTTGATTTTTCAATGTCATGGGTTTCGGTGATGGTTGTTTTTGGTATAGGGGTGCTTTTTATGCTTGGTGTTGGGTTATTATTTTTTGGCATTAAGCGCCGCTATACTCAGTATAAGGTGAGGATACGCGGAGGTGGGGTGGAGGTGGTGAGAGAGTTGTTCAATAAGGGTTTTATTAGTTCTTTTGCGGAAGATGAGGTTATGAGGATAGGATTATATTCGTCATCAGAGACTAATGATAAGCCTGATTATGGTATAGTGGTGGAGGGGCTTGATAAGACGCGGATTAACTTTGGTTATGGCCATGAGGAGGCTGATTTGAGGTGGTTAGCTAGTGAGATGCTGAGTAGTTTGTCTGGGCAGGGAGGTTTGCCTTGTTATGATGCGATGGACGGGTTTTATTTTAGTGAGAATGACGCGGGTGTGTTAGAACGTTTTTTTAAAAAGCAGGGTGTTAGGGTGATTCGTATTAGTGGTGATGAGGTTTCTGCGAAGGGTTATGTGATAGAAAAAAATAGGACTAGGCTGGGGGTTCAGCAGATATTAATTAGTTTATTTCTGTTGCTGTTTGGGTTGGGGCTTTGGTGGGCAGGTTGCGATTTTAATGGGGGGGATATTATGCTGTTGGTTGTGGGTGGAATTATTGCCTTGGGAGGTTTAGTGCTTTTTATTATGGGTGTTAGGAAGCTGGGCGTTCTGGAGAGGTATATTTTTAGTGAGAATACGTTGACTAATGAGAGGTGGAGAAGTGGCGAGATAAAGAGGGTAGAGAAGTATGATCGATCAGCACTTAGGAATCTGTATGTTGATTCTAGTGGTTCCAGCTACGGTTCTGCGCGTTATTCTGTGCAGTTGAGAGGGGCGGATACAACGCTGAAGATCTTTAGGTGGGCTGAAGAGGGGGTGATGGAGGTGGTAAGTTATGTGATAAAAAAGTGGTTGAAACCTGTGGATTATTCTTTTGATGATGAGCTGAGGGATGGTGCGTATGGTGATGATTCGATGTTAGACGGAGCGAGTTCTATGGAGGAGGAAGTGGATGCTGATCGTTATGAACCGGGTGATGTGCTGGTATATGATTCTGTGTTTGATTTTAGTGATATGAAGGGGGTTTTGTGGTTTCTTCGTTTATTTATAGTAGTCTTTATGTTGTTGGGGTTGTTTTTATTTGTTAATGGGGTGTTTGAACTTGTTAAGGCGAAAGAGAGTGAGTTTTGGCCTAGTGTTGAGGGAGTGGTTTTGGCTAGTGAGGTTTCTGTAGATAATAGCGGAGATGATGTCTCTTATGGTGTGGACGTTACTTATCGTTATGTAGTGGATGACAGGAGCTATAAGGGAGATAGTGTGGCGGTTAGTGAATTGAATTCAGGAAGCCGGGAGAGGGCGGCTAAGGTGGTGGAGCGCTATCCTGTGGAGCGCTTGGTGGAGGTGTATTATGATCCTAGTGATGTTGAATTTAGTGTTTTGGAGCCAGGGGTGACTGGTGCTAGCTGGATGTATGTGGGTTTAGGTTTTTTGTTTTTTTCTGTTGGGTTGATCTTTTTTATAGGGAATGAGCGAGAGTGTTTTAGGGGGCGGAAGATGGCGCGGGGGTGGGAGAGGTGCGTTACATGATTGGTAGTCTTTTTAGGGAGGATTAGATGCTTTTGAGCATGTTGAGTGCTTCTTTGATTTTTGCTTTTGGGTTTGTGGCTGTTAGGCGGGGGAATTTGGTTTGGGAGAGCATGATGTATTGGTTGTTGCGTGTGAGCATGAGGCGCTGGGCTTTGATTTCGATGCTGGTGATGTTGGCTTTGCTGGCAGCTATTTTTAGGAGTGTGGTGTCTAGGAGGTTGTGGGCTGGTGTTGGGAGTTTGCCGTATTGGTCTTGCCAGTTTTCTTTGAGTTGTTGGATGGTGTTTTCTGAGGTTGCTTCTGCGAGTTGTTTGTATGCGCGGATGCGCATGGTGGGTTCGGTCATGTATTTGGCCGGGATGAAACAGTTTAGGTTAGCGGGGGAGGGGGGGCGGTGATTGTTGTTGTTGTTGTTGTTGTTTGGTGTTCCGCTTTCGGTGAAGTTTAGGAAGTCTGCTCTTAGTGTGACGTCTATGCGGATGGCGTTTTTGTTTCCGCGGAGGCGTTCGATGGACTGGCGAAGGAGCTGGCAGTAGAGGTCGAATCCGACGCTGGAGATGTGTCCGGATTGTTTGGTGCCTAGGAGGTTTCCTGCGCCGCGGATTTCTAGGTCTCGCATGGCTATTTTAAATCCTGATCCGAGTGCTGTGTATTGTTTGATGGCGTTGATGCGCTTGGTGGCGTCACCTCCTACTGTGAGGTCACGTGGGATGAGTAGAATGGCGTAGGCGTTTGTTCCTCCTCTGCCTACTCTGCCGCGGAGCTGGTATAGGTCTGCTAGTCCGAAGCGATCAGCGCGGTCGATGATGATGGTGTTGGCATTTGGGATGTCTATGCCGCTTTCGATGATGGTGGTGGCGAGTAGGATGTCTGCTTCTCCGTTGACGAAGGTACGCATGACGTTTTCGAGTTCGTCTTTTTCCATTTGTCCGTGGCCGATGAGGATTTTGGCGTTTGGGACGAGGGCGTTGATTTTGTCCCTCATGGTTTGGATGGTTTGGACTCGGTTGTGGAGGAAGAAGATTTGGCCGCCTCGTTCCATTTCTCTTGTGATGGCGTTGCGGATGATGCGTTCATCGTATCCGCAGATGGAGGTTTGGACGGGGACTTTGTTAGGTGGAGCGGTGTCGATGGTGGACATGTCTCTGGTGCCCATGAGTGAGAGGTATAGTGTGCGTGGGATGGGTGTGGCTGAGAGTGTGAGGAGGTCAATGCCGGCGAAGAGTTCTTTGAATTTTTCTTTATGTTTGACTCCGAAGCGTTGTTCTTCGTCGACGATGGCGACTCCGAGGTTTTGGAAGTGGATGTCGTTTGAGACGAGTCTGTGGGTGCCGATGACGATGTCTACGGATCCGTCTGCGAGGCCTTTGATGGTGGAGCGGATTTCTGCTGGTTTGCGGAAGCGGTTGAGTAGTTCGATGCGGATTGGGTAGTCGCTCATGCGTTCGCGGAATGTGCGCCAGTGTTGTTCTGCGAGGACGGTGGTGGGGACTAGGATGGCGGCTTGTTTTCCACCTGTTACGGCTTTGAATGCGGCGCGGATGGCGACTTCTGTTTTACCGAATCCGACGTCACCGCAGATGAGGCGGTCCATGGGCTTGGGGCATTCCATGTCTGCTTTAGTGTCTTCGATGGCGGTGAGCTGGTCTGGAGTTTCTGTGTAGCGGAATGAGTTTTCGAATTCCCACATCCATTTGGTGTCTGGAGGGTGTCCTTGGCCTTTTTGGACTTGTCTTTCTGCTTGTAGCCGGAGTAGCTGGGCGGCGTAGTCCATGATGGACTTTTCTGCGGATTTTCGTGCGCGGGCCCATTTTGCGTCTCCGAGTTTGGAGAGTGTGGGTGATTTACCTCCCATGCCTACGTATTTGGCGAGGAGGTGAGCTTGGTCTATGGGGACGGAGAGGATGGCTTTGTTGTGATAGCGGATGTTGATTTCTTCTGTTCCGTCTGTGTCTGTGGTTATGTCTTGGAATCTGCCGATACCGTATTCTGTGTGGACGACGAGGTCCCCTTTTTCGATGTCTAGGATGTCTGTTTGTGCTCGTGCTTTTCGCTGGTGTTCGAGGTGGTTATTTTTTCGGTTGTTTGATGTTTGGTAGCGGCCGAAGAGTTCTGCGGATGAGATGACGGCGAGTTTGGCTGTGGGGATGATGAAGCCGTGTGCGGGCGGGCTGGAGTGGGTTGCTGTCTGGTTATTGTTGGCTATGGAGACTTCTAGTCCGTTGAGGCTGGAGTCACCCATTAGCTCGGTGAAACGTTCTTTTTCTCCGTTGTTAGAGAATATGATGTGGGTGTTCCAGAGGTCTTTGTTCCATTCGGCTAGTTGCTTGGTGAATGCGTGGCGTTTGTTTTCTTGGAGGACGAAGTCTCCTGCTTCGAATGCGCCGAGTGGGGATGGGTGAATGGATAGGTTGGCGAGTGGGTCTGACGAGATGATGAGGTTGTTTGTGTGGTTGGTGAGTGTTTGTGGGTTGTGGTTTTCGTGTTCGAGGGTGATGATGAGGTCGTTTTTTTCTATGTAGTCAGCAGCGGTTGCTGTTTCTTTTGGTTCTGTTAGGTGGATGTTTGTTTGATTGAGTTTGCGGATGGATGTTTGTGTGTTGATGTCGAACTCGCGGATGGAGTCGATTTCTGTGTCGAAGAATTCGATTCTGATGGGAAGAGGAGCTTGCCATGTGTAGGTGTCTAGGATGCCGCCGCGGAGTGCGTATTGTCCTCTGTTGTGGATGTGGTCGACGCGCTCGAATCCTGCTTTTTCGAGGAGCTGGATGAGTTGGTCTGGGTCTTGTTCTGTTCCTGTTTCTAGGGTGGTGTCTTGTAGTGAGAGTGCTTTTGGTGATGGGCAGGGGGAGTCAAGCTGTGAGGTGATGATGAGGTCAATGGATCCAGATATGATGTTGGCGAGTGTGTTTAGGCGGTCTGCATTGGCTTCAGGGTCGTCTAGTTCGGTGGTGGCGGAGTGGGAATTTTTAGCGAGTAGTATATGGGAGTGGATGTTCCAGAATGCGAGTTCTGCGGAGAGGGCTTGGTTTAGGCGTGGGAGTTCTGAGATGAACCAGACGCGTGATTTGTTGTTGTTTTTCTTATGGTGGTGGGCTGCTGCGGCGATGATGAATGAGAGGCCGGAGTGCCTGTCTGTGTCTGCTAGGCATAGTGGTGCCATCTCAGATGAGGGGGAAGCCGGGTGGAGTGCGTGGCTGAGGTCTGAGTTTTCTAGTGCTTGGGTAAGTGCGTGGTGGATGTGATCTGGGTATTTCAAGTGGATGCTTTGGTAGCATAGTTATGATGGGGAGGGAAGGTGGTTTTGAGTATGCTTTACAATCAATTTACAGTAAATTTGTTATGAGGTGCTAATATGATTTTACTATGAATACATTAAAGAAGATTATTATTGGAGCTGGTACATCTTGCTTCGCTATGGGGATTTCACCACTGATGGCTGCACCTGGGGATATGGGTAAGTCTTTGACTGGGGATATCAGGGTTGTAACGAAGAAGCAGAAGAAGACTGTTGAGGTATGTTTTGTGCTGGATACTACGGGTTCTATGGGTGGGTTAATCAGTGCTGCGAAACAGAAGATCTGGAGTATAGCTAGCCAGATATCTCAGCTTCAGGGTTCGCCAAAGATAAGGTTCTCGCTGGTGGCTTATCGCGATAAGGGGGATGCTTATGTTACGCAATTGACGAATTTGAATGAGGATTTAGATGTGGTGCATTCTCAGTTGATGAAGTTTCATGCTGGTGGTGGTGGCGACATGCCAGAGTCTGTTAATCAAGCACTGAATGAGGCTGTCACGAAAGTTCACTGGACTGAGGGGAATCATGTTTCACGCATTATTTTCTTAGTTGGTGATGCGCCGCCTCATATGGATTATAAACAGGATGTTGATTACACAGTGAGTTGTAATCTAGCAAAAGAGAAAGGGATCACGGTGAATACGGTTCAGTGTGGTAACATGAGGCAGACGGTACAGCCATGGAAGCATATTGCTAGACTGGGTGGTGGGGAGTATATAGTGCTTCCGCAGGATGGGGGTTCGGTGGCGATTAGTTGTCCACAGGATAAGCCTATTGCGGATTTGACTTTGCAGCTTAATTTGTCTGTGATCCCTTATGGTGACTTGAAGAGACAGGAGCAGGCAAAGTGGAAGGTAGATCATTCTAATGCGATACTTAAGAAGAATACTGAGGGTAATGCTTGGCGTGCGGCGTGTTTATCGAATCACTCTGGTAGTTATAAAGCGTTTCTTGGTGATAATGATTTGGTCTCAGAGTGGGGTGATAAGAAGGTTGACTTGAAGAATTTGAATTCTGATTTTTTACCTGCAAAGTATAAGAAGTTGGCTCAAGGTGATTTGGTAAAGTTACTGGATGATAAGCTTAAGCAGCGAGTTAAGATCAAGAAGGAGATGGATGCATTGATTACAGCCCGAGAAAAGCATATAGCTGAGGAGATGGCGAAGAAGGCGAGTGGGAAAGGGGTGGCAAAGAATGCTTTTGAGTTGAGTGTGCAGAAGTTGTTGAAGAAGCAGATTCTACCAAGTGATACAACTATCAGGTAGTATTTCTAGATGAAGGTATTAAAATAGGTTTTGTATGAATAAGGGTTTCGGCTGCTAAGTGGATGGGAATTCACATGGAGGAAATTTATTTGTTGATAATAGGGGGGTGAGTCATACACTTATGCTAAGAATCAATTATTCCTATTTTATGAAACTATCTAGTATATTATCTGTTGCTGTATTTAGCTGTGTATTTGGCATTGGGTTACTGAGGTCTGATGCTCAGGATGCCAAGAAGTCTGATGAGAGGCCGAACATTGTGTTTATATTTTCTGATGACCATGCTCTTAATGCGATTTCTGCTTATGGTGGGAGGTTAGCGGGCACGGCACCGACTCCACATATTGATCAGTTGGCGAAGGAGGGTGCGATTTTTAATAATTCATTTTGTGCGAATTCGATCTGTGGTCCGTCACGAGCGAATATTTTGTCTGGCAAGCATAGTCACAAGAATGGGTTTATGAGGAATTCTGAGGGAAAGGGTTTTGATCAGAGTCAGTGGACTTTTGTGAAGGATATGGGCAAGAGTGGTTATCAGTCAGCGGTTATAGGTAAGTGGCATTTGATGACGGATCCTACTGGGTTTGATTATTGGGAGATATTGCCGGGTCAGGGGAATTATTATAATCCTGATTTTATCCAGATGGATGGTAGTAGGAAGCGTGAGCATGGATATGTAACGGACATAACGACGGATAAGGCTTTGAAGTGGCTGGATGGAAGGGATAAGGAGAAGCCGTTTTTACTGATGTGTCAGTATAAGGCTCCGCATAGGACGTTTTCACCTGCGTTACGGCATTTGAATCTTTTTGATGGGGTTAATATACCTGAGCCTGATAGTTTGTTTGATAATTATGAGAATAGGAGTGGTGAGTTACCTAAGAATGAGATGGAGATAGATCGTCATTTTTGGTGGGTTTATGATTTGAAGATACGTAAAGAGGAGATGGATGGGGCGAAGCTGACGGGGACGATGGGTCCGCCTATTGAGTATAAGAGAATGGATGCTGAGCAGAAGAAGGTATGGGATGCGCATTATGGGCCGTTGAATAAGGAGTTTATAAAAGATTTTAAGGGTGGTAAGCTGAGTGATAAGGATGTGGTTCGTTGGAAGTATCAGCGTTACATGAAGAATTATTTGGGGACTGTGAAGTCTGTGGATGAGTGTGTAGGGCGTGTGACGAAGTATCTGGAGAAGAATGGGTTGAGTAAGAATACGATAGTGATTTATTCATCTGATCAGGGGTTTTATTTAGGTGAGCATGGTTGGTATGATAAGCGCTGGATGTTTGAGGAGTCATTTAAGATGCCGTTTGTGATTAAATGGCCTGGAGTGATAAAGCCAGGGAGTAGGCCTGATGCGATGATTCAGAATATTGATTATGCTCCGACATTTATGGAGATGGCTGGTTTGAAATCGCCTGCGGATGTTCAGGGGTTGTCGTTGGTTCCTGTGTTAAAAGGTGAGAAGAAAGATTTAAGGGATATAGTTTATTATTCTTATTATGAGCTTGGTGTGCACCGTGTGCCGCAGCATTTTGGCGTGAGGACGAAGCGATATAAGTTATTTTATATACCTGATACGAAGGAGTGGCAGATGTTTGATTTAGAGAAAGATCCACAGGAGATGCGGAGTATTTATGGTGATGAGTCTTACAAGGAGGTTCAGGAGGATTTGGTTAGGCGTTATCATCAGATCCGCAAGGATGTGGAGGCTCCGAGTTATGAGGCGCATGCTGCGAGGCGGAAGCGGAAGTAGTGGCTTCAGAATAGGTGGGGATGATGTCTTTTAGTTCTAGAATATAAAATCATGATTAAGCGTAGGAATTTTCTTAAGCTGGCTAGTATGGCTGGGGCATCATCGGTACTTGCGGATACGGATACTGATCCGCTGGGTGGGGGTTTAGAAGCTATTTTGTTAGATGCTGTGACTTTTGAGGATAAGGGAGGCTGGAAGGTGGACCCTCAGTTTATAGAGCAAATGGGTAGCCCTTATTTGCTGGCTCATGGGATGGGTGTGCCTGTTGCAAATGCTAAGACTAGTTTTGCGGTGGGTGAAGTGGGTGAGTATAGGGTATGGGTGAGAACTAGAGACTGGTGTCCTGGGGAGTGGGATGCGCCTGGTAGATTTAAGCTGAAGGTGAATGGAGTTCTGTTAGAAACGGTTTTTGGGACTGAGGCGGGTTGGGACTGGCAGAAGGGGGTAAAGGTAAAGCTGAAAGCTGGTGATAACCAGATAGAGTTAGTGGATCTTACTGGCTTTGAGGGGCGATGTGATGCGATATATTTTACGAGGGATGAATCATTTGTTCCTCCGGCTGAGTTAGAGGCGTTAGGTGCTTGGAGGCAGAGATATCATCGTACGATGGCATTGCATTCAGAGGAGTATGATTTAGTGGTGGCTGGAGGAGGGGTTGCTGGTTGTGCTGCGGCTCTTGCAGCTGGTGAGCAGGGGTTGAAGGTGGCTTTAATATCTAACAGGCCTGTGCTAGGAGGGAATGCAAGTAGTGAAGTGCGGGTGCATACCTTGGGGATACATGGTAAGGTGGGCAGGATATTAAAGAAGCTGGATACGAGGCATTGGCCGAATGGCTCAAAGAAGGCTTATGAGGATGAGGCGAAGCGTCATGCGACGATGAGGGATGCTGAGAATGTTACTGTGTATAAAGATTATTCCGTGGATGCAGTGAATATGCATGGGGGAAAGATATTCAGTTTAGAGGCTAGGAGTAACACAAGTCAGGTCCGGATGGTTTTCAATGGTAAGCGATTTATTGACTGTACGGGTGATGGGATAGTGGGGCATAAGGCTGGAGCTACATCCAGCTATGGTCGGGAGTCAAGGGATACGTATGGTGAGGGGTGGGATAAGCATGGGGATCTGTGGTCCCCGAAGCAAAAAGATAATAGGGTGATGGGGACAACGGTGATGTGGAATAGTGTGCAGTCTGATAAGCTGGAGACGTTTCCTTCTACACCGTGGGCTAAGGATGTGGCGAAGAGTTATGCAGAGCCGAAGTCTGAGTGGTATTGGGAGTATTCTGCGAATGATAAACATCAGATAGATGATGGTGAGGCGATACGTGATCATATGTTCCGGGCGGTGTATGGGAATTTTTCAAATGTGAAGAAGAATCCATTGAATGCGAAGTATAAGCTTGAGTGGGTGGCTTATATTGGCGGTAAGCGTGAGTCACGGAGGTTGCTGGGTGATCATGTGTATACGATGAATGATATTATTGACGCTACTTATTTTCCTGACACGGTGGTGGTGGAAAAGCGTGAGATAGATGCTCATTATCAGAAGGTTTTGAAGGGTTTTGTGGTGGATTTTATATCTAAGGCTTTATTTCGTAAGTTGAAGAAACATTACTATATACCTTTTCGGTCGCTGTATTCTAAGGAGATTCCGAATCTCATGATGGCTGGTCGTTGTTTTAGTTGTTCGCACATTGGGCTATGTGGACCTAGGGTGATGAATACGACTGGTCAGATGGGAGTGGCGTGTGGGTATGCTGCTGCTTTGTGTAAGAAGTATGATACGAGTCCACGCGGGGTTTATGAAAAACATATCAAAGAGTTAAGGGCTTTGATTGGTTTTAAAGGGGATGAGAAATAAGACACTTTATCGGTTCAGTCATCTTTGTATGTTACTGAATTTTCTTGCGCTTGTTGTGACGGGTGTGGTGCGTTTTTTTCAGCCTTTTAGCATTGAGGTTACGCGGGTTCACATGCTTTGTGGTTTTGCTGTGACGGTGTTGATAGGGGTGCATATTCTGGGTAGGCTGCGGCAGATGCGTTCTATGGTGCGGGGGAAGGGCGGCTGGAACATTATGCCTATTGTGCTGAGTTTGTTATTTAGTGGTTTGTATTGGTCAGCAGCTTGGTATGCGTGGCCGGGTGCACGAGAGGTGGTGGGTCTTAGTTATGAGTCTAGGCATAAAGGTGAGATTTTTAGGCATCGGAGTGATGTGCTAGGTGAGGCTGGTGAGGCTGGGTTGTATGCATTTAAGTTAGCTACGGAGCGTTCTTCTATTGATGTTATGTTAGATTGGACTAAGGCTGGTGAGGAGGCGGAGAAGTCTGTGGCGATATGGGTGGAGACGAAGTCTGGATCTATGATAGAGACGCTGTATATTTCTGAGGGTTTGAGGTTTTCTGAGGATGTGGGGTGGGAGGGTGGTGAGGTGAAGCGAGGAGAGATTTTGCCAGTGTGGAGGAACCGATATACGGCTATCTGTGGGGTGGGGCCGGATGGGTTGCATGATGCTATTTCTGGTCCGACAAAGAATCACAAATTTGATTTGGCTAATAATTTGAGCTCACGAGATGCGTTTGCTGTTTATGTGGAAGTTAATGTAGCTGGTGATGAACAGCCCTCGGTTCTGTATGTGGGATTAGTGGACCCTGAGTCTACGAATCCTTATACTCTTTTATCACTTTTGGGAACGGGTGAGGGAGCCTTTAAGTCTGGAAGTATTAATTATGATCTTAGCGACTTGAGTTCTGTTAGAGGGGTTGTTGACAAGGTATTGGTGCGAACGGAGTGGGGAGGGAAGTAGGTTTATTTAGTGGGGAGGGGTGCGTTTAGAAATCCTGAGCATTTGAGAGCGAATTTTGTGATTGGTGCAGGGTTGGGTAGTGAGTGTGGGTGATGACCTTTTCCTGGTTTGTTGATTATTGTTAGGTGTTGGTATGGTTTTAGTTTTTCTTCTGCTAGTGATGCGTTTTCGCTGGCAGGAACTACTTTGTCATTCAGGCCGATGAGGTAGAGAAGGGGGATGTTAGCTTGTTTGATTTTGTTGAGTGTGTCTATGGGGTTTAGTTTGTAGGTTTTTGCTTGGGCATCGGTTTTGAAGTTGTATGCAGATTTGCAATTGTTCCATGCGCGCGTTGATGTATTTGCTGCACCCATGCCTGCCGGCCAGCTTTTGAAGTCCATGACGCAGTTATCGCCGATGATTCCTGCTACTTTGTCTGGGTTAGCGACTGCCCAGTTGTGGATGATGAGTCCGCCGCGCGACATGCCTTCTAGGATGGGTTTTGGGTTAAGGCCTTTTTGTTGTGTGATTTGATAGAAGTTGTCCCAGCGTTTTACAGCAGATGGAGCTCCGAATAGGTTAGCAACGTCACAGTATAGGATGTGGTAGCCGAGTTCTAACATTTGGATATCGAATTGAGGTTGGTGGCCCCAGAATCTGGCGCGCCAGATCCAGGGTTTGCCCTGGGCTGCTAATTTAGGGATCACGATACGATGTTTATTTTTATTCCAGGAGAGCATTTTAAAGCCGTGGAAATAGCTTTCGGATGAGTTGTTGCTAGTGACGAATTTGAATGATTTATCTCTGGGTTGTGAGAGGTATTGGTTTAGGTGTTGTGCTATGAGTTTGGCGCCTTCTGCGTTTGGGTGGACGGTGTCTGGTATGAGTTCTGGTTTGTCTCGGAGCGGGATGTGGAGGTTTATGAGTTCGATGTTCATGGATGAGGCGACTTTAGCAATTTGTTTTGCTACATCGTTTCTGAGTATTTTTTCTGTGATGCCCCAGCGGCCTGATCCGATAACTGGTACTGGCTTGCAGAGGATGATTCTGGGTTTTGAGTTGAGTTGTTGGTAGGAGGTGATGAGTTTGTTGGCGCTGCTAGGGAAGCTTGTTTTGTGTTTCCAGTTGCGTGGTTTTGAGTCGTTTGTGCCTAGTTTGATGATGACGATATCGGGTTGATATTCTAGTGATGCTTTGTAGGTGGTTGTTTTCATGTATGGTCTGTCACCTTTTTGGAGCATGGTGCAGCCGCTGACGCCGAAGTTTTTGACTTCATAGTTTTTGCCAAGCATTGATCTGAGTTGGCTTGGATAGCTTAGGGTTTCACGTTGTTTGATACCTGATCCGAATGTGATGGAGTCTCCTACACAGGCGATTTTCACTTGAGCGGAGAGGAGTGTTATGGAGTAAATTAGAGTTAGTAGGATGATTTTGATTCTGGTCATGATGGGTTTTACGTTGTGGTAAGGTTGTGCTGTAAGAGTAAAATAGTGGGGGGTTAAGTCAATAGTGGGTGTGCTGATGCTTTTCTTTGAGTTTATTATGGGGGTAATAAAAAAGCGACGAATTGTTAAGATTCGTCGCTGTTGTAGTGTTTATGGAGAGATTTTATTATCTATTGCGTCTTAGTAGGCACCCTATGATGCTCATAGCGAAGAGGGTGGAAGCTGATGGCTCTGGTATGGTTGTTGGTGTTCCGATGACGTCGATTTCTCTGATAGTGGGGCTTGGGTTTCTTCCTGCTGAGGGAGGTACTGTGTAGGTGAAGCGGATCTCATCGACACCGGATGCGAGTATGCCTGTGGAGTCTTCTGTGATATTGATTTTAGAGGAGGCTGTGTTGTCTGCTGAAGTGAAGGGCAGGTATGCTACTGAGGCTAATGCGTTAAATCCGGCGCTGCCGACGACGCTGATATCCACCACGTAATTTTGGTTTTTTTGGTTACCTGAATTATTTGTCCAACCGTGAATGGTCTGGATGGAGTTTATGTCATATCCGGAGGTGTTGGTTGTTGTGTCTAGTTGGTATGTGATTGAGTATGTTGATCCCGCAATGGCTCCTCTCCACCATGTAATTGTGGATGTGTTGTTGACAATACCGACGGTTCCGTCGTTGTGAGCATTTGGTCCGAACCAAGGTGTCTCTGAGAAAGATACTGCTGAGAGGCTGGATGATCCTGAGTTTACTAGGTCTGAGTTTGATACGTCTGCGCTGTAGTCTGCATCAAGCGGGCTGTTAACGGAAGCGATGTCTATGGCTGCGGTTAGTGATAGTATATGATATAAGCTTATAGCTGAAGCGATTAAGGTTATTTTCAAAGATTTCATAATTGTTAGTATGTTGTGTATTTATCTGCGATTTCTGATCAGAGCTGTAAGGCCGACAAAGCTGAATAGGAATGCTGTTGTTGGTTCAGGAACTGGTGCGAATCTGTCTTCGATGGCATTGAACCATTGCTGAGCTAGCACGTCGTTTCCAGCTGCATTGGTGTGTAATGTATCTCTCATTAGGTTGCCTGTATCTGCATTAATGGGGGTGTACATGTCGACTAGGTTAATATCTAATCCGGTATTCTGGAGGTCAGATACTAGAGTAGCTAGGCCGTTGTTGAAGTCGATCACGCGATTATTTTCAGTGGCGTTGGCAAGGTTGGGTGGGATTTGAGCGACGAAGAATGAGGTATCATCTCCGCCTGGCTGGTTGAGGATGGTGTTTATGAGTGTTCCCATTCTGTCTGGTGCGTTAGCAACGTCATCATTGATGTCTGTGTCGTTGGTGCCTAGCATGATGAGTGCAATTGTTGGTTCGGCAAACTGGAGGCGGCCTGAGTTCCACCAAGTGGGTATGTTCGCTGTCATGTCTGTTCTGCCAGCGGTATCGGTTCCAATGAGAGAGCCGCTGACACCGGAGTGATAGTGGTATAGATTTGTGGCAGGGGTGTTTCCTGAAGTGGGGAGCCCGTCTGTATTGTTGGTTCTGTGGCCGGTGTATGAGAAGTTGTAGTTACCAGCTGTTAGAAGCTGGTATAAGGATTCTCGTGGAGAACCGCTGGAGTCACCATCAGCATTTGACTGTGTGATGGAGTCACCTATGAACCAGATTGGGCCTAGGTTGACATTTGCTGATATGGAGCAAGTTAGACAACTCGATAATAGTGCTATGTTAAGTAGTTTCATTATTGGGTGTTTGTTATAGGTTTATATGCACAAATTTCATTATATGTGAACTTGGTTTTCATGCAAGATGTTTATTTCTGGCTAGTTATGCGGTTCTTTTAAACTAGTGAAACCAAATATTAGCAGTGATTTATTTTGAATCTTGCTTCTCGTAAAGGGTGAAGGTGGGCATTTGTTTTTTTGTTTTATGTTACTATTTGCGTTATGCCTGAGTCTTGATGCGCACGTTATTCTATGGTCGCTTGTTGATAGAAATAAAAGCTATTCTGCCATTTGTCTGATTGGTTTCATAGCTTGGTATTTTAAGCAATGGTGCATCGCAGTTGAGCGGGGAGGGGTGTTGATTTGGCAGTTTTTTAAATTTGTGCTGCGAGGGTTTGACGGGGGAAGGGGGGGCTTTTGTTTAATGGTTGTGTTACTTTTTAGTTATGTTGTGTGTGGTGTTCTTGGGTGGTGACTTAGGATTAGACAAAAATTGTTCCTGTTTTTGTCTTGTTTAATTTGAGTTTGTTCAGAGGTGTGTGGATTTGTTAGGCGATGATGTCTGTGATGACGCGTGCTGGTTTGACGCCTGTGATTCTTTGGTCGAGTCCTTGGTAGGGGAATGAGAAGCGTTTATGGTCGATGCCGAGGAGGTGTAGGATGGTGGCGTTGAAGTCGCGGATGTTTACGGCTTCTGCTGGGTTTGTGATGTTCCAGCAGTAGTCGTCTGTGGATCCGTAGACGCCTGGTTTTACTCCGCCGCCTGCCATCCAGACTGAGAATGCTCTGCCGTGGTGGTCTCTGCCAGCGTTGACACCGCCGCCTTGCATGTAGACTGTGCGTCCGAATTCACCGCCCCAGATGACGAGTGTTTCGTCTAGGAGTCCGCGTCTTTCTAGGTCTGTGATGAGTGCTGCTGATGCTTGGTCTGTGTCAATGCATTGGCTACGGAGTTGTGATCCGAGGGCGACGTGTTGGTCCCAGCCGCGGTGGAAGAGCTGAACGAAGCGTGTGCCTCTCTCGATGAGGCGGCGTGCGAGTAGGCAGTTAGCGGCGTAGGATCCCGGTCTGCGGGATTCTTTGCCGTAGAGTTCGTAGGTGGATTCTGGTTCGTCTTTGAGGTTTGTTAGTTCAGGGACGGATGTTTGCATTTTGTATGCCATTTCGTATGCTTGGATACGAGCGATTGTTTCTGGGTCGAAGTGTTGTTTTTGGAATGACTGGTTCATGGCTGCTAGAGTGTCTAGCTGGCTGCGTCTTTGTGAGTGGTTAATTCCTGGTGGGTTATCAAGGTAGAGGACTGGGTCTGCTCCGGAGCGTAGGAGGACGCCTTGGTGTTCTGATGGGAGGAAGCCGCTGCCCCAGAGGCGAGAGAAGATGGGTTGACCTGGGTTTTTACCTGTTCCTTGTGAGAGGAGGACCATGTAGGATGGGAGGTTTTCGTTTTCGCTTCCGAGTCCGTAGGATAGCCATGAACCTAGTGATGCGTTACCGAGCTGCATGGATCCTGTGTTGATGAGTGTGACTGCGGGGTCGTGGTTAATGGCTTCTGTCTGCATGGAGCGGATGAGGCAGAATTTGTCGGCTATTTTCTGGGTGTATGGGAGTAGGTCTGAGATCCATGCGCCTGCATCGCCGCATTGTTTACCACCGACGAGTGGTTGCATGACGTTGAATGCTTTTTGGTTAGCGGTCATGCCGGTGACTCGCTGTCCGCCTCGGACTTCGTCTGGGAGTGCTTTTCCTTGGAGTTTTTGGAGTGATGGTTTGCCATCGAATAGGTCAACGTGTGATGGTCCGCCTGACTGGAATAGGTAGATGACGCGTTTGGCTTTAGGTGCGTGGAATGGAGCTCCTAGAGTGGGTGCTGCTGCGGATAGGGTGTTTCCACCTATGATGGCGTTAGCGGCGACGGCTCCGAAGGAGTTACCAACGGTACTGAGGAATGCGCGGCGGTTGAATAGTGTGGATAGGTCAGGTGAATCAGACATGGTATGAGTTAGTAGCGAGTGACTGTTTCTGAGAGGTTGAGTAGGAGCTGGCAGAGGTTAGTCCAGGCGGCGTGTTGTGGTGCGGGTAGGTTTGATGGTGGGGAGTCGCCAATGAGGAGGAGTTTTTTGGCGGCTTGTTGGTTAGTGTTGTAGTGAGTGAGTTCTTTGTTTAGTTCTTTTTGGAGTATGTTTATTTCGTGTTTTAGTGGATGGCGTCCAGTGATCTGAGTGAATACTGCATGGATACGCGTTAGGTCATCTGGGTGATTTGCCTTGAGTGTGTTGGCGGCAAGGATGCGTGATGCTTCGATGTATTGTGGGCTGTTGAGTAGGATGAAGGCTTGGAGTGGAGTGTTGGTGGTGCCGCGGCCTGAGAGGCAGACTTCTCTGTTAGGAGCATCGAATACGGCTAGTGATGGTGGTGGGAGTGTGCGTTTCCAGTAGGTGTACATGGAGCGGCGGTAGAGTTTTTCTCCGTTGTCTCTGTGGTAGGACTGTGCGGTGGCTCTTGAGGATCCGTAGTGGGATACTTGTCTCCATAGGTCACCTGGGTGGTAGGTTTTTACGGATGGTCCGCCGATGCGTGGGACTAGGAGTCCTGAGTGTGCGAGTGCTTGGTCCCGGATGTGTTCAGCTGGGAGGCGGAATCTGGGGCCGCGGGCAAGTAGTTTATTAAGTGGGTCTTTTTTGAGTAGTTGTGGAGTGGGTTTTGATTGTTGTTGGTATGTTTGTGATGTGACGATGAGTTTGACTAGTTCTTTGATGTTCCAGCCGCTTTCTTGGAAGTGAACTGCGAGCCAGTCTAGGAGTTCTGGGTGTGAGGGGTAGGCGCCTTGTGATCCGAAGTCTGCTCTACTGGATACGAGTCCTTGGCCGAAGAATATGGCCCAGATGTTATTTACGGCAACGCGGGCTGTTAGGGGGTGGTCTGGTCTGGTTAGCCAGTTAGCTAGGTCTAGTCTGTTGGCTGTTTCTTTTGCTGGTTTGAGTGGAGGAAGGAATGCTGGTGTTCCTGGTGTGACGGTGTGTCTGGGTGATGCGTAGTCACCGCGTTCTAGGAAGCGAGTGGTGCGTGGTTTTTTGGCTGTGTTCATGACCATGGTGGGGTGTTTTTTGGTCAGGACGGCGAGGCGTTCATTGAGGTTGCTGAGGCGGGTGCGTTGTCTTGATTTGTGTGGGGAGTGTTTGATGAAGAGTTGTTTGATACGTTGTTGTTGTTCTGGTGATCTGTTTATTTTGTTGGTGTTGATGAGTTGTATAAGTTCTTGGGAGTGTTTGCTGTCTGTGTCGTTTCCTGAGAAGAGTTGTATTTTTAGTTGGCTGGCGGTGTTTGCTGCGCCTGCGTTGAATATGAATTCTGTGATGAGGTGGTTTTGCGTAGTGGGGTTTATTGGTTCAGGGAATGTGAAAGTGAGGTGTTGCTCTGAGGAGTTATTAGCTGGTGACCATCCGTTGATGACGCGGGTGTCTGTTAGGAAGTGGGGTTCGTATCCTGGTCTGTGGCTAGTGGCAGTGAGTCTGGTGGGCTGGATGAGTGAGTTGTGGTCGATGTTCATTGATGGGAGGCTGGAGAAGCATGGTGAGATGGTGTTAAGGATCATGTTTCCTTGTCTGCCGAAGCCTATTTTTCCGTTTTTGTTAGGGTAGAATGTGACGCGCATTCCGTTGACTGAGGGGGTTCCTTTTGGGATTTCGCAGCAGACGTTTATGCCTGTGTCATATCCTCTTTTTATGGTGAGGCGTTCACCGTTTGGTTCTATGTGGAGGTCACTGAGTGTTCCGTTAGGCATGGTGGCGGTGAGGTGTTTGAGGTCGTAGAGTTTGAAGTTTTTTCCTTTTGTTTTTTCGTCTTGGATGATGGATTTTTCCCACTCTGCTAGGTGTGTGGGGTTGATTTGTTGGAGTTGATTGTTTGCTTTGGTGATTTCTTGTTTGATTTCGGTTATTTCTGCTGGTGTAGATAGTGAGGTGAGAGCGTTAATGGATGGGTGTGAGTTACGGCCCATGTTACCGTCGTGTGATTTGTCTGAGACGGTGTTGAAGAATGCGAATATTTTGTAGTATTCTTCTTGTGAGATGGGGTCGTATTTGTGGTCGTGGCATTGGCTGCATGATGTGGTGAGGCCGAGTATGGATTCACCTACGGTTTTGACGCGGTCTGCGACGTAGTTGACGAGGTTTTCTTCAGGTATGGTTCCTCCTTCGTGAGTGTTTGCGTTGTTGCGTTGGAATCCAGTGGCGACGCGCTGAGCTTCTGTGGGGTTGGGGAGGAGGTCACCTGCGATTTGTTCTGTTAGGAATTCGTTGTATGGTTTGTTTGTGTTGAATGCGTGTATGACCCAGTCACGCCAGAGCCACATGTGTCTTCCTCCGTCGATTGAGTAGCCGTTGGTGTCAGCGTATCGGGCGGCGTCTAGCCATGGGAGGGCCATTCTTTCTCCGAAGTGAGGAGATGCGAGTAGGCGGTCTATTTCTGCTGGGATGTCTTGGTGTTTGAGTTCGGTTGGTTTGGATATTTGTGGTGGGAGGCCGATGATGTCGAACGAGAGTCTGCGTTTTAGGACGTGTGGTGCGGCTTTTTTTGATAGTGTGAGGTTTTCTTTTTTGAGTCTAGTGGCGATGAATGAGTCTATTGGGTTGGAGTATTTTTTACTGAGTTCTGGGTTTAGGGTTGGTTTTTTAGGTGTAATGAATGCCCAGTGGCCTTGGTATTCTGCGCCATTTAGAATCCATTGGTGGAGAGTTTTCTTTTGTTTTTCATTTAGGTCTTTGTGGAAGTGTGGTGGGGGCATGACTTTTTCTGAGTCATTGGTTATGAGTCTTTTGTAGAGTTCAGATTCTTCTGGTTTTCCTGGGACGATGGCAGGTTTACGAGATTCTCCTCCTTTTGTGGCTCCTGCGAATGTGTCTAGGCGGAGTTCGCCTTTACGGTCATGAGAGTCAGGGCCGTGGCAGGCGAAGCAGTGCTGGGAGAGGATGGGGCGGACGTCACGGTTGAATATGATCTCTTTTTTGGCGGCACAGGAGAGCGCTGCTATGAGTGTGATAGCTGAAAAGATGGTGAGTGGAGAAAGTTTACGCATAACTAGGGTGTGTGTGCTAGGTAGTATAAGTATTACGCGGTTTTAGGCAATGTCTATCGGCAATTTTTGGAGTGGGTGTGGAGGGTGTTTTTTTGTGTGTTTTGGTGGGGTGGAAAATGTGTGTTTTTTTGTAATGGCTGGGGGTGATTTTTTTTAGGTATTGTGTGCGTATGTATAATATATCACGGCGAAATGTTAGTTCTGGGGCGTTGAATGCAAGTAAGGATTATAAGCCTGTGGCGTTGCAAGGTGGGGTTGTGCCTGGGAAGTTTTTGGATACACCTAGGAGGGTCTTGGTTAGGCGTGTGCTGAGGGTAGTTGGGTTTTATAGTTTCATAATGACTGTTCTGTTGATGTTATTATTTTTATCTTGCGTGGTTTTTCCTGGGTTGATTCATGATGATTATGAAGAATTGTTTCTATTTGCGATATTGGGTTCGTTTTTCCTGAATCATATGGGTTTGCTTATTGAAATGGGTGGTGATGGTGTTGGTGTTAACTGGTTTGCACGCGGGGCTGGGGTGATTTGGCTTAGTTTGTGTTCCTGCGGTGTGATTGGTATTTTGGTGAAATTAGTGGGTTCTTTTTTTGGTTAGTGACATGAAGTGGTTTTTTTTTAGGTTGTGGGTATGAATGGAATAGATGATGAGGTGATGCTGGGTTTTGGGGTTAATGGTGGGCTGGCTGAGGCGTTGAGTGGGAGTGAGAAGAGTAAGTGGTTTTCTTGGTGGCGGGTTTGTTTGTATATTTTGGTTTTAGTAGCAGGAGTTGTTGCTTTGTTTGCTGTTCAGCGTAGTTTGAAACTGTGGGCAGTGGTTAATGACACGGGGGCATCTTATGCGGTGGATGTATCTGCTGCTATGGATTCTGCTGCTGATGATAAAGTTAAATTGATGGACTATGTGGTCTCTAAAATTGATGTTGATGATGCGTGGGTGACTGATGAAATCATGAGTGAGGTGAGGCGTGTTGATCCTGCAAATAGTTTTTATTTGTATGCAGCAGCTGCTGAGTATTTTAAATCTTCAGGTATGAGTTATTGCGTTAAGGAGGTGACTAACCGTGCTGGTGGCTTTGATGAAATGAGGGATGTGAGGGAGTGGGAAGTGGTGGATGATGAGAAGTATGAGCAGGCAATGGTGTATGTTCGGGAGGCTGGTAAGCTTGATGGTATTAATTGGCATTTGGGTGGTGATATAGATGCAATGCTGGAGCGTTTTAGGACGATGAAGGTTAACAAGGAGTTAGATAATACTGGGCAGTTTTTGGCAATTGGGACTTTAGTTGGGATGGTCCCTTATAAGATGATTCATTTGTTGTCTCTGGGGGAGTTGTTTTCTGCTAAATTTTATGCGCTTTCTGTAGAGGGGTCAGTTGAAGAAGTTCGGCTTTGGGTGAGTGAATATGTGACTTTTATAGGGATGATGTTAAATTCAGATGTAAGTCTGTTGAACGAACTTGTCAGTGAGGCTTTGCTTAAAAGTGCTCTGGGTAATATGCTTGCGGCTAGTGAGCGTGTGGGGTTGGTTGATCAATCTAAGCTGATTGAGAAATTGATAGATGAGTATGCTAAGGAGCAATTAGCTAGAAGTTCAGGTCTTAGACTTAAAACAGGTTCTGTAGCATATGGGGATAAGGGGCTTCATTCCCGTGATTCATTTATTATGGAGTATTTTTGTCCTGATATTTTGTCACGTTTAGGTGATAAAAAGATAGATTTACCTGATGTTAATGCTGGTAGGTTTGCGGATCACGCATTTGCGGGTAGAGTTTTGTCTATTGTTGGTTTTATGGTTGTTTTGGTTTTGTTGTTGTTGTGTTTGAGTATTCTTTTCATTTATAGTGGGGAAATGCGGCATTTAGCGATGCATGGTCTGGGTGCGTTACGGATGGCTGACGGCTTGCTGATTATAGGTCTGGGTGTTTTTTTGCCTGTGGTTTTTTATGTGATCATTAATGAATATACGTCACTTGGTGTAAGAGAGTGGAGTGTTTTAGTAGCTAAGTTTTCGTTGGTGACGATCCAATTTGCTGGGATGTTGGTATGTGTTTGTATGCTGAGTGTGTTGTTGTTGCAGTGGCGCTTATGTGTGAGGCTGCCGAAATTGGTTACGAAGGTGAGTGTTTTGGCTTGGGTGCTTACGGGGATGGCTTTTCTTTCTGTCGTCGTTATTGGTTTTTATGACGTAGATAGCCAGATTTTACCTTATGGGTTGGCTGTTACGTTATTGATTTTGGCGGGTTTGTTAGGTGTTTGTATGCTAGGTGTTTATCTTTTCTCGAAGAAGTACGTGTTTACTAGGGTTATTTTATTTAGCGGGATACTTCCGGTCTATGGTTTTGTCATGGTTGTGTTTGCGGGTATGAGTTTGATGTATCATGCGCAGGAGAAGTATTGGGTCTCGGAGAGTGGTGAGATAACTTTTGAGGCTGAGCAGGGTGGACTGCTGGCTGTAGAGTATAGAGTGGCTCAGGCGCTGAAAGCGGATTCGAGGGGGAGGTTGGAGTTGATCCGTGATGCTTTTGATTAGGGGGAGTGTTGGGTGGGGAGGGGATGTATGGGTAGATTATGCTATCTCCATAGTTGTTTTGGATTCATAGAGATTTTAAGGAATCTATTTTTGTGGAAAGGCTGATTTTTTTGGCAAACTATTATTGCAGCATTCGCTTTGTCTGGCGTGAGTTGATGAGGCTGCTGTGTGTTTACTGTTTGCTATGCTAGTTATGGTTCATTTGATTTTCTGGTGCTATGTAATCATTATTTTAATGGTATTATTTCTTGTGGAGATTTGTAGCAGTTTGATTGGTGTTTTCTCTGAGTGTTGTTATATTTTTGCTTGCTTGGCAGGCGGCTAGGGCTAGTGAGCTTATGCTGGCGCTGATGAGTAGTGATTTATTGAGGTGAACACGACGGATTTTTGCTTTGTGTTGGTTTTGGTGATCTGGGTTGTGGGTTGTTTCTGGTGTTTGATGATGGGACATAACTTTTTTTTGGTTGATGGTTGTCTTGTTGTGATGTGGTTGATTTTTTAGTAGTCTTGTGGGTTAGTGTGAATAGTCTGAATGTCTGTATTGTAGGGAGAAACTGTATTTTATCGTTCAATCATTTGGTGTTATGGATTGAATATGGCTATAGTTTACTGATGTGAACTGAAGTTTCTTTCACTGATGAGATTTTTTATTGATTAATGGGTATAGTGTCTTCATATATTGGGCATGGAAATGATTTATCATACTTTACTTAGTGCTTCTGCTTCGGTTGTGAGTGGTGAGCCTGCGTTTCTGGCTCAGCTTGGGACACTTGTGATGCTAATAATTTTACAGGCTGTGCTTGGGTTTGATAATTTGTTGTATATATCGCTGGAGTCTAAGAGGGCACCTGAGGGGGATCAGGCGCGAGTGAGGAAGCTGGGGATAGGGATAGCGATAGTGTTACGGATAGTGTTGTTGTTTGGATTGGTGAATTTGATTAGTATGGTTCAGAAGCCGTTGTTTAGTGTGGAGGGTGACTGGTTTTCTGGGACGTTTAATGGGCATTCGTTGATAGTGTTGTTTGGAGGTGTTTTTATTTTGTATACAGCGACTAAGGAGGTGATGCATATGATGCATATTGAGCATGGTCATGCTGTGGATTCGAAGCCGAAGTCTGTGGCTTCTGTGATAACATGGATAGTGATGATGAATGTGATTTTTTCTTTTGATTCTATTTTGTCAGCGATGGCGTTGGCTCAGTATAAGGATGTGGATGGAGGGGTTCAGTATGTGGAGTGGATCATGGTGGTGGCGATAGTGGTATCTGGCATTTTGATGATATGGCTGGCTGATAAGGTTTCTAATTTCTTGCAGAAGAATAGGATGTATGAGGTTCTGGGGCTGTTTATTTTGTTTGTGGTGGGTATTATGCTTTTGACTGAGGGTGCGCATTTGGGTGGGATGCAGTTGTTTGGTGAGGAGATACAGGTGATGACGAAGACGACATTTTACTTTGTGATAGGGGTGTTGGTTATTACTGATATTGTGCAGACTAGGTATCAGAAGAAGTTGCTAACTGAGAAGGCTCGTGTGGAGGCGAAGGCAGAGAGAAATGCGTAACCAGTTAGAGAGTTTTTTTTCTGAAGTAGGGGTTTTTTCTGAGTTTGGGGAGCGGACTTTAGTTGACCACAGGGAGGTTAGGGGGCTACGGGTTCCTTTTTATACGAATGAGTTCTGGACGTCTAAGCAGCGGGTGGCTCATTCATTGCACGAGGTTTCTTACCGTGCTTGTTTTAAGCCGCAGTTGCCACGTTTTTTTGTGGAGCGGCTGACTGATGCTGGTGATGTGGTGTATGATCCATTTATGGGGCGAGGGACTACTCTGTTGGAGGCTGCGCTGATGGGCAGGCGGGTGGTGGGGAATGATATAAATCCGTTGTCTAGGATACTGTGTGAGCCGCGTCTGAGGCCGCCGAGGCAGGAGGATGTGGTGGCGCGGTTGGCTGAGGTTTCTTTGGATTCTTGTGAGGGTTCAAGGGGTGCTGAGGATGCTGATTTGTTGGCGTTTTATCATCCGGATACGTTGAGTGAGATTTGTGCATTGCGGTATTATTTTTTATCTCGTGAGGAGGCTGGTGAGTTAGATGATGTTGACCGATGGGTAAGGATGGTGGCTACTAATAGGTTAACGGGTCATTCTCCTGGCTTTTTTTCTGTTTATACGATGCCACCGAATCAGGCTGTGACTGCTGCTAGGCAGCGGATTATAAATGAGAAGCGTGGTCAGGTGCCTGGTACGAAGGATGTGAGGGCGATTATTTTGAAGAAGTCTAAGCAATTGTTGAGTAAGTTGACTGTGTTTGATGAGCGTGAGTTGGCTGGTTCTGATGTTTTGTTTACAGTTGGGGGTGCTGAGGATACGGGGGGGATAGCTGATGGGTCAGTGAAGTTGGTGGTGACATCGCCACCGTTTTTGGATGTTGTGGATTACCGGACTGATAATTGGTTACGTTGTTGGTTCAATGGAATAGATTCTTCTGAGCTTCCGATATCGAAGCTGCGTTCTGAGCAGGCATGGGTGGAGAAGATGCGTTTGGTTTTTATGGAGCTTAAGCGGGTATTGGCATGTGATGGTGTGGTGGCGTTTGAGGTGGGTGAGGTGAAGCGCGCTAAAGTGATGTTGGAGGATATGGTGATAGAGGCGGCTTTAGATGCTGGTTTGAGTGTTCATGGTGTGATGATAAATGCGCAGGAGTTTACAAAGACGGCGAATTGCTGGGGGGTTGATAATAAGTCTAAGGGGACGAATACGAACCGGATTGTTTTGCTATCTAAGTGAGTGTTATGAGGACAGGTTATGGAGTGATTCTTAGGCTGACAAAGTTGACTGAGACGAGTTTGATAGTGACATGGTGTGTGGAGGGGGTGGGCTTGGTGAAGACTGTGGCTAAGGGGGCGAGGAGGCCAAAGAGTAGTTTTGCGGGAAAGTTGGATTTATTTTACAGGGCGGAGTTATCTTGGGTTCCGAGTTCTAAGAGCGAGCTTGGAGCATTGAGGGAGCTGGTTGTTTTAGATTACGCGGAGGGGATTAGGAGGTTATATAAGAATACGATGGTGGCGGGTTATTTTACGGGTTTATTGGAGTATGTGATGGAGGATGGTGAGGTAGATGATGATGCGTATGGCTTGTTAGTTAGGGCATTTGGTTATTTATCGGCTAAGGAAGTGGAGTGGAGTGCTGTGGTTCATTATGAGAAGGAATTGGCTATTTTATTGGGGGTGTGGGATGGTAGGAGTAGGCCGCATGAGTGTCTTAAGAGGGCTTTTGGAGGGTTGCCGATGAGTAGGGTTAGTTGCGAAGGTTTGTTTGATGGGTGAGGTATATTTTAAAAAATAAGTTATTTTTTTAACTATTTTCTTTTATCATGGAGGTTTTTGTATATATTTTAATAGTATGAAATCAGGAAAAGGTAATTTATTGGAAATGCTCTCTGAGCGTGTGTTAGAGTTAGCTAATGCGGGTAAATGGGAGGAAGCGATGAGCGCATCAGATGCGGCGATTGATCAGGCGCGCACCTCGAATACTGGAGATTTTGAAGATATAGTGAGCTTGGCGGCTACACTTGAAATCAAGGGGGATCTGTTACGTCAGCTTAGCTATTTGGAAGAAGCGAGAGTTGTTTATTTAGAGGCTCTGGAAATGCTTAACAGCAATGAGAACTGTGCTCCTATGTTAGCGCGTATTAGTGCAAGCATTGGTGTGCTTTATGATTCTGTAGGTAATGATGAGGAGGCAATTATTTTTTATGAGCGAGCAATTTCTATGTATGAGATCTTGGATCCACCGCAGATTAGAGAGGTGGCAGATATTTGTAATAATTTAGGTTTTATTTACCGTAGTTTGGGCAATATGGATGCTGCTGAGACGTTGTTTTTGAGGGGTTTAGAGATTTGTCATACTGAGTATGGTAAAAACCATGAGAAGACTGCGACTTTGTTTAATAATGTAGGTGCGCTGTATCTTAAGTCTGGCTGTGATGGGCAGGCACGTGAGATGCATACAATGGCTTTAGAGGCTCGCTTATCTATTCTGGGAGAGGAGCATCCTGACACTGCTCAGTCATATTCTAATTTGGCGCTTTGTTATGCTCAGATTGGTGATGGTGCGAAAGCTAAGGATCTATTCCAGAAGTCACTGGCTGTTTATGAGAAGCATATCAAGACTGAGTCATATGAATATGCTTCTGTGGCAGAAAACTATGCTGAGTTTTTGAGGGCTTCTAAGGATACGAAGGGCTCTTCTTCTGTGATTAAGAAGGCACAGAAGAAGCTTGCGAAGGTGAGTTAAGCTTTGGTGTTTATTTTATCTTTTTTCGATACTGATTTATTTACATACTGGGCTTCATGATTTCACGCAGGAAGACCCAGTATGATATTGATGTGTCATTAAGGCACTATTTGTATCATTATGGACGTCAGTCCGATATTCCCCTGATCTATGATGATCTCACTGGTTACATGGGGGCCATACCTTATGAAGATCCGGATGGAGAAGAGACGTTATGGTTGACTGTTTTCTATTCACCTGAGGTGATGGAGGAGTTGCGTGTGAAGCTTACTAGCATTTATGCTATGTTAAAGGTGGGTGGTGAGAGTATTTATCATCAGCATTTGGTTGTTGATAGGATTGATCTGGGTGAGTTTGGTAATTCTCGGCCATTTAGGATAAAGATCACGAATCAGTTTAATGATAATTCTGATTATTATTATGTGAAGGTGGCTGATGCGTCTCGGATTTATGGATTAGAGTTAGAGCATCTTCTTTCACCGAATAGGATGAACTATATTGTTAATGGTAATACATTGATTGAAAATCATATAGCGGGGTTGCCTGGAGATGTTTTTCTGGGCGATTATTTGTTACATGAAAAGATCAATGAAGTTCGAATAGCGAAGGAGTTTGTGAAGTTTAATGAGCGTTGTTTTATACGATTATTGGGAGACATGCGTTCTGTGAATTATGTGGTGGATATTACACCTGATTTTGAAGAGGTTCAGTATAGGGTAAGGCCTATTGATTTTGATCAACAGAGTTATGAGGGAAAGAGTAAGGTATATCATTCTTATAATTTTCGATCGAATAGGGAAATTACACGGCTTAGTTTTAAGGTGTTGAATCGGCGAACGATACGCCAGTATGCTGAGGAGGAGAGATCACAGATGGCAAAGAGGGCGACAGCTGAGTCGAGGAGGTTGAGGGGTTTACTGAAGATCATGCGTAAAGAGAAATTGGCACCTGATGAGCACATTAAACGCTTGGCGAATGATTTGAACCGTATACACAAGACGAATACCTTTAGTGGCTGCGATACGATGGGCAAGCTCACGGAGACACACATTTATTATTTATTGAAATTATGATTATAGCATTTCACAAGCCTTACGGGGTTCTGAGTCAGTTTAATGAGAATCCGGATCAACCTGGTCAGAAGACGCTTGGGGATTTCGACTTGCCTCCTGAGTTTACGCCTGTTGGTAGGCTGGATATGGATTCTGAGGGGTTATTATTGATAACTGATGAGAAGCAGCTTGAGGCTGATTTGTTACGACCTCATAAGCAGCATGAGCGTACTTATTTGGTGCAGGTGGAGGGCAAGCCTAGTTTAACGGATGTGCGTGAGTTGGCTGCTGGGGGCATGGAGATAAGGGGGCATGTAACGCTGCCTTGTTATGCTCAGTTGTTAGGCGGGGAGCCTCGTAAACTGAGTAAGAGGGAGCCTGCGGTAGATTCTGTGTCTGACAAGCGTTCTTCATGGCTGATGATGAAGCTTAAAGAGGGTAAAAACAGGCAGGTAAGGCGCATGACTGCTAAGCAGGGTTATCCAACGTTGCGTTTGATTCGTTGTAGTATTGGAGAGTTTGATTTGGGTGATTTGGAGCCTGGCAAATGGGTGGTGCTTAGTGATGATGATGTAGAAGCTTTGCGGAAGTGATGTGGCTCTGCGAGTATCTCTGTGAAGGTAGCTTCTAGATACTTATCTTTCACTGGGCTGTATGGGCGAGTTGCTCTGAGCCGCGCCGTGGCATTTTACCAGATACTTTTAGATTAAAGATTCTTTTGTATCTGGGGTATCATTGTTTTTATGCTAAGCCAGTTCCAAACTTCTCTGGCAATGCGCCACTTGTGAAAGGCAAATTCTTTACGCATTCTCCCAATTTTTTGTGAGCGTCTTATATTTGGTCTAGGTGACTTCTGATTTTCTGAGGAAGTATGCTATTTTTGCTGAAGTGTGGTTTTTGGGTTGTTGGCTGTGTAGTGCGGGTATGAATTGCTCCAGATTAATATAAACAAATAGTTCTGATACAAATGAAACCATTAACAATAACACTAATCCTCTCACTTCTGCTAAGTACTGTAACATTATCTAGTGAGGGCCCGAAATGGTCTGAGTTGCAAAATATACTTGGAAAAGACATATCATCTTCTGAAGTGCAAAGCTTGGTTAAGAGTCATAAGTTATCAAAGTCAAAAAAGCATGTATTAGCTTTCTTTCGCTCCAAGGATAATAGTTTTTCGTTAACGTCCAGCAAAAACAAAATATTCAAAATCTTTCTACGAATTTCTCCCTGGCCCGAGGAAATAGGTAAAAAACACTGGAGACACTTTAAAGGAGCATTGCCATTTAATATCAAGCGAACAAGCCTTAAAAAAGATCTTATAAAGATGTTAGGTAAGCCTGATCCTAACGGCCACAGAAACGGAGGAGTTTGGATGTCCGGTGACATAGAAATCAGTATAAATTTCAACCCTAAACAAGGACAAATAGACAGTATTAGCATCTTCAAAAAAAATCAGGACAATACGCAGTAGCTATCCACCTATGGCGTGTTTCTTGCCAATATTTACGACAACTATAAGGCTTTAACCATTCGCTAAGTTTGCTCTCTCCGTGGAGTCGGCTATGCTAGGAATTTGATATGAATGTATTCTTCTAACACACATTCCGCACCTGTTAGATTGAAAAATGCAATAATTTTAATCGACTCTAAATGAACTACTTACAAGTAAAATAAAATTAATAACTTGTACTTTTTTGAGGAAGACCCATTATTGAGGTATGACAAATCCTCGCTTTTCGCCTCCTGCTGAGTTCAAAGATATTCACTCTACATCTCTCGATCACTTGCCGGCTGTAGCTGCCATTGCTCATAAAATTGGCATCATCGACATCATAAACCAAGCGATCCCGACCAAAGCCAACATCGACATGGGGACCAATACGCTTGCGATGATCTTAGATACCGTTTCCTCAAGAAGTCCGCTCTATCACGTCGAGTCATTTTATGATGAGCTGGACACCGAAATCTTGTTTGGCAGAGTCATTGAAAGCTCTCAGTTTAATGACGACGCACTAGGTAGAACACTGGATAGAATAGCGGCTTATGGAACCACAAAACTCTTCACCGAAGTCAGCCTCGAGGCCGCTAAAATCTAC
>CALGZA010000018.1 GCA_937934595.1 uncultured Verrucomicrobiales bacterium | reverse complement strand
TCACATCTTAAGCTGGTTGCCAGTAGTAAGGTGGTAAATTAAGGTTAGGTGTAATATAATAAAGGGTTGATTCTTGTTGGCAAGTTTTTCTTTTTTGTGTTCTTTTCAGTTTTTGGTGTTGGGGTTTTTAGGTGGATGTTGTGTGTAAGGAGGTACGTTCATGAAGATGGTTTTGAGTAGGTGGTGATGAGTTTGGAATTTGGAATTTAGAATTTAGAATTTAGAATTTGGAATTTAGAATTTGGAATTTAGAGTTTGGAGTTTGGAGTTTGGAGTTTTTTTTGGGTGTTGATGGTTGGAATGGTGTTTGACAGTTTTTGTGGGTTGGCTTAGTTGTTTTGTATGTTAGTTCGAGATCGATTTTTCTGTGTATTGGGTTTGGTTTTTTGTGTTTTTTTGTGTGGTTCGGTGATGTCTGTGGCTAAGAAGCAGAGGGTGCGTGTTTTTTTGTTGTCTGGTCAGTCTAATATGACGGGTAGGGGTAATCTGGGGGTGGTGGATAGGCCGGCTGCGGAGCAGAAGGGGACGCTTTTTAGGTATGTGAAGCGGCCTGAGAATGAGAAGAGGCTGGGTTTTTTGCTGAATGGGGAGAGGAAGACGAAGAGTGGGTGGACGGTGCGTGATGATGTGTTTATTACGATGGGTGATTGGCCGCATTTGAAGGTGGGGGAGAAGGGTTATAGCCCTTATAGTAAGCATGGTGGGCTGGCGCCTTATTATGGTGGGCGTAGGAATAGTGGATTTGGTCCTGAGTTGGCTATTGGTCATTTGCTGGGTGATTTTTATGAGGATCCGGTGGTTTTGGTGAAGGTGGCTTTTGGTGGTAATAGCTTGTCTGGTAATTTTAGGCCGCCTAGTTCTGGTGGGAAGCTGGGGGATAAGTATCCGCTGGTGGTTAAGGCTGTGAGGGATGCGCTGGAGCGTATTCCTGAGATGGTGAGGGGTGCGGATGCTGAGACGGAGGTGGTGCTGGAGGGGTTTTTCTGGAATCAGGGTCTTAGTGATGCGAGTGCGAAGGCTGCTGGGGAGTATGAGGCGAATATGGTGAATTTGATTCAGGATTTACGCAGGGAGTTTAAGAGGCCTGATTTGCGGGTGGTGATAGGGGTGACTGGGAACTGGGGCTGGAAGCCTGAGGAGAATTTGGTGAGGTGGGGGAATGGTGAGGAGGATAGGTTGAAGTTTATTAAGCATTTGAGGGTGGTTCAGGATGCGCAGGTGAAGGTGGCGATGCGTCCGGAGTTTAAGGGTTCTGTGGTGGTGGCTGAGACGAGGGATCACTGGCGTCCGCGTGATGAGCATGGTGGGCATGGGACGGAGACGCATTGGATGGCGAATGGGGAGAGTTATTGGTTGATTGGGGATTCTATGGGGAGGGCGATGTTGAATTTGCTTAAGGCTTCTGGGGAGTAGGGTGATGTTGTTGGTTTTTAGGTATTGGGTTAGTTGGTATGAGGCTTGATAGGTGGGTTCAGGGGTATGGGGCTTATGGTAGGTCTAGTGCTCGGAGGTTGATAGCTTCTGGGTGTGTTATGGTGGGTGGTGTGGTGGTGAGGGATGGTTTGGCTGATGTGGGGGAGTTTGATGAGGTGCGGATAGATGGTGATGTGGTTCAGAGTAGGGAGGCTTATTATTTGATGTTGAATAAGCCTGCTGGTTGTGTGAGTGCGACTGTTGATTCTGAGCATGAGACTGTGATGGATCTTTTGGATGTTCCTTATGCGGGTGAGTTGCATATAGCGGGGCGTTTGGATAAGGAGTCTACTGGGTTGCTTTTGTTGACGAATGATGGGCGGTGGTCGCGTTTGATTACTGAGCCTGCTGAGGCGATTCCTAAGCGTTATTTGGTGACTACTGAGGGGGATATAGGCTTGGAGGATGTGGAGTCATTTAGGGAGGGGTTTTATTTTGCTTATGAGGATGTGACTACGTTGCCGGCTGAGTTGGAGATTCTGACGTCACGTTGTGCGCGTGTTGTGATATATGAGGGTAAGTATCATCAGATAAAGCGGATGTTTCATGCTGTTGGGAATAGGGTTACTTCTTTGCATAGGGAGATGGTGGGTGGGATACGTCTGGATGATGGCTTGGGTGAGGGTGGATACCGGGTGCTGACTGAGGCTGAGGTTGATTTTTGGTAATACTACTCTGTAAAACAGATGAGATAAATGGTTGTTATGTGGTGTATTAGATAGTGTTTCACTTCTTGGTATTATACCATTTTCATAGTTATTCTGGGTTGATAGTAGTTTTACTACATTTGGGAACAGTAGCAGAGCTGATTTTTTGAAGTGCAAAACAATTTATCAAGATTAGCTTCGTTATGCGCCAGTTGCATAGTCCACTATTCGCTTTCCTCTTGCCTCTTGCCTTGCTACTTTTGGTATCTTGTTTTGCTATCAATCTATTCTAACGGTTCAAATGGTATTATTGGTTGTTGTGCTAGAGTTTCATCTTTACTCAGGTGGTGGGAGTGGGCAAGGTTTGTGAAGAATGGTGGGATCTGGATTATGGATGGCTATGGTGACGGGAATATTGTTAGGTATTTCTGGTTATGGGTTGTGCCAAAATTTAGAGGGGAATGTGCGTGATGGTGGTGGTTTGGAGGCTGGTGGGCTGGATATAAAGATAGTGCCTGTGATGCCTGAGATGCCGAAGAATATCAGGATAAAGTCTCATTTTTTTCAGTGGAATAATGATGAGAAATTGTTGAAGTATAAGGGGATGGTTCAGGTTTTTGGTGATAATGGGTTGCAGATGTTTGCGAATAGGGCGGAGTTGGACTTTGAGGGTAAGGTGGTGAGGGTGTATGGTAAGGTGGAGGTGTATCAGGGTGCGTTGGTTTATAAGGGGGAGAGGGCTAGTTTTAATTATGTGAGTAATCAGCTGGATACGCGTGATTTGATAGTTAGTTTAGATCCTGTTTTATTGAAGGCTGGGTCAGTGAAGCAGGTGAAGCATAGGGGTAGGGATGTGTTTGTGGCTCGTGAGGCTGCTATTACGACGCATGATGTGGAGAGGCCTAATTATTGGCTTAAGGCGGATAAGATAACGATTTATCCGAAGGAGAAGATTACGTTTAATAAGCTGAGTTTTATGGCTGGTGGGCGGAGTATTATGTGGTTGCCTTATTTTTCTCAGTCTTTGAATAAGGATCTGGGTTATCATTTTTTACCTGGTTCTAGGTCTAACTGGGGGCCGTTTTTGATGAATCGTTATGGGGTGATGCTGGGTGGTGAGTTGGATCCTGAGACGGAGCAGAGTGAGGATGCGTGGTTGTTGGCTCAGTTTTTGTTTGATGTTCGTTATGAGCGTGGGTTGGGTGTGGGTGTGGATTTTGAGGATACGAGGTTGGAGAGGAATGAGAATTTGGGGTGGTTGAAGTTGTATTATACGAATGATTTGGATCCTTCGCAGTCTAGGTCTGGTAATGTTCGTGGTAGGGTGAATGAGGATCGATATAGGGTGGAGTTTAAGCATAGGTTTGAGTTTGGGAGTGTTTCTTCTGGAGATGGGGTTGTGTATGGTGATGTGAATCTTACTTGGTTGAGTGATCGTTATTATTTAGAGGATTTTGAGCCTGGGACTTATACTTATAATCCGCAGCCGGATAATGTATTAGGTATTTTTCGTAGGACGCGTGGTTCGTTGGGGGGGGTGTATGGTAGGTTTAGGTTGAATGATTTTCATCGTGTGGATAGTCGTTTGCCTGAGGTGTTTTATGAGAGGGTGCAGCAGCCGATTGGGGAGAGTCGTGTTTTTTATCAGGGGATGACTTCTGCGGGTTTTTACCGGGAGGATTTGGCGGATTTTAGGCAGGATTCGTTGCGTGTGGAGCGAGGTGCTTTGCTGGCTGGTGATCCTAGGGTGGGTGAGATTGATGGTTTATTGGAGAGGAAGGATTTTATGAGGTTACATAGTTGGCATGAGCTGAGTAGGACGTTTATGCCTTTTAATGGTGTGACGATTACTCCGAGGGCTGGTTTGGGGTATACGCGGTATTGGCATGAGGGGCCGAGTGGGAGGGGTGCTAGTAGGAGGTTGGCTTATATGGGTGTGGATAGTTCTTTGAAGTTTGTGAAGAGGTATCCTGATGTGGTGAGTAAGAGGTGGGGTTTGGATGGTTTGATGCATGTTAGTCAGCCGTATGCGAATGTTTCGATTTTGTCTACTGACCAGTTGGATAGTTCTTTTACCCGGATAGATAGGTTGACTCCGTCGACGAGGTTGAGGTCGATAGATGTGGGGTCTTTTTCTGCTATTGATGAGATGAATAGTTGGTCAGTGGCGCGGCTGGGGATGTATCATGAGCTGTTGACCCGGCGTGATGGTGGGTCTCATGTTTGGTTGATGATGAATACGTATTTGGATTACTTTATGAGGGATCCGGAGCAGAATAGGACGTTTTCTAATTTGTATAATGATATTTATTGGCATCCTTTGCCGTGGATGTCTGGTAGTTTGGAGATGCAGTTTCCTATTGTTGGTAATGGTTCTGGGTTTACTGAGGTGGCGCCAGGGATGAAATTTATGCCTAATGATAACTGGGAGGTTTCTTTTAATTATAGGTTACTGAATGGTCATCCTACTTTGGCGGATAGTAACCGAATAGATATGCGCGTTTATACGAGGTTGAATGAGTCATGGGGGTTTGATGTTTATCAGCAGTGGGAGCTAGATGATAATACGCTGGAGATGCAGCAGTATCGGATTCATCGTGATTTTGATAGTTGGATAGCTTCATTGGGGGTATTGAGGCGTGATAATCGGAATAGAGATGAATTGAGTGTTTTATTGAGTTTTACGCTTAAGGATTTTCCATCTATTAATTTACCGTTAACTATTGATCAGAAAGAGAATTAATTAGACAAGTTTATGAAAACAAATGAAGTATTAGAGAAGTTGAGATGGCGTTATGCGACGAAGGTGTTCGATGCGGGGAAGAAGATATCTGGTGATGTTTGGGAGGATGTTGAGGAGTCTTTGGTGCTGACTCCTTCATCATTTGGGTTACAGCCGTGGAAGTTTATTGTGGTGACTGATGAGGTAGTGAAGGAGCGGTTAGTGGAGCATAGTTGGGGTCAGGCTCAGGTTGCTGATTGTTCTCATTTGGTGGTTCTTACTGCGCTGCAGAATTTGAATGAGGATGATATTGAGAAATTTATAGTGGATACGCATGAAAAGCGAGGTGGTGAGTTGGTGGCTTTGAATCCGTATAAGGAGATGATGAATGGTTTTGTGGGGTCGATGAGTGAGGCTGAGGTGAATGGGTGGGCTAAGAATCAGGTTTACATTGCTCTGGGCCAGTTGATGACGACTGCGGCGATGATGGGTCTGGATGCTTGCCCGATGGAGGGTATAGTGCCGGCTAAGTATGATGAGATTTTGGGGCTGGAGGGGGGGCGTTACAGTACGGTTTTAGCGTGTCCTGTTGGTTTTAGGAGTGAAGAGGATAAGCATAGTGGGTTGGCAAAGGTGCGTTATTCTAGAGCGGATGTGGTGGAGAGGTTATAGTTTGCTGCTGGCCATGGTGGGGGGGTAGGCCTTATTTGGAGTGATTATTGGCTAAGGATCTCGGTTTTTGCGATGCCTCGGAGCTCGCAGACTCTGAGTATGGTGTTTTCGATTAAATTATTAGGGCATGATGCGCCGGCGGTAACACCTACGACAACTGGTTTGTCTTGGTCTAGGAGGTTGTTGTAATTTGAGGTTATTTCTGATTTTTGCTCTAGGTCGAAGTGGATGATTTTCTCTATGGATTCGATGCAGGTTGCGTCTCTGATGAAGAAGGTGGGGAGTTCTTCTTGGCCGATTTCGACGAGGTGAGTGGTGTTTGAGCTGTTGTATCCACCGACTACGAGTAGCATGTCCATGGGGTTTTTGAGCATTTCAAAGAGGGCGTCTTGGCGTTCTTGGGTAGCGCCGCAGATGGTGTCAAATATTTGGCAGTTTTCTGGTGAGCCATCTCTATTTGTGATGGTCTTTGCGATTCTTCTCTGAATTTCTTCGGTTTCGCTTTTGAGCATGGTTGTTTGGTTTGCGACGCCTACTTGCTGGAGGTGAATGGATGGTATAAAGCCGGGGGAGACATTTTTATCACCAAATCTGGTCATGAATGTTTCGTCGGAAATTTCACCGTTGATGTAGCTGCATACGAAATCTGTGTCTTCGAGGGTGAGGATGATGAGGTAGTGTCCGTTTTTTTCTTTACCTAGTGCGTGAGATGCGGTGGCTAGGGTTTCTTCGTGGTCAGCTTTTCCATGGATAATGGAAGTGTATCCTTCTTTTGCATAAGTTCTTACACGGCGCCAAACTTTCATGACGTCACCGCATGTTGTGTCTACGATGGATGCTCCGCGTTCTTCAATTTTATCGATAAATGATGTGGGTGCGCCGAATGCTGGTACGATGACGACATCGTTCTCGGTGAGAGCGTCATATTGTTCGTTCATTTGTTCCCATGGTAGAGAGACGATGTCCATGTCTTTGAGTTGTCGGTTTACTTCTGGATTGTGTATGATTTCGCCAATGAGGTAAATGGGATTATCTTCGAAGACCTTACGTGAGGCGTATGCTAGATCGATGGCTCTTTCTACTCCGTAGCAGAATCCGAATTGTTGAGCTAGTATGATTTTGGTATTACCGAGGGTGATTTCTCCGCCGAGTTCTCGAAGTTTTTCGACGACTGATGATTTGTAGTGATTGCTGACTTCTGCTTCTACTTTCGCCATGACGTCAGGTTTTCTGACGTTGATGCGTTTACGTTTCTTGGTATCGTTTTTTGCTGCTGATTTGTCACTCATAAGGTGATGCGATATATAGCTGATGGGGTGGTATTTGCACGTGTTTTTTATTTGTTACTAATATTCTCTTTACCTGAGGGGGGTGGATGAGCTATAGTGTGTTAAGTAACTTCTACAAAATTATGGCAGAATCTGAAAATAAAGCAGCGATAGACTTACTCCTCCACACTCTGAACCAGAATCCTGATTTATGGGAGACTCGGAAGAAGACTGCGGAGATACTTTATGATTCTGAGCAGTATTTGGAGGCTGCGGACATGCTTTGGAATGCACCTGAGATACCTTCAGTGGACACTGATGTTGCATTTGCTATTAAGATTATATCTAGAGCTAGGCCTAATAGGGCTATCCGTATGGTTTATGAGATAGTAAGGCGTAATAATGGTAAGCCTGCGAAGAATATGGCTGTGGCGAATGCACTTAACCAAATAGGAATGTATATGCAGGCATCAAGGTTTTATGGTGCTGCTTTGGCAAGTGACCCATCGCTTTTTGACTTAGGTTTCGAGAGCCAGGTTTTATGGCTGGATGACTCGGGTAAACTTGCGGAGGAATGGGAGAAAGATGACCAAGGTTTTCAGAAGCCTTTGGATGTAAGTAGCCAAGAGATATCTGGTGGGACGATATCTCCTGCAGATATACCGGGTGGTATGGATGGTTTACCGCCTGCAGATCCAGTAGGGCCGGCATCTTTAGGGAGACCTGCCTCAACGCCGCCACCGAACCCACAGATCCGTCATAGGACTGATCAGATGGGTATAGTGAATCCTGGAGTAATGCAGACGGCAAATAATGGTGCGTCACAAATATCGCCGACGACACCAGCCTCTGCGCCTTCTCCTATTCGTCCACCGACTGCTGTGATGAATCCTGGTGGGGTTCCTGTGGCGTTACCGTCTGGACAGCTTGTTCAAGGAGCTGATATGGGGCATGTGTCTCCTGCTCAGCCGGTGAATCAAGGTGCGTATTCAGATCAGGTAGTTCCTGCTCCTTATGCTGCGCATGCAGTCCCTGCGCCTTCGGCTACTCAGGCATTACAGGCACCTTACGTTGCGCAAATAGCAGTTGCTCAAGTGCCTGCACCCCCTGCACCGACGAGGCCTCTTAAGGCAATGCCTGTTAAGGGTGATGTGAACGAGGTTGATGATTCCTCAGGAGTGAGGCCTGTTTTGCCTGCGACAACAGGTAAACTTTTAACGCCTTCTGCTGTAGCTAATCCCACAAGTCCACAACTAAAATTACAGTAATTAAGTTATAATTGTGATTACTTCCTACCTTCCCTTATCTCTATGCGATATTTAAATATCTGTTATGTCATGCTGTCTGCATTGGCTTGTTTGTTCACTAGCTGTGTTTCTCAGTATGGGAAAGTGGGCTATGAGGATGCGCCAAAGATAGTGAATGTGTCATCTTACGATCCGAAAGAGGTGCAGCGTAGGGGTTCAAGCTATTCTCCATTGAATCAGTATGCGCTAAAGAGGAATGGTGCGCTGGGGCAAATAGCGCGTTGTTCTAAGGGTTATTCTTATGATTCAAAGTGCAGTGATTTTTTAGTGGGGGCGGAGAGGCAGGGCTTGTTGCTTGGAGTTTATCATTATCTGACTCCTTATTCTGGAGCAAGGGCTCAGGCAGATCGTTTTGTGAAGAGGCTGAAGACGATTAAACGTTACAGGGGGTTGAAAACGGAACGGATCTTGCTTGTAGGTGATATAGATAGCAAGTGTACGGTGTCTCAGATGATAACATTTGTGAAGCGCATCAAGGTTTTGACTGGAAAGTATCCTGTGATTTATATTGAGAACGGTGAGTTGATACGGTCGAGGTTGAGGAAGGCTAGTTCTTCTCAGAAGAGGTTGTTAAGAAAGTGTCCTTATTGGTTAGCGCTTTATGGTTCAACGTATCCGGGAATACCGACACCTCAGAAGCTGATTGAAGCAACTGATGTATGGAAGACGTGGGCGATGTGGCAGTATGGTGGGGTAGAGTGGAAGAGGGGTAGGTCAGTGTCAAAATACTATAGACGCGGTAGCTGGAAGACGCCTAGGTATTTTGGTAATATGTCTATGCCGATGGAGCGTAATGGATTTAATGGATCTGAGAGTGATTTGTATAGTTTCTGGAGAAAGCATGGCTGGGCTTGGTAAGGGGTTATGCCGTGGCTATTTGTAGTAGTTTTCTTTTGATGTTTTCAACGTCTTCATCGGGAGTGGATGTTCCTGCAGTAATGCCTACTTTTTTGTAGCCTGTGAACCATGTAGGTTTTATATCATTAGGGGATTGCACGTGATAGGCGACGCATCCTAGGTTTCGGCATTTTTGTGCGAGTTGGGCAGTGTTATTTGAGTTTTTTCCGCCTACTACAATGATGATCTCTGATTTATTGCAGAGGTCAACGAGTGCTGTTTGTCTTTCTTTTGTGGGGCTGCAGACGGTGTCGATATATTTGACTTTGGCGTTAGGGTATTTTTGTTTTATTTCAGATAGGAGGGAGTTTACGTGATCTATTTGCTGAGTGGTTTGTGAGATGATGCCTATTTTGTTATTTTTGATATTTAGTTTATCGATGTCTTGAATGTTTAAGATGATTTGGGTTTGAGGGAAGTCACCTGCGAGGCCTCTGACTTCGACGTGTTCTGGTTTTCCTATTAGAACTGGAGTGTATTCTGCTAGGATAAGTGTTTTTAGTGCGTTGTGTGCTTTGTGCACTAGTGGGCAAGTAGTGTCGGTCACTATGTATCCATTATCTGCCCATTTTTTGCGTTGTGTGTCTGATGTGCCATGTGCTGTGATGATGACGTTTGGTGTTTTGGCGTTGTGATCTTCGAGGTTGGATTTTTTAGCTCCTAGATTTTCTAGTTTTTTTATCACAGTATCATTATGAGCCAGTTCACCTAGGATGGTTATTGGAGTGTGTGAGGCGAGTTTTTTGGTTTTAGCTATTGCTGCTTTTACACCGAAGCACATACCGAAATGTGATGCTACGCAGACGTCAAATTTTGTTTTATTTGTTAATTTCATCATGCCTAATTTGGCATTATTTTATGAAGGGGTGATGAATTTGGGGTGAAAAGTATGTGAATTTTGTAACTGGGAGCTTATGGCTGTAATGGCAATTATAGGTCGTTGTTTTTTATTTTTTTGTATTGTTCTGAGAGAGATGCACGGGGGTCAGAGAATTCTATGACATTGCTGATATTGGCGCCATGATGAGCACCGAATCTGAGTGGGGTTTTTTGGTCTGGGATGACGAATTTCCGCCACTTTCTGGACCACAAGAAATACCACAAGCCTATGAGAATGGTGAATATGGCGAGTGATAATGCGATGATATGGTCGGATAATATGGTGAACCATTTATTCCAATGGCTGTGTGTTTTTGAGGATAAGTCACTGTTGTTTGAGTTGTCGGCTAGGACTGGAGGCATTAGTTTTTGTTCGAGCCAGTATGAGCGTTTTGAAAGGTCACGAACGAAATGTTCTAACTGGTCGAAGCTGTTAATGTGAATGCTGGCATCTCTGGCGCTTTTTATGTAAAGCTCATCTACTTCCCAGTTTTCGATGACTCCTTTTTCGTCAAGGCATAGATATCCGTCTACGTTACGGGGATCATTCATGTGGTAAAACATGACCAGAGCGTTTCGATTTTTAAACGCGTGGTTTAGCCGAGGTTTGATTTGTGCTCGTATTAGTGGGAGTTGTTGGCCTGTGTTAAGGATATTGATGTATAGGGGGAATGCTGATTTCATGTCATGTTCAGAAATGAGCTTTGTTATGATTTGTTGTTCTTCTTTATTTAGTACGTTGAGCGGGTCATTAAGACCTGTGGCTATAGTGGAGAATCCGTAAAGATATTGGTTCAAGAGCTCGTCCTCTGGTTGTTCGAGATTGTTAACTATGTTAGCGAAGTTGTGGGCGCCTCCCCAGAACCAATTTGGTAGATCTAATTCAGTTAAGATTTTCTCGGTAATGTTTAAGCCTTGATTATCAGTGTTGGGATCTGCTGTTAATGTGTTAAAGAAGCAGAGGTATACGATGATGTATTTTGAGATATTCATGATATTCTTTGCTTTTTAATGGATCTCAGAATTGCTTTTTTAAGTGTTTCTTTGAGTGCTTTTAGTATCTGCTCGCAACCTAATACTATATTTCCTTCTAGAAGGCTGGCATGGCCAGTGCTGAGGATATCGAAATTTTCTTTGTCTTTGATGTGGCCGTCAAAATAGTATCCGTAGCTTAGTGCAATCCGTTTAGCTTTTGCGTCTAAAACTAGTATGACACGGCCTCTGCCGTCGACTGTGTCTGAATGGTCAATATGGTTGCGGAAGAATTGGCCGTTATTGTGTAGCCAGAATCCGTATCCTGTTGGGGTTTGGTTGTCTTTAAGGGCGACAAGTGATACGGCGATGCTTACACCGACAAATTGTTGTTCACATAATTGGATGGCATTTTTCATTTTTCTGCGCATCTCTATACTTAGTAAACCAGCTTCATCGTGCACACCATCATGTACTTTGGAGTTGATGTTTTGGTAGTTTTGGCTGAGTCGCTCTAAAGTCATGCCGCAGTGAGGGCATTCCTCTGCGCGGGTATGAATTCTCTCTAGACATTCTGGGCATCTCATTACTGCTTTAATCAACCATAAAACGCAGGATGGCACAATAGAAGAACGCACTAGACAGCTTGTTTGAATTTAGTCATAATAAGAACATGTCACAACGTTCGACTGGTCATGATTCCAACTACGCGATAGCACGCATTGATCTGCCTGATCAACTTACTCATGGTTGGCAGGTCAGGTTACAGCGGCGGAGTATAAAGTATGCTAAATTTTTCTCTGATAGTTCTTTTGGTGGAGGGCAGCAGGCGTTTGAGAATGCGGTTCGATATAGGGATCAACTTGTTTTGGATTTAGAGTCAGAGTCTAGCGGTCAGGTTCGGATATGTAGTCGTTCCTCTAGGAATAGTTCTGGAGTGGTTGGTGTATCAAGGATTTCTGTGACTGCTTCGACTGGTTCTATTTATCATTTTTGGCAGGCAAGTTGGTCACCTGAGCCAGGGAAGCGCTGCTGTGTTAAATTTTCTATTAAGCGTTATGGTGATAACGAAGCTTTTGAATTGGCAGTTCAAGCAAGAATAGAAGCTACCAATTCATAGAAAAGCCTTGATAAACCTTTATTATTTCACACACTATCTGCACTTAAAAAATTATGAAAACGTTACTCACTATCCTCCTCATTACTCTTACTATCAGCTTGGCGCCACAGAAGGCTGGGGCATCAGAGCATGTTATTTTAGCTGGTGGTCCTGCGCTTCGGAAGTGGGAGAATTTGCGTGTTGAGAGGGATCGTCATGATCGTTGGTGGGCTAATTTCATACGTGCTTCAACGATGCGTATGGACAATATACGCGTGGCATATGGGCCTAAATCTAAAATTATCTGGTTAGTTCATAAGAGTGGGTATGTGGCGAGAGGAAGGGAAGATGGTAAGCCTTATACGAAATGGATCGCTGAGCAGGCAGCTAAGCGAGGGGCTAAGCTTATCTGGGTTAAGGGTGGGCCGTCTGTGATAAGAGCTATTAATTCTCGCCCAACTCGCTCGATCACTACTTTTGATTTTTTTGGGCATTCTAATAAGCATTGTTTTTTACTTGATTACTCGTCGGATATCATTGGGGCGTGTACTTCATGGTTGCATGAGAAAGAGCTCTATAAAATCAAGGCTTCGGTATTTGCGCCCAAGGCAATATGCAAGTCATGGGGGTGCCATAGTGGTGAGTCGATGAATGCTTATTGGAAGGCGGCGACAGGGAAAGAGATCATAGGGGCTAGGGGTAAGACGGATTATGCTGCCCTGTCTAAAGGTAAAATGCCAGCGATCAATGGGTCGTGGGTATTCCGAGCATCGCGATAAAACCACTTTACTATTTATATATTTAATTCCTTATTTTTATGAAATTTGACCAGCTGAAAGCCCTGTTTGATTTACCTCTTTTCGACCTCATTAAGAAATCCAGAGAAGTTCATGATGCGAACTGGAGTGATAATGAGATACAGCTCTGTACTTTACTGTCTATTAAGACTGGTGGATGTTCAGAAGATTGTTCATACTGTGCTCAGTCCTCGAGGCACAATTCTGGTATTCAGGTAGAGCGTCTGATGGAGAAGGAGGAGATAATGAAGCGTGCTCAGGTAGCTAAGGATAGTGGATCAACGCGATTTTGTATGGGTGCTGCATGGCGTGGAGTGCGAAAGGGTACTAAGAGGTTTGATCAGGTGGTGGATACCATTCGTGATGTTTCGACGCTGGGAATGGAGGTGTGTGTGACACTTGGTGAATTAGGAGTAGAGGAGGCAGTTATTCTTAAGGAGGCTGGAGTGACGGCTTATAATCATAATTTAGATACTTCTAGGGAGCATTATCCTAATATTGTAACTACGCATACATATGATGATCGGTTAGCTACGATACGCAACGCACAAGATGCGGGTATGTCTATCTGTTGTGGTGGGATTTTGGGGCTTGGTGAGACTGATGATGATCGGCTTAAAATGATAGAGGTTATTTCTGAGTTCAATCCACAACCTGAATCTGTGCCGATAAACTCGCTGATGCCGATGCCAGGTACGCCTTTAGAGGGTTCTGATCCGGTTACTATTTTTGATGTTGTTAGGATGGTAGCCATAGCACGTATAGCGGTTCCGAAGGCGAAGGTGAGGCTATCTGCTGGCAGGACACAGATATCTGAGGAGGGGCAGGCTTTGTGTTTCTTTGCTGGTGCAAACTCTATATTTTATGGTGATAAGCTACTTACAGCTTCTAATCCTAGTGTTCAGAAAGATCTTAATTTGATCAGCCAGTTGGGTCTGTCTGCTAAGCAGCCTAATCCTAATATGGCGGCGCCTGTGAGAGAGTGTGATAAGGCGTTATCACCTTGTTGTCCTGCTGAGTAGGCGGGTTGGTCTTAAGGTTTAGAAATCTAGAGTTATAGGATGGCTCTAGATTTTGGTGTTTGGGAGTGAGCTTGATTATTAGCCTTGATTTTTAGGGCATGAGCTACAGTTTTTGTTTTTTCTGAGTAGTTTTTTTTCACGGCGCGCGAGCATTTTCTTTTTTTCTTTTTCTGAGATGAGGTTACAGCCACATGTGCCGCAGCATAGTGATCTGCGAATTGCTTTGTAGATCCACCATATGGTGAGAAGAACGGCAACTATGATACCTGTTATGATGTAAAATTTTTCCATAAAATAGTGTGTTGCTGAAGAGTGTAGCACTAAACGACTGTGGGTCAAGAGTCCCTGGAGTATAAATAGATATGGTTCAAGGTTATCTCATTTTGAAATACTAGAAAATTATCCTTGTACCGACGAACACATTGATGTATGTGAGCTGAATGGCTCAAAAAATACTAAATCTAACAATCTCACTGGTGGATTTCTCCTTCAATCAAAATATTCGAAATCCTATCTGATCCAGAAGATGGGAGGGCTAAAAGACATTATTTTTGATGAAATCATATTCATCGCCTTAGCTGCTACTATCTGACAATGTGAAGAGTTTGAAGCTATGGAGAGATTTACGAAGCCTGAAGAACAATGGCTCAACAAATCTCTTAAATAGCCTAAAGGAGTGCCTAGTGATGACACGTTTTGGAGAACCTCTAAGGCTCTCGGCTATAGAGGATTTAATAACTTTTTCATAGCATTTGTTAGAGATTTTAACCTCATGCTAGCTGAGTAACTTATTGCCATAGATGGCACAGCGCTGAGATATAGGCCACTCGCATACACATTATGCGCTTACCTTAGCACTTCTTTATGCTGGAAGTTGAGCTGTTGTAGTCTTGCTACTTTTAACAAAATTATTAGACAAGCAATATTTTGAGAAACACTCAGAAATCCATAGCGAGCACGACTACGACGTGTATTCCAGCTTCATCGCCACCTGCAGTCCATGCTGCTACTTCACCGAAGGAAATACTCTCACTGGCGTAGGTGCAGACACCTACAATGCAAGTGCCCAAATGACTAAGCTCTATGGCAAAGCCAGCAAGCACAATACAAAAGGGAACTTGACTGGCTACTACATCAATAATGAAAGATACACAATGACTTACGACGTGGACAAGCGTATCAGAACCATCAAAGCTGGCAGATGCACCGTCAGCTACCGCTATGATGCGCTGGGACGCCGCGTCATCTACTTTGAATGGATTAGACGCGATGCCCTTATCTGGTGGGGAAGCAGCGAATGCTCAGAGCACCTGCACCGTGCAGGGCAAGCCGTGATCCCAGCCGCCATCATGAGCCACCCGTCTCGCCTCAATGCCGTAGTCGCCCGCGTCAAACAAGGCAGCAAGTTCAAGATGCAATGGTATTATATGATTGGGGTTAATAATTGTTCAAAGTTGGGGTAGTAGATTATTAGCTGACATGAGAGGTTGGCTATGAGATACTCAAATAAGAAATGAAGATGTTAGATCACCCAATATTGAGTAAATTGAATAAAAAAAATATTTTATTATGACTCTTGTTTCATTTATTTTTATATTATCTGTATATATTATAAAATTAAACGCAAATTCTGGGCGTGAAGTTTTATATTTCAATGGAGTTAATGTTGTATACAATAATACTGAACCTAGAATACTCAAAGGTGGAAAAAATAGAGTGATTAAAATAGTAACTCATTCTAAGTCCTCAATAATTAGTCCTTCTAAACCAACCCTTACGCATTTATTATTGGTGTTTGATAGAGAGTTTGATGTGGGCTCTACTCTTAGTGTCAAAGCTGTTTTCTACAAGGATTTTCTTCAGTCTAAATACTTAAGTATAGATCCTAATCTAGAATCTAATATTTTCATTAAGCCTTTATCAAGAGAAGGAAAAACTATTTCTTTGAGTATAGTAGGCCTAGTTAATTTGAGGTATTGGCATCCTAAAGACTGGATTTCAGAAGGTTGGATTAAAGATAATAATATAGATTCTAATATTTATACTTTAGGGCAGATAGGTAGTACTGAAGTATGGTGGCGAGACGAAACTAAAAGCATTTCAAATGCGAGAAGAAATAGTTCTTAATGTTGAAGATTAGGAAGTGTCCCATAGATCGTTAAAATAGGCTGTTGGCTGATTGTTTACCAAGCTTTAGCATGGCTTTGAAAACAACCAAAATACAACCAACAACCATGAATGTGATTACGAGCCATGGAAAAACGCCAAGAAACGAGCGGGCTAGAGACAGAGATAACGATCATTTTTATTACAATGAACAACCAAATTCACAAACAAGATTTCAGAGGTGACTGCGATACTGCGAAGGCATCCCAGAGTGCGACAACAAGATAGCAGCCCTCAACTTTTTATTAAACCAACAATAAAAAAACCGGAATCAATCGTGCAACGAAGACTCTAAAGATCTTCACACCCTAGACTGCGTATGGAAGCCCGATTCCGTTGTTCAACTACTGACAGAAGTATTAACCACTAACCATGGGCTTGCCAGCCCAAACCCGGCCAAGCGGATGTCCGCTTGACTCCAGTTATCTGGGGATGTAATCTATGAGTAAATAAAAATCAAAAGAATCACTAGACAAACCTTCTCATGGAAGTCGCAGTAGACCAACCACCTGCGGCGCCTTTCTAGCCAAGTTAACACACAACTATAACCCTTAACTCAGTAGCAGAGTTCGCTCCCCGTAGGTGGTGGCTATGCTATCACGTTCGGCTCGACAACTAATCAAGATGTCGCGCCTAGCACGCCATTACATGCGGGTTCATTTATTGATTTTCTTGATGTTTAGATGAAATTTATCGATTTTAAATAGTCAGGAATTTCGCCATACTTAAGCGTCATGAAAAGGAATTACCATGGCTTACAAAACGATAATCAAACAATGAAACGCACCAGCAAAATCAAAAATCTAGTCGCCGTATTGCCCACGGCCACGCTAACGACTGCCATAATCTTTCTCTGCATCAGCGGCGGTAAGGCGGAAACTACTTTCACCGAGCCCAAGAAAAAGCTCATTGAGCAATGCATCCGTCAAATGACCGAGTCTAACGCTGACGGGGCGGGCAAGGCGATGGCCTTCCAAAGGCTTCAGGAACTTGGACCGGACGCGAAGAGCGCCGTTCCAGCTTTGACCAAGGCACTTGACCACAAGGACAGCTACATTCGTATTCAGTCTGCCTACACGCTCTGGAAAGTTGAACGGCAAACCAAGGCCATCATCTCCCTCAGCAAAACAATGGAGAACGATGATAATCCGGCATTCCGTAAGGCAGCGGAAGAGGTCCTCAAAAAAATCGATCAGCAGTTAGCAGAAGAGGTTGATGCCAATATCGGCGGCGAGAACAACCTGACAGCGGATCTGGAAGTAGTTGCAAAGGCATTCATCACGGCTCTCGCGAACAAAAATGTGAACGAAGCTGCCAAATACATCATCTCTGCGGAGCGCGATGAGATTAAGAAAGAGATGGAAAAAGGAATGCCCCCGTTGCCCAGAGATCCAAAAATCCAAATCAAGTTCAAAGACAACGGCATTCAAGCAGACGTCTCGCTTCTCAATGCTCAGAAACCGGCATCAGGCCTTCCATTTGGATTCGACATGAAGCTTAGCGAGGGAAAGTGGTGGATTGTAAAATAGAAAGGTGAAAAGGAACCTGCTAGATGAGCTTGCCGAACAAGCGGCTGCTCTCGACGGCTAACAGCGTTTTGAGTTTGCGAAGTGAATCTGTAATTTGTGAATGTCTCTCCGGAGACAGAGCTTCTCGGGAATTCGAGTTAGCCGCCAGAGAACTTGAAAGTTCTGCTAAAAATGAATACCCGTAAAATACTATCCTTATTATTACTACCAATAATAATTATGGGTGGCGCTATACTTGGAAGTATTCCATTCTTGATGGGCTTGCTTGTAAGTCTGATCATTAAGAACTATGCGTATTCCCTTATTACATCAGTAACATTAGTTTCAATATTATTTATTTTGTTTGCAGTTTATAGTGGAATTAATATTTTAAGTATTGAGATCAATATACACAATGGCGTCCTGATTTTAGAGAATAACTTAATATGGATCAATTTATCTATACTATGTTTTTCACGTATTTTGGTTGCCAATTAGGCCAAGCAATAAAGCGATTTTTTTCTAAAGATAGTCAACCTTTAGTATATGAAACCTTAACCGATGAAATAAACTAAACTTGCAGAACAAAGACGTCTCACCTAAGCCTAATACGCCATTTTAGCCCAGAATTTTATGATAATTATAACCTCAACTCAGTATTACAGTTCGCCTCCTTGTTAGGGTAGGTGTACTTTACGTTAGCCTAAAAATATGCCATGAATGAAAGTGATACGTTTGAACTAGAAAAGATCAACAAAGCTTTTTCAGCCGATGGCGTAAGAAAACTTATTCGTGATCCTAATCATGGTTCTGAATGTCTGGAAGCCCAGAAGTATTTGGAAGCTCTGAATCCTACTAATATTGAGTTGGACGATATTGGTGATCGAATTGGTTTTGATTACTTTTCTATGATCACAGACGAAGGCTATGTATATTTCATCCCTGGATTATGCCGAATAGCTTTAGAAGAAAGACCTGGAGGAATTAGCCATTTATTACTTCTGTTAGGAAGAGCTCATGCCATTATTAAAGAAGAAGTGCATAGAGATGCTATTCTTGATTTCCTAGATTATGTGAAGTGCATGAATTATCTGAGTTGTAATCGAGAAAGAGGGGAGTTAATGTCGATTACCAAACAGTTGCTAACCCAATAAAATGCCGAACAAGATAGAATGAGAGGGTAGTTGAGGTTACTTCTGTGATCTGAGATTCTACCTTGATATGGTAACTAAAAATACATTGAGGGACTCAAGCCGCTGTGTTCATTGGAATTGATCTTGGAGACACGAATTAAGCTATTTGGGTCACTAATACGCTTGAGAAAATCATTAAAGTGTATCTGTAACCATTAACGGAGCGTTTTTTGTTCCTCATGCAGAGGTGATTCTGCCGCTAAATGAAAAAGATAGTCTAAGGATGAGTGTGGGGATGTCATGGCTTAGTTCTTGTGACTTTAAATTTAGCTGCGCTTTAAAGGTAAGGGATTCAACATGAGTTAGTCTTGAGATGTGGCTAGGTTTGTCGGTTATTTTTTGAGTTGTTAAGATTACGTTTTACACGTTCTCTGACGAGTTCGGCGACATATTCTGCGCCAAAGAGGAAGGCTTGCATAGCGAAATAGATCCAGAATAGGACTAGCACGAGTGTGATGGCGGAGCCGTAGTAGCTGCCTACGTTTGCGTGTTTTAGGACCATTGCTAGGCCGAGTTTCAGGATGACTAAGAGAATGGCGCTGACTATTCCGCCTCTGAGGGCTTCGGAGAATTTAGGTGGTCGCTGTGGTAGCCATCTCATGGCGACGGCTGCTAGAAGGACCATGGCGAAGAAGGTGAGTATGGGAGCGATGACTGTAGTGATCCAGATAAGGATTTCTCCTCCTTCTGCAGCGCTGAGGGCGACTCTGAGCATTGTTTCGACTATGACTGAGCAAGCAATGAAGCCGCCGAGGAATAGTAATAATACGAAGGCGACTCCACGGTCAGTGAGTGTTTCGAGTGCTCGTTTCTTACCTGTGAATTCATCGGAGCCAAAAATGGTGCCTAGACACCTGCGTAGTTCGGCGATGACTTTAGTGGCTGCGTACAGGAGGAGTAAGCCACCGAGGATAGGTGAGAAACCGCTGCCAACCCAGCGTATATTCTGGCCGAGGAGAGATGCGAAGTAGTTTGCTACGTTGGATCCGGCGATGTTGTTGGTGCCTTCTAGGAGGCTTCTTTTTGCGGTTTCTTCATCGACTAGCCATGCGGCGACAGAAATGCCTGTGATGAGGATGGGTACGAGAGAGATAAGTGAGTAGAAAGCGAGAGATGCGGCGGTATCAGCGTGCTCGTGTTTCCACCAGTTGATCATGCTGCGGCAAAGGCGCCTCCATGTATTTTTGATATTACTGAGAATACTGCATTTCATGGGTGTAAGGTTATCAAAAGTTTAATCTTTACCAAATAAAAAGATAATTATCGTTATTTGAGTGGAATGAAATTATGTATGTTGTTTGATAAATGTCTAAAAAAAGAAATTGGAAATTAAAGCTTATTGTTAAGTTGGGTCTTATTGGGGTGGTGCTGTTTTTTGTGAAGACGAAGACAGGATGGCTGGATGATTATGTGGGAGGGGGTAAGGCTGAGCATAAAAATGAGGCATACTACATCGCACAATTGGCTGATGAGTTAGGAGGTGATGTGGAGGTGACGGTGAAGGGAGGGCGAGCGGATATAGTTACAGATAATCATGCGATAGAAGTGGAGTGGGCTAGTAAGTGGAAGAATGCTATTGGGCAGGCATTGTGGTATGGTTTGGAGACAGATAGGGCTCCTCGTATTATTCTTTTGATTAAGGATAAGAAGAAGGAGTATAAGTATTTTTTGATGCTGAATAGTGCTTTGCAGCGGGCTAATATTGATCTGAAGACAGGTTTTAGGGAGGTTAATTAGTATTACTTAGCATGGATGTGAGGGCGGGGTAATCTACTTTGGCGTTATGTCTTTTATCCATGGGGATGTGGTTAACTGGTATACATTCTAGGTAGTTATATTCTGGGAAGTGGGTGGTTATATTTTCGATGCAAGTGTGGTTAGTTTCTATGCAAAGGAGGTTTCTGTTTTCATGCTGAATAACAGCGCAGCGAGATACCATGGGGTGGTGCATGACAGCGCACTCTATTCCGAAGGGGTAGATTTTTTTACCTGCGATTTCAAATGTAGCAGATTCTCGGCCCATTAGCCAAAGCCTGTTTTTCTGGTCAAGGTATCCCATGTCCCCAGTGAGGTGCCAGATTGAGTCATTTAGCTGTATCTTGGTTTCGGCGTTTCCTTTGTTATTAAGATATCCTTTTAATACATGATCACCAGTAACAGCAATGTGACCTATTTGGTCATCATTTTTTTGGTAGATCATCACTTTTGTGGCGGCAACTGGGGAGCCGACGAGTAATCCTTTACCGCTTTTCATAGCATAGCGGTCTGCTTCTGACACTTCATCCCAAGCGATATGCGATATGGGTTCTGCTTCTGTGGAGCCGTAGACTGTTACTATTTTTAGATTAGGATGGTTGTTTTGGATATTTTCGATGAGGTGAGGGAATACTGGTGCGCCTCCTGTGTAGATTGATTTAAATGGAGGTAGCGGGCAGTGATCAAAGAGCTTTTTGAAAAAGGCGGGGGATGCGGCGCAGCGGGTGATTTTATGTTGTTGGCATTGTTTCAAGATGGCTGGAGCATTGGCACGTGCGGGGTAGCGGAGGTCTGTGTCTGCAATTACGGAGGTCATGCCTGATGCTAAGTTAGCGATGGCAAAGATGGGCAGAGTGACGAGGTCTACTTCATTTTCTTTAAAGTCTAGGGATTCTGAGAGTGCTTTATGCTGTGCTTGAAGGAATCCATGTGTTCTGCATGCGGCCTTGGGCATGCCTGTGCTGCCACTGGTGAATGTGATGAGTGCGGCGCTAGTAGGATTTACTGATTGAGGCGAAGTGAGGTTATGGCGCGCTTGTTTTTTTAAGGTCCATTTTTTGCTGAAAGGAATCCATCTGTTGGTATGTATGTTTTTTTTGATTTTCCATAGCTCGGGGTGCAGGAGGCGGAGTAGATGTGCCTTTGGTGAACCGATGAATGCATCTGGAGGAGAGAGCTGGAGGCAGTGTTTGAGTGATTTTTTGTTAGTGGAGGGGTCAATGATCATAGCGGTCATACCGGCGTGGAAGATAGCTAGAAGATGGATATATAAATTGATACTGATTGGTTCCAATAGAAGTATGCAGTTTCCTTTTGATAGGCCTTGATGCTTTAGGAAGTCTGCACCTTGGCTTACTTTTTGGTAAAGTTTTTGATAATTTATTTTATGATTTTTATCAATCAGTGCTGTTCTGTTAGGATGTTCTGCAGCTCTTTTTTTAAGTTGATTTACTAGGTTCATTTTTTGATCATAAGTGCATAGGTTCTGAATTTTTCAGCGTTGAATCTTTGGCTGATTCTCAATGAGGAATTGCTCTCATGTTGAAGGGCATGAATTGTTTCTTTATATCCTTTGGTTTTGGCTTGTTGATGTGCTTTAGCGACTAGTAGTGTTCCTAGACCGGTCGTTCTGTGTTTTGGGCAAGTAGCTAGTGTTTTTGCTATTACTGTATGTGGTTTTGAATCTGGTAGGCAGAATAAAAAACCTATTAGGGATTCATCTTTGAATGCTAGTATGACGAGCTCGGGGTCAATGAGTTCTTTTTTTGATAGGTAAGAGTGCATGAATGCTTCTTTTGGAAGGGGAGTGTATAGGAAGTTGTGAGAGAAAGCAGATAGGCAGAGGCTGTATATTTTAGTGAGATCGCTTTCAAATTCATTTGTGTTGATCTGTCTGATGGTGATTCCTTGATCTGAAACTATTTTTTCGACGCGTGAGAAGTCCGGTTGTTCTGTAGTTAGATCAATAGTTGATGAGGAGTAAAGTGACAGTGTTTCGAATCCTGCTGCTTCGAATATGCTAAGTAGTGTTAGAGGTTCTGTGGGCTCCATGAGGAAGCTAGGTCTTTTACTGGTCTGGACGATTAGGCGATGTTTCATCCAGGTGTTTCCGTTCATTGGGCCGATTATTTTTCTGTTAGGGTGAGAGGAATTTATGTGATTGATGCATGTTATTAAGAACTGTATTGGGTTTTCGCCTTCGAGCTGGCATGCGCCAATAGTCACTGTGGCAGTTCCCTCAATATTGGGAGTATTTTCAGTCCAGACTCCGAGTATCATATTCTTTTCAGCTATGATGTAGCTGGCTCCTTGGAGGAATATTGATTGTTGGTGAGGTGGTAGGTTTGGTGATGGTTTAATAATGTACATAGCTGAAATAGATGATGCTTGTGGAGCTTCCTGTGATGGTGGATAGCGTGATCCAGTCAAAAATACTAGGTAATCCGCGGCTTCTTATTTTGAAATAGAGTGCTGAGCAGAAGGGGCAGATTAGAGTGAGTGTGAGTAGGATGAATAGGAATTCTGAGTTGGTTAGTAGTGGGTATGTTAGGGAGGCGATACATGCAGCCATGCAGGTGCTTTTAAGGATGAATGATTTTTTTTGATTGGTTTCTGAATGGATAATTTTTTGAGTGCCAGCATGAAGCATGGCTATAGTGATGGCGAGTGATATGATGAAAAATGTTTGGCCTAAGTGGGGCTCAATTATGAGTTTTTTTCCTAATGTAAGCCAGGTGATAGCGGGGACTGAGATGGCTAATATGGTGTCTATGGAATGGGTGTGGTGGAGATTTTGTGGGAGTTTTTTTAGTGCTAGAATGTGTCTTATGAGGATGAATAAGCATGCTGTGAGGCAGAGAGGTCCACCGAGCATTAGAGATATGAAGCAAAGTAGAGCAGCTGTGATGAGGGCACCGCCGTTCATGTGGTGCTTATTACGGGTCCAAATGAGTAATAAGGTGAGTAGGAGCATGCATACTAGTCTGAGGGTAAGAGATGGTGTGGATATGTTGGTGTAGTATTCTAGCAAGAAATATGAGCCGATGGGAATGAGTAGATTATCCATACCCATTCCGGAAATTCCTTCTAAGGCGGTGGTAAGTAGGGCGACCGTTAGGGCGATGAGAATGATGTGTAAGGTATTGAATTCAGTATATAAGAACAGTGGGGTGAAGGTGCAGATAAGAGCGGTGATGAGGAATGCGAGTGAGCCTTCTATGCTTTTTTTTCCAGATGCTGTTCTATAGATGATCTGGCCAAACCGAGTGCCTGCAATGGCTCCCATTGTGTCTGCTAGAGTAAGTAGTAATAGGGGAATGGTGTAGTAAATAGCGGTGTGTTTTTCAGTAGAGATATTCAGAGTAAAGAGCCAGGCGACAGCGATGGGAAAGATGAGTTCTCCTATAGATAGGCGTTTTACTGAGAATAAGGATAAGCCTATGCTTGAGCGTAGGTTAGTTACTTTTACTCCTAGAATGCTAGTTACGGCGATGCCTGCGAGTATCCAGACAGGCAGTGGGTCATTGAATAGGAATGGGAATGACAGGCATATGACCCCCATGCCGAGGTGAACGGTTTTTCTGGCGTTTTCTCCTCCGATGATTTTTTTCTTCATCATCCATGTAGAGGCACTCAACAGTAATAGAAGAGAGGTGATGACTATGATGATAGGGGTGATAGGCATTTGTAATTTAAAGGGGCGAGGTGGTTTCCTCTACAATGAAATTAGAGTAGAAGAAGGCTTTATCTTGAAGAAAGAGTTTAGATGAAGTGTTATTTAGTGGTTTGATTTTATGGTGTAATTTTTTGTTAGATTGTCTTGGTGCGAGCATATTCCAGTACGCTATGCGAGCTTTTGGGCTGGCCTGTGAGTGGATTTTTTCTAGGAGATTTTGGGTGTTTTCATCTGACATGTATTCGAATATATCACTCAGGTTGAATGCGTCATATTTGTTTTTAGTGAGTGCTGATTCAAGGGTTCCCTCGATGATAGTAATTTTATGTAGGTTAGTTCTTATTTTCTCAAAGTTAGCTTCACGAAGTGCGTGAGGGAGAGATGAGCCATAGTTTCCGTTTAGGATCCATTTTAAGTATGGGTTAGTAGAGGGGTCTAGATTTACAAGAGCGTGCTTGGCTCTGGTGAGAATGCGTTCAGCGACTGATCCTTTAACGTATTTGAAGAATGAAGGGTCTCGTCCCAGTCTGCCCATGACGAAGCGGGAAAAGAAGATCTTGAATAATAGTCTCCACCGCCAAGTATTCCATTTATTTTCATAGAAGGTTTGTCGTTCTGTAGGTGATTTTATTTCGAGTAGGTTGTTTATTGTCTTACGTGAGTGGACTAGGGGTAGGGCTTTTTCACGAAAGATGCGGAAATAGTTCTCAAACTTTCCGGCTTTCCCAAAGCCGGTTTTGATCTGAATGGGGAAATGCTCCCAGTATGTGGTGCTTTTTTGGTCGAGTTCTTTTTTGCAACGATCAAATAGTGTTTTACGGGATACTTCTTGTTCTGGTTTTTCGCCTAATAGGATTAATAGATCTCTGTGGTTTAGAGTTTTGTATGCGGCGATACGTAATTTGATGCATGCGACTTGTGCGGGGTTCATTTCAGCAATGGTTACCTGGGAGGCGCCCTCGGCTAGCATGGATAGGGAATTATCGCCGGCGGATCCGATGCTGAGGCAATGTTTACCTTTAGGCTGGATGGCTTCCATGAGGATATCTGCATCTTCCCAGCAGTTGGCGTAGCGGATTGAATTAAATTGTGCGTGGTTTTGAATTTCAGTTTTCATCTTTTATTAGAGTTATGGTTCCGGATTTTCCGTCCATTTCTACAATGTCGCCTGTTTTGAGTATCTGGGTGATATTTTGTATAGAGACGACGCATGGTAGGTTTAGTTCTCTTGCTACGATAGCTGAGTGTGAGAGTAGTGAGCCGCGTTCAACGAGTAATCCTGAGGCTGCTGGGAATAGGACGACCCAGCCTGGATCGGTTTGTTGGGCTACGAGGATTTCTCCTTCTTTGAGTGTAGCGTCACGAGGGTCTAATACAACTCTGACTTTTCCTCTGACTATACCTGGGCAGGCGCCTATTCCTGAGATGTTATCTCCATCAGGTGGTGTATAGGGGAGGGCTGATTCAAATGAATCATATTGGGTGATGGGTGCGACTGTGTGGAATCTATCTGGTGGTGGGGTTTGGTTACGATGGATTTCATCTTCGGTTTTTCTTTTGTTTACTATGTTGTGATAGTTAGTAGAAGCGCCTGAGATGGCTTCTTTTAGCTCTAGGAAGAATATATCTCTGGGGTTGTTGAGTTGATTATTCACAGCTAGCTTATTGCCTATCTGTATCATTATTTGGCGTACTCTGCCGAAGAGCCTTGTGCGTTCAAATCTTAGATTTTCGCGGTCGCGGACTCGGTTTTTAGCTTGTTTAAGTATCCAATTGAATATTTTGCGTTTCAGCCAGGAAAGTTTTTTTCTTGCTTGGTTTAGTTCTTGGTTGTTGGTTGGGGATTTTGTTTGATGCGGTGCTCGGCTAGCCATGGCGCTGATGCTGGCTAGGAGTGCTGCTGAGTGGTCTCGTACTGATGGGGATTCTAGTTTTAATTCTTCGAGACAGCGGTCACCAAATTTATTGAGGTAAGTGTTGAGTGCGTTGTTGAGCTCGGGGTGGTTGGCTATTTCGCTGCGTTTTTTCTGTTCTGAAATGTTTGATGCTAGGGTGTTTTTTAGGTTTGTGTTATTTCTTACGATGTCCGCCATTTCAGCGATGCGCCTGGGTGGTTCTGCGCTGATAATATCTCCACTGTCTAGTAATAAGGTGTTTTGCAGAGAGCTATCCTTTAGCCATTTTTGGCAGAGTGATTTTAGGATACCGTAGTAGATCATGGCAAAGAAGTCGTTTATTAATGGAGCATCCCAGCGTTTTAGAAGTTTTGATTCTAGGTTGTTATAGTGTGCGATGAGTTGTTCTTGAGACATTTCATCTAGTGGAGTTTTTGGTGAGTTTAGGGCATTATTGAGTCTTTGATAGAATCTGCTGATGTTTTTTTCTAGTTTGTATTGATTACGTATGAGTCCGAATATCATTTTGAGTAGTGAGCATCCGTCATATATTTTGTTGGTTTTAGTTTGATTTACAATGTTTTCGATGACCTCATCAGGCATGGGGACTTTGACTCCCATCATCTGTTCCATGAATCCACGGTTTATGGAGAAACCTGGTAGCATGGCGAGTATGTGATACCAGCTGTTGAGGTTGTAGTAGACGTGGCCGTGGATGTGGCCGAGCATTTTAGGGAAGACGGCATCATGTTTTTTTATACTGTTTTTTGGTACTGAGAGTAGGATGCAAAATTCTCTATAGACATGTTCGTAGATACGTTCTGCGAATGAGAATGTGAGGGTAGAGGTGATACCTGAATAGCTTTCTGCGATATTGCTATTGTCCCATACAGTGAGAGGTAGGGTGGCTTTTGGTTTGGGTTTTAGGGTGGTGATGGGGCGACTCTGTAGGAGGAATAAGGTGTTGTTTTCGATGGCCCATTCGATATCTTGGGGGGATCCGAAGTGTTCTTCACAGTGTTTTGCGAGTTCGGCAACTTCTTGGATTTGGGTTTCTGTTAGGCAGGGTTTGGATATTTTTTCTTGAGGGACATTAATGCGTTTTATGCCTTCGTTGCTTTCTGATCCTGCGATGTGTTGGTGCGTTTTCTGGGCGATTATTTCTTTGGTGATTTTATTTTGTTTTAGTGTCCAGGTGTCTGCGTTTTCTTCTCCCGAAACGAGTGCGGAACCTGTTCCCCAGAGTGCTGAGATGATGGTTGTGGTGGTGTCTCCTGTTACTGGGTCTGCGCTGAATGCGACTCCACTGACGGTGGGTGTTAGCATTTTTTGTATAATTGCAGTAACGTTATGATTTGGCGTGTGGGTTACGTTTTTTGTTTTACGGTAAGAATTAAGGTGTTGGCTGTTGTTGCTATTTAGGACGGCGGTTATTTTGTTTATTAGATTTTTTTGATTCACGTAGAGGAATGAGTCGTATTGTCCTGCGAATGAGTGTTCTGTTCCGTCTTCACCGTGTGCGGATGATCTAATGGCGAATGAATGTGTTAGGAGTTTTTTTGCTTCGGTTGTGATTTGTTCTGTATTTTGGATATCTGTCACAGCGAACCATGGTGGGATGTTACAGAAGTTAGCATTTGATAGTGCTGCTAGAGCGGATGCTTTACCGCCTAGGAGGTGTGAGAGTTTGGTTTGATGAGGTTTAATAATCATGGGTTATTAGGTTAGAAGTGGAATGATGCCGAGTGAGGTGTATAGAGCGAGTGTCCATATTCCGGAGATGAGCTCGAAGTGTTTAGTTTTTATGGTATTGGCATGATGGTAAGACCATGTTGCGAGGAGTAGAATGGGAGCTAAGATTAGTGTGGCAGGAAGAGCGAAGTTGATTTTAGAGGCTGCTAGGATGGCAAAAAGAGCAGTGATAGCCATGCAGCTGAGCCAAGCTCGGGATGCATTTGTTAGGCCCCAGAGTTTACTGTAAGTGGGGACGCCTGTTTGTTCATTTTGAGGTTGTCTTAGTTTCCGTCCTATCTCGATGATTATACCGTTGAAGAAGCTGGCGATGATGAAGTAGATTAAGTTATCAGGTTTGGATTCATTGGGTAGCCATAAGCATGCAGTAGCGAAGAGGTCTACAAGTGGCATGATAAGCATGTGGGTCCATAAGTAGGTAATATGTCTGGTTTTTAACCAGTCACGTGCGAAGAACTCTACACTCATTAGGGACAGGTATGTCCAGGTGATGAATAGAAGTATGAGTAGTCTGTAGTCTAGCCAGATGGTTAGGATGAGCTGTATTATAGTGGTAGAGATGAATACTATACCGAGTTCTTTAAGGCTTATTAATCCGCGGGGTACTGCTCTGTGTGGACGGTATTTAGCATCTTCTTCTGCGTCTTTAAATTCGTCTGCTATTCTTAGCTGAAGGAAGAATAGGAATACTGTTATGAATGCTACTAGGAATGCACGCCAGCTGGGAGTGGTGCTGCATAAAAGTGAGGTATAGGCTACTGCAGAAGAGCTAAATGCTGCAACTAATAGTCCGTGTTGGAAAATTGGGAATCGTTCTTTTTGGTATGTCCACCAGCGCATGAGTATGGTTATAGCACCGATCTTTGTATTACTTTAATTGATTTTAATTTTTGTATCATTGATTTGATTGATTATCGAGCTAGTTTTTTATGTGCTTTAGTGAAGCTTCCAGAAGCTAATGCTGCGATGATGGAGAGTTCTCCACCGAGGAGTAGGCCAGCGCAGACCTCGGCGAGGGCATTGCTTTTTCCTGCGCCGTGTAGGTTCATAAGGTCAAGGCATGCTTTTTGTGATGGGAGTCCTGTTCCACCTCCAACGGTTCCTACCATGATGCATGGAAGAGTGACTGCGGCGTAGAGTCCGCCGTCTGGGTTTATTTCAAATCTGGTGACACCCATAGCTGATTCAGCTACGCAGGCGGCATCTTGGCCGGTAGCTAAGTAGAGTGCGGTGAGTCCATTGGCGAAATGACCTTGCACTCCTAGTGTGCCGCTGAGTACGCCGCCAAGAGCGGATACTCTCCAGTATTCGACCATTTGTTCTGGAGTGGTGTGGAGGTATTTTTCTATTATTTCACGTGAGATGTTGGCTTCGGATGATACTTTTTTCCCTCTGACGGAGTTGTATGCTTGAGAGCTAGCTTTTTTGTCACCTGATAGATTTCCTTCGACGTAGAGGTTAATGATGTGGACTGGGCAATTTTCTTTGATGAAATCGCATACTGCTTGAGTGGCGATGGTAACCATGTTTTGTCCGGATGCGTCACCTGTGGTGTATTCGAAGTTCAGGTAGACGTGGTTACCTTCTATAGTGGTTCCTATGTCTACGAGTTTTCCGTGAGAAGTAGTGGCATTGGCTATGTCTTGGAATATTTTGAATTTTTGCATGGCCCAGGCGACAAATTTTCCAGCATTAGCTAATGAGGAGAAGACAAATGCTGGTGAGCGGTTTAAGGCTTGGTAGAGGAGCATGGATGAGCAGCCTCCGCTGGCAGAGATTACGCAAGATCCGCGGTGGTAGCTGGCTACGAGAGCAGCTTCTGAAGTGGCAAGTGGGATGAGGTAGTCTCCTTGAGCGAAGAGGCCGTTTACTCTGAGGGGGCCAGCAATACCGAGTGGGACTTTGATTGAGCCGATGCAGTTTTCGATATTGCCGTCAAAGGACTCGATATTTTCTGTGGTCCATTGGTCTAGTATGTCTTTATTAGGCTCTTGGGAGAGGGCTTTCCAGGTTTTGTTGACTCTGTGAGCATTCACTTTACCCATGGGCATGATGGGTTTGACGCTGGGGTATAGTTTTGGGGCGAGTCTGGTTTCTAGTTCTTCTATTGAGTTCTCATTTGTGAGTGAGTGGATGTGAATATTAGTAAGCGAGCGTTTTCCTGACATGGGTTTATTTTAGCAGTGGATAGAGTGACGGCAATTGTTAATCTTGTTGGTTTGGTTTTTGGCGGAGTTGTTTTTTTTCGCCTTGTTTTGATTTGTTGTCTAACATTTTGTTTTTTTGTCTACGTGATCGTCTTCGTTTTTGGCGTCGGATTTTTTCTCTGGCTTGTTGTCTTGCTGATTGGATACCTAGTATTTTTTCTTGGAATGTTTCGCAGAGTTCTTTTCTTGCGATGAAACGGTTGAGTTCCCGTGATCTTTGCGCTTGGCATTTGACTTCGATTCCTGTTGGGATGTGTTTGAGGTAGACGCAGCTGGCTGTTTTATTAATTTTTTGTCCTCCGCTACCAGATCCTTTGATGTATTTTTCGATGATGTCATCTGGGAGGATGCCTAGTTTGAGCATGAGAGATTCTAGTTTTTTCCATTTTTCTGGGCTTGGCATGATATGAGATTAGTCTGGAAGAGTGGTTATGCAAAGGGGGAAGTTTTTATCCTGTATGTATGGCTTGACTGAATGATGGTGAGTGATCATAAGGGGCCTATGTTTAAAGGAACTTTCACGGCTATTGTTACTCCCTTCAAGGATGGGGTGGTGGATGAGGTGGCGTTTAGGAAGCTGATTGATTTTCAGATTGAGGGTGGTGTTGAGGGGATTGTGCCCGTTGGTACGACTGGTGAGTCACCGACTTTGGGGCGTGCTGAGCATTTGGAGGTGATCCGTGTGGCTGTGGAGCATGTTGCGGGTAGGGTGCTGGTGGTAGCTGGTACTGGAGCGAATGCTACGTCTGAGGCTATTTATCTGACACAGGAGGCGGAGAAGTTGGGGGTGGATGGGACGTTGCAGGTGACTCCTTATTATAATAAGCCGTCTCAGGAGGGGTTGTATCAGCATTTTAGGGCGGTGGCTGAGAGTACGAAGCTTCCTATTATGTTGTATTCTGTTCCTGGGCGTTCGGTGGTTAGTATAGAGGTGGAGACTGCTGTTAGGTTAGCTGCGGATTGTGTTAATATAGTATCTATTAAGGAGGCTGGGGGAGATCCAGGGAGGGTTGATTTGTTGAAGGGGGCTTTGCCGGAAGGTTTTTCTATTTTATGTGGGGATGATCCGTTGACGATTGAGTTTATGAAGCGTGGTTCTGTGGGTTTGGTTTCTGTTGCTTCTAATATTTTACCGCGAGCTATGTCTGATCTGGTGCGTGCGATGAATGTGGGTGATCTGTTGCGTGCGGAAGAGATACATTCAGAATATGAGCCTTTGATGACTACGCTGATGGGTATAGATACGAATCCTGTGCCGATTAAGGCGGCGGTGTCTCTGATGGGGATGTGTGAGCAAGATATACGGTTGCCTATGGTGAAGTTGAGTGATAGTAACATGACTGCGGTTGGAGATTTGTTAGGGAGGTATCAATTACTTTAGTAGAAATTTTATGAATATGATGAGAATGAGTATAGTGTTGTCGATGCTTTTGGCATTGGGTGTGCAGGCGGATCCGGCGTTAGCTGTTCCTAAAGCGGGGCAGAGTAGTGAGAAGAAGGTGATGGCTATAGAGGTGGCATTTGCGAAAGTGACATTTTTTTTAGAGTCTGCTTTTGATGCGATGGCGGCTGTTAAAGATGATGCGTCTCTGGCTACGTCTGGGGCAAAGCTAGAACATTTGGCTAAGGTGATGTTGGCGCTTGAGCCTCAAATTGATGTTAATGTGAAGCCGACTGATGCTCAGATGAGGTTTGTGGCTGAGCAGTTTGTTCATATGGGTGATAAGGTGCAGAAGAAGATGAGAGCGATGGCTGAATTTAAGCTTTCTGAGGAGCTTCGTGTAGCAAGGGATGAGCAGTTTACGCAGTTTTTGGCAAAGGTTGAGCCTGTTAAGAAGAAGACGGATGCGTTACTACCGCCTCAGAAGTTATCTAAATTTGTTAAGGCTATAAAGGCTGAGCAGGCAGCTAAGGCAGCTAAGGCTAAGCCGGGTGAGCCGGGTGAGCCGGGTGAGGCGGGTGAGGCGGGTGAGATTAAGGAGTAGGTTTATTATTGGTTGATGAGCTGGGTTTGTTCTTGTTTTTCAAGTTGACCGGGTTGTGGGGGGTGGTTAGTGTGAATTAGCTTATGAAATATATTAAATTGATTGCTGTGGCGGCTTGTTTTGCTGTTCTTCCTTCTTGTTCTCTTTTGAATAGTGCATCTCGCCTTCCGAGTAGCTTGATGCAGGCTGTGGCGCGTTCTGCTGGGCTGACGGTTAGTCACGAGGGGTCAGAGAAGACGGAGCTGGAGAAGGGTGAGGAAGAGGCTAATGTTGTTTATTAGTCTTTTCTGATAGGGGGTGTTTTGGGGTGAGTATAGTCGAGTTTAGGGGAGTCTTGTTAATGGGGTTGATTACTTAGGTGTGATTTACTTTGTTTATGGACTCGCTGTTTTTGTGTTTATGGGTTTAGGTGGGTAGGTAATGATAGCGAGTGAGATTATAGATGTTCTTAAGCAGAATGGGGTGATACCGAGTAAGAAGCTGGGTCAGAATTTTTTATGTGATGCGAATGTGGCTCGTTGGATAGTGGATCAGTTAGATCCGTGTTCTGATGATACTGTGGTGGAGGTGGGGCCAGGGACTGGGGCGCTGACTGAGCATTTACTTGGTAAGGTTAAGCGGGTTATACTGGTTGAATTTGATGCGCGTTTAGCGGAGTATTTAGGGGAGAAGTTCAAGGGTAGGGCTGATGTGGAGGTTCATCATTTTGATGGTGCTCGTTTTGATGTGAGGAGTTTGTTTAAGTATGCGCCGATAAAGTTTTTAGGGAATTTACCATATAGTGCTGGTGGGGCTATTATGCGTAATTTTATGAAGAGTCCGACTCCTGTGGTTAGGGCTGTTCTTATGCTGCAGAAGGAGTTTATAGACCGGATAGTGGCTAAGCATGGGACGAAGGCGTATGGGGTTTTATCATTGAGGATGCAGAGTGAGTGGGAGAGTAAGCCGGTGAAGACGGTGCCACCAGAGGCTTTTCATCCTAGGCCGCTGATTGATTCTACGGTGATGACTTGTGTTCCTCGGTTGAGCGATGAGGTTTATGATAAGAGGTTGTTTGATGAGTTGGTGAGGAGGGGGTTTTCTCAGAGGAGGAAGCAGGTTAAGAAGCAGTTACCTGATACGGCTTGTTGGGAGGATGTTTCTGCTGAGCTTGGCTTGCCGGTGACGGCGCGGGCTGAAGAGATTAGCCTGGATCAGTGGATCAAGATTACGCAGATGTATGATGATCATCCGTTGAGGGATTTACCTCAGAGTGGAGATGAGGTTTTTGATGTGGTTGATGATGATGATGTGGTTGTGAGGCAGGAAAAACGTAGTGTGGTGCATGCTGAACATTTATTACATAGGGCGGTGCATGTGCTTGTTTTTAATAAAAAGAAGGAGGTTTTACTGCAGAAGAGGAGTGTTCTTAAGGATAATTTTCCGGGGGCGTGGGATAGTAGTTCTGCTGGGCATTTGGAGTCTGGGGAGAGTTATGATGCTTGTGCTGTTAGGGAGCTTAAAGAGGAGTTAAGCATTGATACTGAGGTGCAGCATATTGCTCAGATAAGGCCTTGTGAGAATACTGGATGGGAGCACATTGGCCTTTATGTGGCACGTTATGATGGTGCGTTGAGGTTTCCTTGCAGTGAGGTTGAGCACGCGGTTTGGTTTGAGATGGATGAGCTGAATGAATGGATCAAGCTGCGACCTGAGGTTTTTGCTACTGGGTTCTTGGAGTGCTGGTCGGTTTTTTATGAGAAGTTTAGCAGTTTTGGGGAGTAGGTGGTGTTTTTTGTTAGGTTGTTTATTCCATTACGGCTAATTTATCATTACCACTGCTGTCGCTGAGGCGTTCGATTAGGTTCCAGGCGTTATTTTGTCCTTCTTTGGTGAGGGAGTACATTTTGTGTGAGTGTAGTCCGTCGCTTTTGATTTTGATGAGGTTTTTCTTTTCGAGGTTGTCTACGATTTTGGTCGTGTTTGCTGGTTTGCGGTTGTAGCTGTGGAGGTAGATGTTGATACGTTTTGTTTCGACATATTCTTCGCCTTCAAGCTCTTTGTAGAAGCAGGCTAGTATGACGCACTCGCTGCCTGAGAGGCGGTGGCTTGGGTTGTCTAGTGATCTGCGGATGGTTCTTAGGGTGTCTGATGTTTTCTGGTCTCCGCCGTCCTCGAGGTCCATTGCGGAGAGGAGGGCTTCTTCGGCTTTTCGGAATTCTAGGGATTTGGTAATGAATTTTTGGTAGAGTTCTAATTGTTCTACGCTGAGTTCTTCATGCACGTTTGTGAGTGAATGTGTGAGATTCCGGATGTTGTGTATATCGGACATGGGGGTAAGTTAGTATTTTTTAAAAAAATTAGCAAGTTTTAGTTGTTTTGGGTAATTTAGAGGTGTGTTTTTTCCTTTAAAATCGTTATTTAGCGTATTTATTTAATTTTTAATGATAATCAAATTTAATTAAATTAGCAATTTTTCCCTTTATTTTATAATGTTTTAAAAAATATTATTAGAGATGAGTTGTTAAAATTAGCTTGTGAGGGTAAATATTAGTCACTCGAACAAACCAAATTTACTTATCTTATGAGAAAACGTTACCAAAGAATGCCTTTACGCTATGCTTACCAGTTAAATGGATCTCCGAGTGGGAGGTGTGCGCAGGGTGGAGTTAGTGAGCGGGGGCGGTATTCTAGCGCGAAGTTAGTCGATAAGTCGCCGAAGGTGGAAAAGTTAGCTAATTATGGTTTTGGTAATGAGGGTGTATATGAGGGGGGTGTATTTGATGATGGTGAGGAGGTTCGTTTATTAGATGAGGTTTCTGAAAATGAGCTTAAGGCATTTGCTTTTGGGTGTATAGAGTCTTTGGCTGGGCTTGGTGGTTCTGGGGAGGTTCATGCGGGAGAGGTTTTGGATGTAGTGGTGAGGGAGAAGTTGGGTTGTTTTTTGGATTTGTTGAGGCTGCGTGGGGAAGTGGAGGTAGAGGCTGAGGCGCATTCTATATGGAGTGAGATGCATCTTGCGAGTGTGAAGTCATCTGTCTTGCATGCTTCTGAGTATGGTGATGAGATGGGTGATTTGTCGAACCAAGTGATGAATTGTGTTACTGGTGGTATGATGAATGAGGTGCGTAAGTATTATTTACAGAAGCGGATTGATTGTTTTTTGGAGTCTGTTCCTGAATATGTTGTGGGTGTGGGTATTGAGTTGGGTTTACCGGAGTCTGTGATGCGTGATATGGGTGTTTTGCTCAGGGGGCGAATGAGTGAGATTGCGGTTTAGGTTTGGGTGGTTTAGCTGAGGTGGGTGGTAATTGCTTGCACAGAATTAAAATGGATATTTGAAAAAATGATTTGATTTTTAGGGTGAGCGTCTGTAGGGGTTTGCTGAATGAAGCAGGACGCTAAAGATAGGTTACTCAGGAGTGCGATCGATGTGTTCGCGTATGAGGGTTACCGTGGTGGTAAGATAGCTGATATAGTGCGTGGAGCTGGTGCTAATATAGCGGCGGTGAATTATCATTTTGGTTCTAAGGATCAGCTTTTTGTGGCGGCATTGAGGCGTGCTTTTGAGGATGCTGAGGCTGTGTATCCGATTAGGGGTGCGTTGGCTTATGATGCTGCTGCTAAGGATAAGGTATCGGCGATAGCTCATGCGATTTTGATGCGTTCCTTTGATGAGGGTAGTGCTGGTCATTTTAATCGGATGATGAGTAATACTATTAACACTCCTGGTTCACCTGTGGCGATGATTTTGACAGAGGTTGAGGAATTTGAGCTGAAGTATTTATCTGAGGTGTTAGCTGATTTTTTGGGGACTGATTCTGATGAGGTTGTGGGGTGGGGAGTTGGTATTTTTATTTCTATGGCTACGATGATTTCGAAGTGTCCGGTGGGGACGAAGGATCATCTGTTTAAGAAGAAGCCGACGCAAAGGCAGATTACATCTCTGGTGGATGGTCAGATAGAGGCGATTTTTGCTGCTTTGGAAGTGATACCTAAATCTGTTCCCTGTTGATATGTTATGAATTTCAAGCTGATTATTACTGTTATTGTATTGCCTATTTTTTCTGTGTTTCATTCATGCAGTTCTATTCCGCTTGAGCCTGATTCGATGGTGGAGAGTGCTGATGCGGTGGTTGATGTGCCTGGGAGTTTTGATGCTGGTTTAGCGCCTGTGCCTGAGGTGGCGAGTGGATTACTTTCTTTATTTTCAGATAGTGACTTAAAGGGTTATGTTAGAGAGGCGCTGAGGTCAAATCCTGATTTGCAGGTTAGCTTGGCTAGGATGGAGGAGGCTGGTTTTAATACTAGGAAATCTTATGCTCCGGGTATGTTGTCAGTGAATGGGGGAGGTTCTTTGGGGAGGAGTAGGAGTAATGGACGCAACACGGGTATCTATTCTGCGCTGTTAGATGTTCAGTGGGAGTTGGATGTCTGGGGGCGGTTACGTTCTGGTGTGAATGCGGTGAAGAGTGATCAGGCGGCTATTGCTGCTGATCATGAGGCTGCACGGCAGTCGATAGCTGCGCAGACTATGCAGGCTTATTTTTCTTTGGTTGCGTCTGAGAGGTTGCTGGCATTGTCTGAGCGGCGGTTGAAAAGCTTTGAGAAGTCTGTTTCGTTGGTGAACCGGCGTTTTGAGGCGGGCACGGGTAGTTTGAGTGATTTAGATCTTTCGCGGACGGATGTGGAGAATACGAAGGCACAAGTGGAGCAGAGGAAGGATGCTAGAGATCAGGCTGCGCGATTGTTATCATCTCTAACAGGGCGATATCCTAGAGCTGGGTTGAGGGTGAAGAATTTTCCGTCTTTATCTAGGGGTGTGGCTGCGGGGATTCCATCTGATGTGATGATGAGGAGGCCTGATATTCATAGTGCTTATGCGCGGATTTTGGCGGCTGATGCTAGGATGAGGGTGGCGCATAGGGATCTGTATCCACGTTTTCAGTTGACTGCGAGCCATGGGCAGCGGTCTAACCTTCTTAGGGATATTGTGAAAGGGGAGTTTAATGTATGGTCTGTCGCGGGTAATTTGACGGCGCCTTTGGTGGATGGTGGGAGCAGGCGGTCTGAGCTAGGGGCTGCTAATGCGCGGGCTAAGCAGGCACTGGGTAATTATAGGGCTGTAGTTTTAGGGGCGTTTCGTGAGGTAGAAGATGCTCTGGGGTCTGAGCGTTATCTTAAGAGTCAAGAGGAGTCTTATGAGAAGGCCTTGAAGGCGGCGCGGAGTGCTGAGTTACGCACGAGAGCGAATTATGAATCTGGGTTGGTGGAGATTTTAACATTACTGGATGCTCAGCGACGGTCATTTACTACAGAAGAATCACTTATTAATACTGAGGCGCTGAGATTTCAGAATCGAGTTCGATTGGCTTTGGCATTGGGAAAGGGGCTTTAAGAGAGATTAAAACATTATGAATATTTTTATTAGAATTATGGTTTCGCTGGCTATTATTATGCTTTGCTTACTGTTAGGTAAGGCGATGATAGAGTCTAAGCCTGAGGAGAAGGTTAAAAAGCAGGTGGATTATAAGCCGCTTGTTGATACGGTAGAGGTGTCTTTGGGTAATTACCGTCCTAAGATGATAGGGTATGGCACGGTGCAGAGTTATTTTGAAACTCAGTTAACGCCTGAGGTGAGTGGGAAAATTCAGTATATATCGCCTCGATTTAAGGTGGGTGAGATGATGAAGAGTGGTGAGACTTTGGTTGTGATAGATGATTCTGATTATCAGTCTGAGTTGGCAACGCGGAAGGCACAGTTGATATTACAGCAGTCTGCATTAGCGGAGGAAGAGGTGCGTGCGGGTCAGGCTAAGGCGGACTGGGTGGCATCAGGAAGGGCGCTTACTAGTGCGTCTGATTTTGTATTACGAAAGCCTCAATTGGCGGCGGCTGAGGCTAATGTTGATGCTGCTCGGATAGCGATTGAAAAGGCTGAGGTGGATCTCAAGCGGACGACTATTGTGGTTCCTTATGATGCTGTGGTGACGAAGCGTTCTGCTTCCTTGGGGAGTTATGTGGGAGTTCAAAGTTCTTTGGGTGCGTTGATAGCAACTGAGAAGGCGGAGGTTCGCATTCCGCTGACTGCTGATCAGATGGAGAGGATCCGGTTGGTGGCAGGTGAGTCTCTGGCTATTACACTGGTGAGTCCAAGTGATGCTCGTTTAAAGTGGGATGCTGAGATAGTGAGGATGGAGCCGCTGATGGATATGCAGAATCAAGTGAGTTATGTGATTGGCGAGGTGAGTGATCCTTATACTAATAGTGTGGGGGTGCTTCCTGTGGGTAGTTTTGTAAATATAGAGATCCCTGTGGCTGAGATTAAAGATGCTTTAAAGGTTCCTGAGTCTGCACTTGTTAATGACACGTATATTTGGCTTGTTGATGGTGATCATTTATTGGTCAAGCAGGAGGTAGAGCGTATACAGAGTGATAAGTATTCGGCTTATGTTAAGGTAGTAGGAGAAGGGGTTAAGTTTCCTTTAAAGCTGATTACTCGGCCGCTGAGTAATTATAAGCCGGGTATGGAAGTGGTTGAAGTGGCTGAAGAGTCTGAAGTGAAGAAGAATTAAATATTTAATAATTGATTACTGATGTCTCCGTTTAAAAAACATCCTTATATAAGTTGGTTCGCTAACAATCCTGTAGTGGCGAACATACTGATGTTTACGATTATTGCTGGTGGTATTTTTAGTGCGTTGACGGTTAGGAAAGAGGGTTTTCCTGCGTTTGCTTCTGAGTCTGTGGTTGTGAAGGTTCCTATCAGGGGAGGGACACCTGAGAATGTGGAGCGAGGGGTGGCTATAAAGATAGAGGAGTCACTCGTGGGAGTGGATGGTATAGAGCATGTGCGCTCTGTAAGTGGAGAGAGTTTAGCGATTATTACCATTCAGGCTAAGGAGAAGTATCCTATTTCGAAATTGTTAGATGATGTTAAAGTTCAGATTGATGCTATACCGTCATTTCCTGAGCAGGCAGAGAAGCCGGTTGTAACGGAAAAGAAGAGGGAGAGTGTGGTGCTGTGGGTGGAGCTGTATGGAGATGCTCCTGAAGCTGTGCTGAAGGAGGAAGCTCGTAAGGTGCGCGATAAGTTGCTGAGGCAGCCAGCTATATCTAAGGTGGAGCTTTTTGGGTCACGGGATTATGAGATATCTATTGAGCCTTCTGAGGATAAACTCCGTTATTATAATCTAACTTTTTCTGAATTAGCGGATGCTATTACTAATAATTCGGTGGATCTAGGTGGTGGTGTGGTGCGTTCTAAGCGTGGTGATATTTCACTTAGGTCTAGGGATCAGGCATATAGGAAGAAAGACTTTGAGGGTATAGTGGTGCGTACTAATTCTGATGGTGTTAGGATATATGTTAGAGATGTGGCTGTGGTGAGGGATGCATTTATTGATCAAAATATGTTGAATCAATATAAGGGTAAGCCTACGGTTAGTCTTAAGATTATTACGGAGGGTAATGATGATATAGTAGATGCAGTGAAGCAAGCAAGGCTTATAGTGGATGAGTATTCTGGCTTGCCAGATGGGGTGAGTATAGCTGGCTGGTTAGATGGAGCTACAAATATAAGAGATAGGTTGTATTTGTTGGTTTCTAATGGTGGTTTTGGTGTGCTTTTGGTTTTGGGAATATTGATGGTGTTTCTAAATTTTCGATTGGCTTTTTGGGTGGCGATTGGGATTCCTGTATCTATTGCTGGTGCAATGATCTTGTTTCCATTACCAGGTATAGATCTATCATTGAATGTCATATCTGCTTTTGGTTTTTTGGTAGTTCTGGGTATTGTTGTGGATGATGCTATTGTCATTGGTGAGTCGATATATTCTGAGAAAGAGAGGGGAGAACATGCTGATGACAAGGAGTCATCATTACGCACGACTGTGCGAGGCGTGGGTAAGGTAGTGACGCCCGCGACTTTTGGAGTGATTACGACTGTTGCTGCGTTTTTGCCTTTGACTCAGGTTAGTGGGCGGTTGGGGAATGTGTTTGGGCAGATAGCTAGTGTGGTTATTTTCTGTCTTATTTTTTCACTGATTGAGTCGAAGTTGATTTTGCCATCACATTTGGCTCATATTGATGTCCATCGAAAACCTGGAAACTGGTTTACGCGAGGTTGGGCAAGGTTTCAGCGAATGATAGCTGTTTTTTTACAGTCATTTATCGATGGTGTGTATAGGCCGTTTGTTCGGTTTTTAATTCCATGGCGATATGCTGTAATTGCTGCTTTTGTTGGTATTTTTATTTTGGTGATTTCACTGTTTCCTGCGGGGCAGTTACGCTTTGTTTTTTTTCCGAATATTTATCAGGATAATGCTACGGTTTTACTTCAATTGGAGCAGGGTCAGTCTGTTGAGTATCTGCATAGGAATGCTGAGAGGATTGCAAAAATTGCAAGAAGTCTGGGTGAGAAATATGAAGAGACTCACGGAGAGAATCCTTTTGTGGAGATACAGATTTCAGCATCTACAAATACGGTGGCATCGATAGCTGCTGAGTTAACGCGTTCAGCAGATCGAGAGAATCTTCCGACGCAGCAGATCGTAAAAGAATGGAGGAAAGCAATTGGTTCTGTAGTTGGAGCTAGGTCATTGACATTGTCGTCACGAGCAGGACCTCCGGGAGGGGACTTGGTTATTAATTTGGAGAGTGATAACTTGGAGGAGCTAAAGGCTGCGGCTGATGATCTGAAGGAGGTAATTTCTGGATATACGGGTGTCTTTGATATTTATGATACTTTTGATTCAGGTAAGCCAGAGATACTCTACAGTATTACTCCTGAGGGGCAGGCGGCGGATCTTACGAAGTTGGATTTGGCTAGGAATGTTAGGGATGCTTTCTTTGGTAGAGAGGCGCAGCGGGTTCAGAGGGGGAGAGATGAGGTTAAGGTGATGGTAAGGTATCCGATAGAGGAGCGAGGTTCTATAGAGACTCTGAGGAATATGCGAGTGCGCAAGCAAGATGGTACAACGATTCCGTTTTCAGTGGTGGCTGATACGACCTACTCTGAGTCACTGGCTACGATAGAGAGGTATGATAGTAAGCGTGTGGTGGCTGTGGAGGCTTCTGTGGATAAAGCGGTGACATCATCGGGTGATATTTTGAAGCGGCTTGAGGAGGAGTATTTTCCTGAGATGGAGGCGAAGTTTCCGGCTATTTCTATTAGTCAGAGTGGTGAGGCTGAGCAGAGAGAGAAGTCAATGAAGTCATTGTTGGTTGGTTTCGCTACTTCGATTCTTTTCATTTATATATTGATAGCGATTCCGTTGAAGAGCTATGCGAAGCCTTTGATAATAATGTCGGTTATTCCTTTTGGGATTATTGGAGCGTTGTTGGGTCATTACATTATGGGTATTCCGGTTTCTATTCTTTCTGTATTTGGAATACTAGCGCTATCAGGAGTGGTGGTGAATGATTCTTTGGTATTAGTTTGTAGGATAGCGGATCTCCGTTCTGAGGGTTCTAGTTTGTTAGATGCTTGTCGGAATGCTGGTGCGGATCGATTTAGGGCTATTCTTTTGACTTCGCTTACTACATTTTTTGGTTTGGCTCCGTTGTTATTAGAGACAGAAGTTCAGGCTCAGTTTTTGAAGCCTATGGCTGCGTCTTTGGCCTTTGGTATTTTGTTTGCTACTGTGATTACATTGGTTTTGTTGCCGATGTTGATTCTTATAGCTAAAGATTTTAAGGATTTATGGATTAAGGTTTGGTATTACGGCCTCGACTAGGTGGGGCTGTGTGATGAGATGTAGGTTATTCTACCTGCAACTGAGGTGTCTCTTATGTTAGGTGTAGTGGTAATGGAGCTATTTAATTTGGTGGCTATGTTGGCATAGTGGTTGTTGTTTACCATTCGATTTGTTTTCGGTTGCGGATGAATGCTCCGGTTAGAGTGCTGGGTGCTTGGGTGGCTAGCCAGATGATGGAGTCTGCTCCTTCTGTGACTGATAGGTCTGCATGTTTTCCGCCCATGTCTGTTCGCACCCAGCCGGGTGAGACGGCGTTTACGCAGATGTTTTTAGTGGCAAGTGCTGCGGATTGTTGGCGGGTGAGTGCGTTTAGTGCGGTTTTAGAAATGGAGTAGGCTGGAGCTGTGGCTTGCATAGAGCTGAGCTGTCCTAGTTTAGATGAGAGGTTGATGATTCTTGCTTTGCTTGGGTCTGAGCTGTTTTCTAGGTAGGGGAGAAAGTGCTGGGTGACTAGCATGGGTCCGGTGGTGTTTGTTAGGAGGGCTTGGTGGATGAGTTCTGGGGAGGTTTCTAGGATGGATGCTTGATCGTTAGTGTCTGGGAAGATGCCTGCGTTGTTGATGAGGATGTCTAGTGTGTTTCCAAATAGGGATTGATATTTTTTGGCGGCTTGTGAGATGCTGGTTGTGTTTGAGACATCTAGAGGTAAAAACTCGACGGCTAGTTTATCTGCGGCTTCTTGCCCTTTGATAGTATCTCTGGCGCTAAGGATGACGCGGAGTCCTAGTTGTTTGAGTGTTTTGGCGGTCTCGTATCCTAGGCCTCGGTTAGCGCCTGTGATTAGTACTGTCTGTGGTGATTTTGTAGTCATTGTTGTTTTATTATAAAAATTTGTTTAGGAGGGTCGAGCTTAGAAGAAGAATGCTAGGGTGTGTGGAGGTTGCTGGGGGTTAGGGGTGAGTTAGTGGGGTGATGTTTGGTATGGTTTGGTGTGGATGATATACTCTTTACCTGTCAGAGATTCTGGTTTAGTGGTGTGTTGTGAAACATGGGATACATAAAGCGTTTATTTTGGGGGCGGGGTTAGGTACGAGGTTGAAGCCTTTGACGGATTCTTTGCCGAAGCCGTTGGTTCCTTTGTATCATGAGCCGATGGTGAATTATGCGTTGCGTCATTGTATGTCTTGTGGGATTGATTCGTTTGCGATTAATACGCATCATTTACCTGATGCTTGGGGGGAGAAGTTTCCTGATGGTGAGTTTATGGGAGCTAAGATTGATTTTTTTTATGAGGAGGAGCTTTTGGAGACGGGTGGAGGTATAAAGAATGTGGCGCCTTTTGTGGGTGGGGATTCGATTTTGGTTTATAATGGGGATATTTTGACTGATTTGGATTTGAGTGCGCTGATGGATGCGCATGTTTCTTCTGGGGATGTGGCGACTTTGGCTTTGTTTCCTAGTGGTCCGAATTGTAATGTTGCGGTGGATGGTGATAGGGTGGTGGATATGCGGCATGGTTTAGGTGTGGATGCTGGGAGTTATCAGTTTACGGGGATTTATTGTATACGTCCTGAGATTTTGGATTTGATTCCTGCTGGTGAGAAGGTTTCTGTGGTTCCTGCTTTTTTGGAGCTGGTTAAGGGTGGGAAGTTGGGTGCATTTGTTTCTGGGAGTGCGATTTGGCATGATCTGGGGTCCCGAGGTTCTTATTTTGATGCTCATGCGTTGTTGCGATCTGGGAGTGTGGCGATTCATGAGAAAGCAATGATTGACCCGAGTGCTGAGATCTGTGTAGAAAGCTGTGTCATTGGTGATGAGGCGGTCATTGGTGGTGGGGCGAAGCTGAGGAATACGATTGTCTGGCCTGGTGCGATGGTTGCTGCTGGTTCTGATTTGACAGATTGTATTGTTCGTCATGAGGCACGCGGGAGGCATGCGGGGAAGGATCTTTAAATTATTTTAATCAAAACAAACTATTATTACTATGCCAGCAAATACATTACTCACTGCCATACGGGCTCATTTAGAGCTTGCTCCTACTCATTCTGTTATTATTGAGCCTATCACTAAGGGAGCGTCTGGGCGGACGATTATACGGTTGAAGCCTGAGGGTTATCCTACTTATATAGGGATTCATTATACGATGGAGCGTGCTGATAATGCGAATTATTTGCCGGTTGCGGAGTTTCTAATGGATGCGAAGCTGAATGTTCCGCATGTTTTGTATGATAATACGAGTCGTTGTTGTGCTTTGGTGGAGGATTTAGGTGATCAGGATTTGCTTTCGATGCGAGATGAGGCGTGGGAGGTGCGTGAGCCATTTTATCGTTCTGCTTTTGAGCAGCTGGATAAGTTGTTTTATACTCGGCCACCTAAGGAGCTGGAGTTTCAGCCAGCATTTGATGCGGAGATGTATGTGTGGGAGCAGGATTATTTTTTTGATCAGTTGGCGGAGATTCATTTGGGGATGTCTAGTGGTGAGACGAAGGAGCTGAGGGAGCATGGTGCATTGAGGCGTATGGCGGATGCGTTAGGGGCGTCATCTAGGCATTTGGTGCATAGGGATTTTCAGTCACAGAATATTATTGTGTATGAGGGGAAGGCTTATTTGATTGATTTCCAGGGTATGCGACGGGGAAGGCAGGAGTATGATTTGGCCTCTTTGATTTATGATCCTTATATGAATCATTCTGCTGAGGAGCGTGCGAAGTTGCTTGATATGTGGGAGGATGTGACGGAGGAGCGGCCTTTGGATGATATATTGACGATGTGTGCTATTCAGAGGTTGATGCAGGCTCTTGGGGCTTATGGGAATTTGGTTTCTAATAAGAATGAGGAGTGGTTTGCGCAGCATATTCCTGTGGCTGGGGCTTTGTTGAGGGAGCTGGTGACTGGGACGGATTATGCTGAGGCGATTTTGCCTGTTTTGGATTTGTTAGATAGTTAGTTGTAACGCTGATATATATTTGTGAAAGCTGAGCGAAGAAGTTGCTGGTTATTGATTATGGTCTTTTTGATCGTAGCTTTGGTTGGTTATTTTGTTTTGCCTTTGGCTAGGGTTCAGGCGCATGTTCCTGAGGTAGGTGGGAGGTCTATGGTGGATTGGGATACGTATTTTGTTCCGCCTGAGAAGGTGTTTGAGTCTGATAGGGTGGTATTGAGTCAGGTGATGGGAACTATGCCGGAGCCTCCACGTTATTTGGTGTGTAGCATTAATGATGATCCGGATGGGACGAATGCGTTTGGAGTATATGATCCGACTGATCTGGCGGTGACGGTGAGTAATTTGGTTCGTTTGGGGACGCGGCATTTATTTTTGGGGACGCATTTGCATTGGCCAGATCTTCCTGAGTTGGAGAATAATACGTTGTGTTCGCAGTTGGAGTTGTTAGATTCTTGTGTTTTATCGGTTCCTTTACGGAGGACTGCGGGGTCTGTGGATATTCCGGGTTATTTGTATGATTCTTCGTTGGCGCTTGATTCTATGAGGGGAGATGTGTTGAGCTTGCCTAGTGTGAATCAGGTGAGTTTGGCGCCTACGTTAAAGATACCTGAGAATTGTAGGGTGGGTTTTTCTCAATTAGAGAGTGAGCCTGCGGCTGATGGTATTCCTTTGTTGGCTGTGTGGGGTGAGAGGGTGCTTCTTTCTTCTTTGTTGTTAGAGAGGATGCATCATTTGGGGGTGGATCCTGAGGATTTGGAGGTGATGGTGGGGAGGTGTATTGTATTAGGAGATACGGGTAGTATGATTCCTATTGATGAGTTTGGGTATTTTCGTTTTGATGGGGAGTTAGAGGGTTCTGAGGTGCATTTGATTTCTGCTGAGATTACCTCTGTGAAGGAGTCTCCTCTGGATAGTGAGAATACGATTTTGTCAGCAGCTGGTGTGAAGGCTGATGATTACAGGGCGATTGAGTTACCTGTGATGAAGTTGAATCAATTGGCTTTGTTACCGGTTGTTGAGGAGAGTAGGAGGTATGAGCGTGTGAGTTGGTGGGTGGAGGCTGGTTTGGCGTTGGTGGTGATTTTGTTGTTGGTTTGTTTTAGTGGGAAGTCTGTTTTGTTTTTTTGGTTTTGGTCCATTTTGGTTATGTGTGTGTTGGTTATGGGTAGTATGCGTTTGTGTGGGGAGACGTTGTATTATGCGCCGGTTCTTTATTTGTTGTTTGGTGTATTGGCTTGTATGTTGGTCTTTCCTTTTTTGAGGAGGAGGGGAGTGGTTGTCACTGATGGGGGTGATGGTTTGGTAATGGAGGGTGTGGAGGAGGTGATTCACCGAGTGAGGGCTGGGCGGCGTGCGCGCTTTAGGGTGTGATGTTGAGGGTGGGAGAATGAGGTTTTAGTCATTAGGAAATAAGAAAATTTATGTCACATCAACTTGATCAAACTATTAGTAAGGCGGCTACTTTGGTGGAGGCTTTGCCTTATTTGCAGTCCTTTCGAGGGAAGACTTTTCTAATTAAGATGGGGGGATCTGCGATGGATAATCCTGAGTTGGTTCGGCAGGTGATGCGGGATGTTGTATTTTTGGAGGTGGCTGGGATTAATCCAATTGTTGTGCATGGGGGGGGTAAGGCGATTTCAGCTGCAATGGAGGAGGCTGGGCTTGAGGCGCGATTTGTAGGTGGTTTTAGGGTGACTTCGGTGGATGCGATTCGTATAGTTGAGAAGACTCTTTCTGGAATAATTAATCCTGGGTTGGTAGGTATGATACGGGATTTTGGTGGTAAGGCTGTGGGTTTTCCGGGTTCAGAGGTTTTTATTGGGGAGCGGATTAAGTCTGTTGATGAGTATGGTGAGGAGGTTGACATAGGAAGGGTGGGTCAGGTGGTGCGTTGTAACATGGAGAAGATGCAGGAGGCTTATGATGCGGAGATAGTGCCTGTGATATCTCCTTTGGCGTCTGAGTTAGGTAGTGGTAAGAAGCTGAATGTGAATGCTGATTTAGCGGCGGCAGCTTTAGCGAGAGAGCTTAAGGTGGCGAAGTTGATTTATCTTTCTGATGTTCCTGGTGTTTTACGAGATCCTTCAGATGAGGGGAGTATTATACCGTCTATAGATACGGGTTTGGCCAGTCAGTTAATAGCTGCAGGGGTTATTTCTGGGGGGATGCTGCCTAAGGTGAACTCTGCTTTAGAGGCGCTGAGTGAGGGTGTGAGTAAGGTTCATTTTATTGATGGGAGGGTGCCTCATTCACTTTTGTTAGAGATTTTCACTGAGTCTGGTATTGGTACTGAGATAGTGAGTTAGGTTGTTGGTAGCAGGGGGTGGTATTATTCGCCTGCTATTTTTCTGGGGATATTTTGCACCCAGTCGGTCCAGTCTTTGATGATGCCTCCGATGGGTTGTTCGGGGGCGAGTACTTTGAGGTGGGATCCTGTGGTGGTGAAGTTTACTTCGGTGTGTCTTCCGAGGTATTCACCGTCTACTTCGATGGGGACATCTCGGTCTGAGATGACTTTAAATTCATCTGCTTGGATGTATTCTACGGATGATTTGACGAGGTCTAGTACACCTGCGATTCCTTTTAGTGTGTCTACTACGAATTTGTAACCTGTTTCTTTGAAGACGAGGATGTCTAGGAGTCCGTCGTTGTTGTTTGCTTTTGGGAATAGTCTGACTTGTCCTCCGTAGAGTTCTCCGTTTCCTGCTAGGACGGCGACTCCTTCTATTTCACGTCCGTCGTTGCAGATGAGTTTCATTTTAGGAGGGTTTTCACCGAGTAGTTTAACGGCGCTCATGAGGTATGCGAGTGGGCCGAGTAATTTTTTGGATTCGATGGTGGTGTCTTCGATGACTTGAGCGTCGAATCCTACGCCTGCCATTTGTAGGAATGGGTGGCCGTTGGCTTGGAATAGGTCAACTTTTTTGATGTGCCCGTTTTTGATGACTTTGAGTGCGCGGTTGAGATTTGATCGTTGGACATTTGGTATGGGGATTCCCATTTCTCTGGCGAATACGTTCATGGTGCCTGTGGGTAGTATTCCGAGTGCTGTATCTGAGCCTATGAGTCCTTTGATGATAGCGTTAAGTGTTCCGTCCCCTCCTGCGGCTATGACGACTGGTTCTTTGTTGGATGCGAACTTGGTGGTGATTTCGTTTGCGTCTTGAATGCTGCGGGTGGCGTAGAGGACGAAGTCGCTGGCGTTTGACATGAAGAAGCGGAGTGAGCGTTTTCCTCTGTTGCTTCTGGCATTGGGGTTAAATAGGAGGGGGTAGCGGTGATCTGTGGGGACTTGCTGCTTAGGGGGTATGCATTGTATGCCGAGATTGGTGAGATGTGGTCTGAGGGATTCTAGGGGTAGGCCTACTACGTTTTCGTAGCTTCCGTTTACTTCGCTGATGATCATGTCACCGTGGTCTTGGACGGCGTAGCTGCCTGCTTTGTCCATGACGTTTACTTTGTCTATGTATTGTTGGATGATTTCTGGAGTGAGTTTTTTGAATTTGACGTTGGTGATTTCGTGGAAGGTTTTGACTTGTTGATTATGTATGATGCAAACGCCTGTGCAGACTTGGTGTGTTCTTCCTGAGAGTTTATTAAGTGTGGCAATAGCTTCATCTTTGCTGGTTGGTTTTCCGAGGGGTGTGCTGTCTATGTAGACTAGTGTGTCTGCGCCGATGACGATGTGTTTGGTGTGTTCTGCTTTTCCTGCTATGGCTGCGGCTTTAGACTGAGCGTTCATGCAGCATAGCTCGATGAGAGGTGTATCGTTGCAGTGGATTTCTTCTCCTGGTGAGGGGATGATGTGGAACTTTTCAACGAGTGTTGCTAAGAGCTCTTTTCTTCTAGGGGACGTAGAGGCTAGGATGATGTCTGGGTTGTTTTCCATTTTTTTAGATGGTTCTTTGTCTGACGGCTTCGTAGAGGCAGACGCCTGTGGCGACGCTGACGTTGAGGCAGTCTACTTTGCCTGCCATTGGAAGGTTGATGAGGATGTCACAGTTTTCTTCGGTGAGGCGCCGCATGCCAGAGCCTTCTGCTCCCATGACGATGCCGAGGGGTCCTTTAAGGTCTGAGTTGTAGAGTGACTGTGTGGCTTTATCGCTGGTGCCTAGGAGCCAGATTCCGTAGTCTTTTTGAAGTTTTTTCATGGTTCTGGCGAGGTTGGTGACTCTGATGAATGGAGTTGTTTCTGCTGCTCCAACGGCTACACGCTGGGCGGTTTCAGTGAGTCCAACGGATTTGTCTTTTGGGGCGATTACCGCGTCTATGCCAGCGCCATTAGCGGTTCTGAGAATGGCGCCTAGGTTGTGTGGGTCAGTCACGCAGTCTAGGATGAGGATGAATGGGTTTGCTTTGTCTTTAAGGATGGATGGGATGGCGTCTTCACCTTTAGCGAGTCCACCGCCGCCTTTGATTTCTCTGCCGCGTGTGTGTTTGTTATCTCTGGCTTCGTGTTCCTTTGCTTTGTTCCGCATGGGTTGAAATTATCTCAGTGGCAGTCTGGATGAAAGCCTTTTGTGGGAGAATGATGGTAGATGTTGAAAGAATGAATAAGTGGTTGCGTATAAGTATGGGATGAGACTCATGAAAGATATTTTTGAGCGATTGATATTGTTGGTATTTTCTCTGATGTTGTTCACTCAGTGCGCTACTGTGGAGGTAGAGCAGGTGCTGAAGCATGAGGTAGAGAGTAAGGGGGAGAGTTATACCCGTGAGCTGGCTGCGCAGTCTCCTTTTAAGAAGGTGGAGATATCTTGGCGGGAGGCTTCTGAGCTGATGAAAGAGAGGAATACGAAGTATAGGAAGGCTTTATTGAGTAGAGAGGAGTCTCTGCATAAGAAGGGGCTGGTTAATAATCTAACTCATGAGTTAAGGAAAAGCTTAAGTAGTAGTGTGCAGATGACTCTTAATCCGAGTGAGATAGCTAAGGCGATGAAGGATCCGATAGCTTCCTTACCGAGGCAGCTGGAGTCGATCACGGACTTGAAGAATATTTCTCATTCGTTGACTCAGACTGAGTGGGGTAGGGTGACTCAGGGTGTAGAGGCTGAGGCTGTTCAGCGTGAGGAGGTTGTTAATTTGCATGTGTTGTTTTGTCAGGGTGAGATTATTGAGAGTGCGGAGAGGGATCTGGCTAAGATTAAGCGGAAGCTTTCTGCTGAGGGGGAGGTGAAGCCAAATAAGGCTGTGGATAGAGAGCTTGTAAAGACTGATGGTGTGATTAAAAAGGAGCGCGAGCAGTGGCTCAATAGGGTGAGGGATTTTTTTAATGCTGAGTATCATGATGTGAAGCTGAGTGATTATAAGGGTAAATTGAATTTTTATCGAGGGGTTAAGGATCCGGGTTTTTCTGACTGGAAGCGTTGGCGGGTTCTGGCTAATTCTAGTCAGATTGCTGGTGAGATGAAGAAGAATCATGTTGATGCTAAGCCGGTTCTTCCTGGTATGAATATGTTAAAGAGTAACTTGGGTTTGACTGATCTGAGGGCTAAGTTGGCGGAGCCGTCTACTCTGAATAAGGATATGGTAATGGAGGTTAGGCGGATGTTGAAGGACTGGAGGATTTTGAAGTCTGTGCAGCAGGAGCTGGCTGAGTCAAAGCTGGCGGGAGGTGAAGCTGTGGGTCTGCCTGAGTTGAGGCATGTGACTAAAGTTTATAATTTACGTAAAAAGGAGATAGAGAAGCTGAAGAATTTCTGGGTTATTGATGAAGAGTGTTGGGTTAGAATGTAATAGAGTTTTAGCTTGTTGTGGTTTTGAGTTGTTGTGTTTTTGTTGTGTAATTTAGTGTCTTTTTAAGGTGCTTGAGTTTTCTCTTTCCATGTCAGAGATGATGAGTAAGTTGTATGGATATGAAATTAAAATTTTGTGGAGCGGCAGGAACGACGACTGGGTCTCAACATTTGTTAGAGGTGAACGGGCAGAAGATACTTTTGGATTGTGGTTTGTATCAGGGACGGCGAAAGGATGCTTATGAGGTTAACTGTGGTTTTCCTTATTTTAAGCCAGAGGAGGTGGATAGTGTGGTTTTGAGTCATGCTCACATTGACCATAGTGGTAATTTGCCTAATTTAACAAAGAGGGGTTTTAAGGGGAATATTTATGCTACGTTTGCGACTAGGGATTTGTGTCAGATCATGCTTGCTGATAGTGCGCGTATACAGGAGAAGGATGTGGCGTATCTGAATAAGAAGAGGAAAAGGAGTGATTTACCTCCTGTGGAGCCGTTGTATGAGGAGGTGGATGCGGAGCTGTGTTTGAGGCAGTTTGTGAATGTGGGTTATGATAGGCCTATGTTGATAGGTAAGGGTGTGACGATGCATTTTGTTGATGCTGGTCATATTCTGGGTAGTGCACAGGTGGTTTTGGATATAGAGGATGATTCTGATGGTAAGAAGAAGCGTTTGCTTTTCTCTGGTGATGTAGGCAGGGGGGATAATGATATTTTGAGGAATCCTGCTGCGGTGGATGATGTGGATTATGTATTGATGGAGAGTACTTATGGGGGAAGGGAGCATGAGTTAGGTACGCGAGCTGATGCGGAGATAGCGGATATAGTTAATAGGGCTTTAGAGAGGGGTGGTAAGATTATTATACCTTCTTTTGCGGTGGAGCGCACACAGCAGTTGCTGTATGTATTGCATCAGTTGTTTGAGGAGAAGTCTATTCCTGAGGTGCCGGTGTATGTGGATAGTCCTTTGGCTGTAAATGCGACGGAGATTTTCCGGTTGCATCCAGAGTGTTTTAATAAGGAGATTTATAATTTTTTATTTGAGAAGGCTGATCCGTTTGGGTTTGAGGGATTGACTCTTATACGAAGTGTGAATGGGTCAAAGGATCTGAATAAGCGCGATGGTCAGGCTATCATTATATCTGCATCTGGGATGTGTGAGGCGGGTAGGATATTACATCATCTTAAGAATGGGATTTCTGAGCCAGAGAATACGATTTTGTTTGTTGGTTATTGTGCACAGAATACTCTTGGTTGGAAGATACGTGAGGGCTGGGATGAGGTTAAGATATTTGGTAAGCCGTATCCAGTGAGGGCGCAGGTTGAGATAATGGATTCTTTTTCTGGTCATGCTGATCACTCTGAGTTGATTGATTATTTTAATGCGATGACTGGGCCGAAGAGTAAGGTGTGGTTGGTCCATGGTGAGCAGAGTAGGAGTGAGAGCTTTTGTGATGCTTTGAAGGAGGTGCACGATGGTGAGGTTAGCGTGGGTGTTCTTGGTGAAGAGGTTGAGTTTTAATGGGGTAATAGTAAGATGAGTGATAAGAAAAAAGTACTTTTTGTTTGTACTGGGAATACGTGCCGTAGTCCTATGGCTGAGGGTTTGTTTAGGAAGCTGGTTGAGGGTAATCCGGCGTATGAGCTGCTGGGTTCAGCTGGTGTGGCGGCTTACGCTGGTGATAGGATGAGCTCGGAGACGGCTAGTGTTTTAAGGGGTAATTCAGCTGATGCTATAGTGGATGGATTTAGGAGCCGGCCAGTGGATAGAGAGATGCTGGAGAGAGCTACGCATGTATTTGCAATGACGGAGAGTCATCTGGATATGCTGGTGCATTCATTTCCGGATTATGCGGAGAAGTGTAATTTGGTGTGTGATTTTGTTTCTTTTAATGGGAAGGTTGGCTTGGACTTGCCTGATCCTATAGGGCAGGGGCCGAGAGCTTATCAAGCGGTGGCTCAAGTTTTAAAGAAGGCGTTGCCTTCTTTGGTGATGTTTATGGATGGTGATTTGGATGGAGAGGTGAGTTAGGGTAGGGAGGGTTATTTTGTTAGATTTCTAGACCATTCCGAGCTTCATTTTACCTTCTTCGGTGATCATGTCTTGGGTCCACACTGGATCCCAGACAAGGTCAACTGTGGCATCTTCGATGTTGTCGATGGTCATGATGCGAGACTGGGCGTCTGCTGCGATGACTGGTCCCATTCCGCAGCCTGGAGCGGTGAGTGTCATTTTGACGTTTACGGTTGATTTGCTTGAGTCTTTTTCTGATTCCTTGAGAATGCAATCGTAGACGAGGCCGAGGTTTACGATATCTACGGGGATTTCTGGATCGTAAACTTCTTTGAGTGCGGCCCAGACTTGTTCATCTAGTGGGGCGTCTTTGAGTGCTTCTGATTGTGCTGTTTTTTCGGCTTGTTCGTTAGGGTCAATACCTAGGGCGTCAACATCTTTGGTTGAGATTCTGGCGAGTCCGGCTTGCGTGGCTACGGTGTATGTTCCTCCTAGAGTCTGGGTGATCATTACGGGGGTGCCTTGTGGAAGTATGATGGCGTCTCCGCTTGGGATCTGAACGGCTTCTACTTCACGTTCTAGTATGATTTCTTGCTGCATGGTAATAGTCATGCCTGAGCATTTAGAAAAAGCAAGTGGGAAGTGTATGGTTTAGGTGGCTGCAGATCTTGGATTTTTTTGCGTGCTATTGGGGAGGTGATTGTATCAATATGGGGTTATGTCAGATAAACTGCAGAAGTTTGCAAAGAGGATGGTTAGGGATTTGAGTGGGTTGATTTTTTCAGAGCCTGTGACTCATGTTTATAATCCATTAGTTTATGCATGGGAGCCGCATCGGATGTATTTGGAGCGTTATGGTGGTGGGGAGAAGCGGGTGCTTTTTTTGGGGATGAATCCTGGGCCATGGGGTATGGCGCAGACAGGAGTGCCTTTTGGTGAGGTGGCAGCTGTTAGTGAGTGGATGGGGATAGAGACACTGGTAGCTACGCCGGAAAATGAGCATCCTAAGCGACCTGTTCAGGGTTTTGGTTGTCCTCGATCTGAGGTGAGTGGTAGGCGGTTGTGGGGCTTATTTTCTGAGGAGTTTCCATGTGTGGATGATTTTTTTGCGGATCATTTTGTTACTAATTTTTGTCCATTGGTGTGGATGGGTGAGACGGGTAGGAATATAACGCCAGATAAGTTAGTTGCGGATGAGGTGGCGCCAGTGGATGCTGCGTGTCGATGGCATTTGGCGCAGATGATTAAGGAGATGCAGCCTGAGTATTTGATAGGTGTAGGGGTTTTTGCGGAGAAGCAGTTTAAGGCGACTTTGGCTGAACATCTTCCGGGCTACGAAGGGAAAGTGGGCAAGATATTACACCCGTCACCGGCGTCTCCTGCGGCAAATAGGGGGTGGGCTGAGGTGGCGAAGAGGCAGTTAAAGGAGCAGGGGGTATGGTAGGTTAGTTGATTGATATACAGTAATATAGGTTATTTTAGTTTGTTTAGTCTTAGAGTTTTTTGAATATTTTTCTATACAGGAGTGATCAGTTTGTTCAAATTATATCTATATGTGTTGTAAAAATAGAATAGTAATATTGATGTGTGTATTTGGTTTTGTTTGCTCGTTGTTAGCAAGTGGCCAGACAAGGAGAAGGGTGGTGGTGAAGCCTGTTGATGTAGATATTTTGGTTTTTGATAAGGAACTCTGGGGGGTGAATGCAGTGGAATTTTTCAAAAAGCCTGCGAATAGGAAATTTGGCTTTAGGTGGCAGTCAGCGAGGAAGAAGGCTTTGCGTTCTGAAGGGAGAGGTTTCCGTATGTTTGGAGTAAGAGCTGGTGAGAGTCTTATGTTGTCAAATGGAGGGAAGGAGATAAAGGCTTTATCGATATCTTTCTATAATAGAGGGGATAATGGGGCGATTAGTGTAGGTGAATTTGGTAAGCTTATAAGTAAGCTTAGGTCTGGTATCACTGATAAGCTTGCTACTAAGCCTAGGACAGAGAAGAAGAAGGGGACGGTTAGTATAGTGGCTGACGTTTGGAGTTGGGAAGGTAGTGTTTACCGTTTAGAGGCGTCACGATCTACTACTGGAAGGCCTGAGTTCTTGAGGCTTAGAGCGATGTCTAAGAAGAGTGCGGGTAGGGGTGAGGCTACGGCTAGCCGTAGCTCACTCTCTCTAAATGTAAAGAGTGATCATAAGACTGGAGAGGTTTACATTAGTAATTTGCCTATGGTTGACCAAGGGCGGAAAGGATACTGTGCGTGTGCGTCTGCTGCGCGTATTTATCAATATTATGGACGTTCTACGGATCAGCATGAGATAGCGCAGTTAGCTGGATCTAGTGCAAGAGGAGGTACTTCTATTTCAGAGATGGTAAATGCGCTTAAGAAAGTTACAAGTAAGTTGAATTCACGTGTGAATGTACTGTATGAATATCCTAAGGGGATTACAGCTAAAGAGTTAGATTACCGTGTCTATGTATCTGGAATGAAAGCTATGATGCGCGATATAAATTCTTACCAGCAGCTAGCTAAAAAGAGGAAGGCCAAGAGTATAGATATACCTGGTAAGAAGCCGTATTCGAGGATTTCAAGTAAGGAGAGTATAAGCTTTAGTTATTTTCTGCATAAATGCGATCCTAAGGTTTTTCGTGAAGTGATGATAAAGAAGAATTCATTTTCAAGGTTTAAGAGTAAGATAAAGGAGTATATCAAACAGGGTATACCGGTGGGTTGGTGTTTACAGTTGGGGCTTTTTGCTGAGGAGGGCATACCGCAGGTTAGAGGTGGTCACATGCGTGTTATTATAGGATATAATGAGAAGACCGATAAGATTATATATACTGATTCATGGGGAGCTGGGCACGCTAAAAAGGCTATGGATGCGGGTGAAGCGTTTTGTATGACCAGTGTGTTACTTGTTTTACCGCCCACGAGATAAAATCTTTAGATTCGGCTTCACATGGTCAGTAAAACTGGCTTTATTGTTTGCATGTATCCGAGAGAATTACAAAGTCATTTAACTTCGACTCTAACAGGTATCAAAGAGGCTGGTCTTTTTAAGAGTGAGCGTTTTATTTCGTCTTCACAGAATGCGACTGTTACCTTGGAGGATGGTTCTGAGGTAATTAACATGTGTGCTAATAATTACCTTGGGTTGGCTGATCATCCGCGGGTAGTGGCTGCAGCGTCTGCTGCGGCTAAGAAGTGGGGCTTTGGAATGGCTTCTGTGCGGTTTATTTGTGGCACTCAGACTTTGCATCGCGAGTTGGAGGAGAAGATTTCTAGTTATTTGGGTACGGAGGATACGATATTGTATCCGTCTTGTTTTGATGCGAATGGTGGATTGTTTGAGGTTCTTTTGACGGCGGAGGATGCTGTGATTTCTGATAGTTTGAACCATGCGTCTATAATTGATGGCGTTCGTTTGTGTAAGGCTAAGCGTTTCCGTTATGCGAATAACGATATGGAGGATTTGGAGGCGAAGCTTAAGGAGGCTGATGAGGCTGGGGCTCGGTTTAAATTGATAACGACTGATGGGGTTTTCTCTATGGATGGGATTATATGTCAGCTAGACAAGGTTCATGAGTTGGCTGAGAAGTATAATGCGATTGTTCATTTTGATGACTGTCACTCGACTGGGTTTCTGGGTGAGAGGGGCAGGGGGACTCATGAGCACTGTGGGTTGTTTGGGGGGATTGATATAACGACAGGAACGCTTGGTAAGGCTCTTGGTGGTGCGTCTGGTGGTTATACTTCTGGGAAGAAGGAGATTATTGATTTATTGCGTCAGCGATCACGTCCGTATTTGTTTTCTAATTCTGTAGCGCCGGTGATTGTAGCTGCTTCATTGGAGGTGTTTGATATGCTTGAGGAGACGAATGAATATGCTGATAAGGTGAAAGAGAATACCCGTTATTTTAGAGATAATATGGCCTCGACTGGTTTTACTATTTCTGGTGATGACCATCCTATTTCACCTGTTATGTTAGGTGATGCGGCTTTATCACAGAAGTTTTCGGAGAAGCTTTTGGATTATGGGGTATTTGCTATAGGCTTTTTTTATCCTGTGGTGCCTCATGATACGGCTAGGATAAGAACTCAGATTAGTGCTGCTCATAGTAAAGAGCAGCTTGATAAGGGGATAGAGGCTTTTATTAGGGCGGGTAGAGATTTAGGTGTGATCTAAGGTTATGATTCTGCATAAAGATGCTGAGATGGCGATACGCCGTTTAGCTGATGGTTCTGAGGTTTTGGATTTTTTGAAGCGCCTGGAGTGTTTTCCTGGTACACAGGGGGATCACTATGAGCTGGATCTGATGGGTAGGCCTATATGTTTTAAGGTTATAAAGAGGCATGTATTGGCCTATTACCGTGATCCTTTTGCGGATGAGACGAGGATACTGGATTTGTTTTATTCTGAGGGGTGATGGGTTTTATGGTTTAGGTTTGGAAAGGGTACACAAAAAAGACGCATCATGTGATGCGTCTTTATAGTTTTAAATGATCTTGTATCTAGAGTCCTTCAACGGTGATTCCCATTTGGCGGCATGTTCCTGCGAGGATTCTGCATGCTGCTTCTGGGTCATTGGCGTTGAGGTCAGGCATTTTGATTGCAACTACTTCTAGGAGTTGCTCTTTGGTGAGCTTAGCTACCTTGACTTTGTTTGGTTCACTTGAACCAGAAGCAATCTTGGCAGCTTTCTTAAGAAGGACTGCTGCTGGTGGCTGCTTGGTGATGAATGTGAATGAGCTGTCCTTGAATACGGTGATTTCAACTGGCAGGAGGTCTCCTGCTTTTGCTTGAGTTTGAGCGTTGAAGTCCTTACAGAAGGCCATGATGTTCACGCCTGCTTGACCGAGTGCTGGTCCAACTGGTGGTGACGGATTTGCTTGTCCAGCTTGTATCTGGAGTTTTAGAATTTGTTTTACTTCCTTAGCCATGATTTTGCTAATTGTTTGATGTTAATATGTGGTGATGATGATGTGTGTGGCAGATGAATTACTCACCAGCTTCTACCTGCCAAAATTCGAGTTCTACTGGTGTGGCGCGACCGAATATGGTCACTGACACGCGTAGTTTTCCTTTTTCTTCGTCTATTTCTTCTACGATACCTGTCTGGCTCTGGAATGGGCCGTCTGATACTGTGACTTCGTCTCCGACTTGGAATGCGATGGAAGGGCGGATGTTTTCTTCACGCTCTTTGATTTGAGCGAGCATGGCGTCTACTTCGCGTTGGCGCATAGGAATAGGTTCGTTTTTGGTTCCTGCGAATCCTATGATGCCGTCTGTTTCTTTAATGAAGTACCAGGTGTTTTCGACGAGTTGATTGTCCTCTGTGAAGAGGTTCATGTTTACGATGATGTAACCGGGATAGAATTTCTTTTTTCTTTCCTTTTTCTCTCCGCCTTTGCCAACTACGGATACTAATTCCTGTGGAACGAGTACTTCGAAGATATAGTCTCCCATTTCTTCTGTTTCTACCATACGCAGGATGCGGTCACGAACGCGCTGCTCTTGACCGGAGAGGACGTGGACTACATACCATTGTTTGTTAGGTGGTGGGATTTTTGGCATTTGGTTGTGTTAAATTATCGTTTGATAGAAAGTTTAAAGCAGTATTTGCTTTGGTGTTGTTTAGCTAAAGCTCTTTGAGATGAGTTGGATAGCATTGGATAAGAGTAGGTCAGAGATGGCAACGAAACCTGCTAGTAATACAATGGCGATCATGACTACTACTGTAGAGTCTATGAGCTCTTTGTATTTTTTGAGGCCTTTGGCTTTTGGATCTGGATCCCAAGGCCAGCTTGCCTTGCGGAGTTCTCCTCTTACTTCGCCTATGAATGTTGAAATCTTCTGAAACATGTTATTTTTTTGTTATTTAAATGTAAGGAGTGGCAGGGCCGGAGAGACTCGAACTCACAACCAATGGTTTTGGAAACCACTACTCTACCAATTGAGCTACGGCCCTGTTTGTTACTTTTATTTACTACTCCTTGTTATTTATTTTCGCCAATTTGATTTGAAGTTTTTCAGAACCAGATGGGCAGTTGTTTTAATGCGATTTAAGGGTACTTCAAGCATTAAAACTTGAAGCACCCTCGAAATCCAGTTTTCAGCGATATAACGTGCTGAAACCTAGCGCATTAAAAAAGTGTTAGCTTTTTTTTGATTCTAGAATAATTACTCAATTAGTCTAGGATGTCAGCTACACGTCCAGCACCTACTGTGCGGCCACCTTCACGTATAGCGAAGCGCATGCGCTTCTCCATAGCGATCTTGGTGATGAGTTCAACTTCCATTTCAACGTTGTCACCAGGCATTACCATCTCAACACCTTCTGGGAGTTTGATAGAGCCTGTAACGTCAGTTGTTCTGAAGTAGAACTGAGGACGGTAGTTTGAGAAGAATGGTGTGTGGCGACCACCTTCGTCTTTAGATAGAACGTATGTTTCAGCGATGAATTTAGCGTGTGGAGTAACGGTTCCTGGCTTAACAACAACCTGGCCACGCTCTACGTCGTCTTTTTTAAGACCACGAACGAGGAGACCTACGTTTTCACCTGCACGACCTTCATCGAGGAATTTACGGAACATTTCGATGTCTGTGATAGTTGTCTTTGCAGTTTCTTTGATACCTACGATTTCAACTTCTTCCATCTTCTTGATGATTCCACGCTCGATACGTCCTGTGAGAACGGTTCCACGGCCTGAGATGTTGAATACGTCTTCAACAGGCATTAGGAATGGCTGATCAACTGGGCGTTCTGGCTCAGGGATGTAGCTGTCAACAGCTGCCATAAGTTTGTGGATGTTCTCTCTGTGAGTAGCGTCACCTTCGAGAGCTTTGAGAGCTGATCCCATGATGACGGGGATGTCGTCTCCTGGGAACTCATACATGTCGAGGAGTTCACGGATTTCCATTTCAACGAGCTCGAGGAGTTCCTCGTCGTCGACTTGGTCAACTTTGTTTAGGAAAACTACGATAGCTGGAACACCGACCTGACGAGCAAGTAGGATGTGCTCACGAGTCTGAGGCATAGGGCCGTCAGCTGCTGAACAAACGAGGATAGCTCCGTCCATTTGTGCTGCACCTGTGATCATGTTTTTAACGTAGTCAGCGTGTCCTGGGCAGTCAACGTGTGCGTAGTGGCGAGTCTCTGTCTCATACTCAACGTGAGCTGTTGAGATGGTGATTCCACGCTCACGCTCTTCTGGTGCACCGTCGATTTCGTCGTATGCTTTAGCTACTGCACCACCTGCCTCTGCGAGAGTGTTGGTGATAGCTGCTGTAAGAGTTGTTTTGCCGTGGTCAACGTGTCCGATAGTACCAACGTTAACGTGCGGCTTGTTTCTTTCGAATGCTTCTTTAGCCATAATATTTTATTTTTCTTTTTTGCGCTTTAATTAGGCTCAGCAAATTATTTTGCTGAGCTGGATATTTATTAATATGATTACGATTACGCTGGAGCTCTTGGGCGGATTTGAACCGCCGACTTCATCCTTACCAAGGATGTGCTCTACCCCTGAGCTACAAGAGCGTAACGTTGTAATTGCTATTAATACTGGTTACTTGTCGAGTAGTTAACCTACTGACAGGCGGGCGGAACGTAGCAGAGGCGGGTGATCTGTCAAAATAAAATTGATTTCTTTGGTGTTTTTTTATGTTGAGAGGTTTGTTGTGCTAGTGATTTTTTTGATATTTAGGTTGGATAGATTGGTTCTTAATTATTGCTATGTAAGGCTTAGGTATAGTTTAGGGTAGTGTTTTGGATTATATTTTGTGTTTTATGTTTTGTGTTTGTGTGGGTTGATACTTGACATTATTAAGGTATCTATATTAGTTAGTGATCTAAATCATTAAACCTATGAGGCTGCTTTCTGTATTAACTTTTATTTTGATGGTGGCGAGGCCATCGTTTTTGTCAGCGCAGGATCCTGTTGTTAGTCTGCGATTGAAGGAGATTGGCGAGAGGTTTGGGCGTTTGCCTATTGAGAAGAGGGTTGAGTATGTGAAGTTGAAGAAGAAGGCTGCTGCTGCTAATGAGAAGCAGAATTTTTTTACGTGTATGATTGCATCACGCGATGCGTTGGCTATTTTTCCTGAGGATATAGATTTGATTTGGTTACAGGGTATTTGCAGGGCTCAAATTCATGATGTAGATTCTGCGATTGTATTTTATGAGAGGGTGCTTAAGATAGATCCGGCACATTTTGCGACTTTGATGAATTTGGTGGAGGTTAATTTTTTTGATGGGAGGTTTAGGGAGACTGTTGAGCGTATTCAGTATATTCATAGGCTTTTGGATAGTAGGGGTGGGAGGAGGTTGCCTTTGTTGGATTTTAAATATTTGGTATCGCTGACTAATTTGTCTGGGGGTGATTCTGGGAAGGGTGTTTTAGAGTTGGAGAGGGCGCGAGGGTTGCATACTTTTATGGATGATAATCCTTTTTATTATTATGCGAATGCTTTGGAGTGTTTTCATGGTGGTAAGAAGCAGGATGGTTTATTGTGGGTTTTGAAGGCGTATCATATTTTTAATAATGCTGCGCTTATAGATACTTGGAATAAGGCGCTGGTTGATACGGGGTATATAGGAGCTCATGAGATTGTTTTCAATCGATCTAAGTTGAGTGGAGTAAAGCCTGGGAAGGGGAGGTGATTTATTTTTCTTTAGGGATTTTCTTAGGTTAGGTGTTGCTCAGTTGGTGATTGAGTTTACTTGGTGGGAGGATTTTTTTAATGAGTATTTGGTATTTTGTTTTCCTGTGAGTCTGAGGTTTACATTTTATAGTAATTAGTTTATTTTTAGTAGATAAAGAAAACGATGATAGATCGATATACATTCAAAGAAAGCCTTGGAGAGGGTCGCTTGGGTAAGGTGCATCTTGCTGAGGATAAGCTGTTGAAGCGAGATGTGATATTCAGGGAGTTTGATATTTCTGGTGTTGCTGATAAGCTGGAATTTGAGAAGAATTTTTTGGGGGTTGTGAAGGATCTATCTTCTATAGAGAATGCAAATGTTTTGTCAGTCTTGGATGCTGGTATAGATGGGGATTTTGCTTATTTGGTTTCTGAGTCTGTGAAGGGGCTGACGCTGGAGAGTTTATTGGGGAGGAAGGAGTTTAGCATAGCTGATGTTCATTTTATGGCGGAGCAGTTGTTAGAGACTTTGGGTGAGTTGAGGCACATTGGTTTCTTTCATTATCATTTTAGGTTGTCATCTGTTTTGGTGCATGTGAAGGCAAGTGGGCGTAAGCATTTTCTTATGACGGATGTTGGTTATAGTAAGCTTCTGCCGTTGATTCATGGTGGTGATACTGGGGCGTTGATGATAGCGCCCGCGTTTGCGGCGCCGGAGTTATGTGAAGGGCAGCCTAGGGGGGAGGTTACTAGTTTGTTTATGATTGGTCAGCTTTGTTATGCGATGCTTGCTGATTGTCATCCATTGGCGGATTTGCCATTGGCTGTGGCTTTGGCTAAGCATAAGGTGGGGGAGTTACCTTATGTGAGTGGTTATAGAGGAGGGATTCCAAGTTCTTTTAGGGACTGGATGTATAAGTTGATGAGTCCTAAGTGGGAGGATAGGCCGCAGTCAGTTAGTGAGGCTTTAGCGATGATGCCTGGTGATTCTGAGATGGTCGATGGTGGTGGGGTAAGGGTTATGCCACAGAGTATGGCTTCAATATTTGACGCTGAATCATAATGGCTGATCTAGGTATATGGAATAGTTTAGAGGTTGTGAGGCTAGAGGAGCGTGGTGTTTATCTGGACGGTCATGAGGATGGAGAAATTTTATTGCCTACGTATGAGGGTGGGCGTGGTTTGGAGGTGGGTGCATGGGTGAGGGTTTTTATTTATAATGATTCTGAAGACCGCTTGATAGCAACGACTAAGGAGCCTAAGATTGTTGTAGGTGAGTGTGCAGTTTTAAGGGTGGTGCAGGTTAATAAGGCGGGGGCTTTTCTGGACTGGGGGCTGAGTAAGGATCTGATGTTGCCTTTTGGAGAGCAGAAGAGGAAGGTTAGTGAGGGGTTGAGTGTGATGGTGCGTGCTTATGTGGATGAGGAGTCGGGCAGGTTGGCGGCTACTACTAAGCTTGGTAGGTTTTTAGGTAAAGATAGGAGGACGTTTCTGGAAGATGAGCAGGTAGGTCTTCTGGTGGTGAGGCGGTCTTCCAATGGTTATAATGTGATAGTGGAGGGGACGCACTGGGGGATGATATATCATGATCAGATTTTTCAGCCAGTAACGATAGGGGATAAGCTTAAGGGTTATGTTCTTGGTTTACGCGATGATGATAAGGTGGATGTTATTTTGCATAAGCCTGGTGCTGAGAAGGTGGGGACTTTAGCGGAGCAGATTATGAGTAGGTTGTCTCAGGAGGGGGGCTTTATTGGAGTGGGTGATAAGAGTGATGCTTTGTCTATACAGGCAATGTTTGGTGTGAGTAAGAAAACGTATAAGAAGGCTCTTGGGCAGCTTTATAAAGAGCGGAAGGTTTTGTTGGAGAGGGATGGTGTGCGGTTAGTGGTTAATATGTCCTAGGATTGGTTCTGTGATGTCTATGATTGTGTTCTGTCATGATGGGCTTTTAGATAGAGTCTTTGTGACTGGTGGTAGCGCGGGTTTTGATGTTGTTCCGTAAGCGTCCTTAAATTGAGCTACTGGCCTAAATTCAAAATTGCCATAGTTTCACCGGCTATGATTAATTTATCTTCATCAGTTATAAAAGTTCGAACTACCCTTCTTTATGTCGATTTGCATAAAAGCTTCGACGGTCTATCATGTGTCCTCTGTGGCTTCAAAATGGATAAATTGAACGTCAATGCCTCTACGTATTCTCTAACAATAGAAGAAGCCTTTAGTTGGCCTCCTGATGGTAGAAAAGAAGAAGTCTTACCGCTCGCTCCAGAGGCTCTGCGACTTTTGCAGGATGGTGTCGATCCAGGTAGTGCTCAAATGAGGGGATGGTATTAATCAGGCAGCCAATAAGTAGTCACTTAAACTGCTATCATAAGGTATGGAATTAAGAGATGCTAGAAAACTAAGCCCCGCTGAATTAGAAGATCGCAGAAAGCTCGTTGTTAAACTTCGCAATAGTGGTAAAACCTATGCTGAAGTAGCTACTATGATAGGGGTGCATCGTAATGCTGTCTCCAAATATTGCGCTCTTTGGAAGAATCTTGGAGCAAAAGGCCTAAAAGTGAAGGGAATTCTGCCAGTAGACCTAAAGGTTCTGGTTGCAGACTGAATAAAGAGCAACAGGAAAGAGTGCGCAATTGCCTCAGGGCTTTTACATTCGGGACAAACATCATATAGTGTCAATTTAGGCTTGTACGCTGTATATAGGCACTTTACCATGAAGAGATGCCACGTAATGCAAACAAAATTGACTATTCTCTAGGTTTTACTAAAAATCTAACAGCTTTTGAAGGTCTAGCAGACCTGCGCCATCCTACTGGTATTATCCGCCATCATTTTGGTGAAGTTATCTTTATGGTATTTGTATCAATACTCTGTGGTATCAACTCCTATGAACTCATGGAAGAGTTCTGCAATCTACAAAAAAAGTGGTTCAAAAAATACCTCCCTCTACCTAATGGAATCCCTAGCTACAATACCTTCTCGAGAATCTTCCAAGCTATTGAGTCTAATAAATTTTCCCAATGTATAGCACAACATCTTGATGCCCTAGACTACAAAGGCATTAATCACCATATTGCCATTGATGGTAAAGTTTTAAGAGGTAGTAGAGATCAAGATCAGAAGCATGTTCATTCTGTTAGTGCTTGGGCGTGTGACGAAGGCATCACACTTGCTCAAGTCATAGTGTCAGAAAAAAGTAACGAAATAACAGCAATACCAGAACTTCTCGAGTTGCTTGATATTGAAGGTAGTGTAGTCACCATAGATGCCATAGGGAGTCAAGCCGCTATTGCTAAGAAAATAATAGATAAAAGAGGCGATTACGCCCCAGTAGTTAAAGAAAATCAAAAAGCACTCTATAATGAAAAATTTCTGGCCAATTTGAATATGCTAGCAGACAACTAAATCTAGCAGAAGTAAGCTCAGGTCATTAGAGTTACGCTAAAGATGTAGAAAACTCCCACGGTCGCCTTAGTAAGAGACAAATAGTCGTCTGCCACAACCTAGATTGGATGGACATAAGTATCCGTGAGCGCTAGGAGAACCTAAACAGCATCATCATGGTGCAGCGAGATGTGATAGGCAAAGATAACCAAACGCATTCAGAAACGAGCTACTACATGAGTAGCCTTAGAAGCTAAGGAGCCATGGCGATACAAAACTTCATACGTGACCACTGGAGAATAGAGGATAATTCACACTGGATACTCGATAACTTTTTCAAAGAAGACGCCAATCAAACTAAAGAAAAAAACTCGGTGAAAAACTATGCTGCGATGAGACGGATGGCTTTAAATCAGTGGAATTTATAAACAGAAGGCGAAAAAAGAAGAGTCTGCCAAAGCGCCAGCTAAGAGCATTGAAAGATACTGACTACCTATAGTTTATCCTGTTCTCCTGAATGTAGTCTCCGTGGAGGAGAGTCTCCTAAGTAGTCAATTTTATTTGGATTTCTAGGCATCTGGTCATGATTGTGCGTCTAGAATCCTTGTATAATCGTGAATATTAACTATTTTTCCATAGTGTAAGGTTACAGCTATGTGTGTGTGGGTTATTTCGTGATTAATGCCTGTTAGGGTAGGCTGGGACTCCGGCGCGGTCGGTGCTGTATTTTTTGTGACTGTGAGTTTTCTGGGGTGTGGCTAGCGTGTGCAGTATTGTGATTGGGTGGTATTTAGGATTTTTTTTTGGGTGTTTAGTCATTCTCGCAAGACTTATAGGGGGTTCTGTATCTTAATTATATAATTTGTTAATATTTTATGATAATTAATGATATTATTTATAATTTGACGTGATGTTTCTTTTAGTTTAAACTATTTTTCATAATGAGTTAACTATTAACTCATAAATGATAAAAATTATGAAAAAACAAATAATAACACAATTGCTAATATTAGGGGCTTTAGCTTCCCATGGTTATGCTGCGATAGGTCTAACCTGGGATGGGAATTCATCTTGGGTCGGAGATGGTGCTGTAGACACTTCACCTGTAAACGGGGTTGTGGTGACGGGTTTTAGTGGTTCAGCAAATGCGAACGATGTGCTTATGACAAGAGATGGTACATTGGTTAATTACTCTATTGATCTTATTCCGTGGGATGGTAATCAGGCGCACTCTGCCGATTTTGAAATTATTGGAGCGACTGGTACAGTATTACCAGATTTGACAACAGCGCCAGTTGGAACAGTTTTGTTAAAAAATCTTACGAATGTTAAGGGTTTTTCTATTACTGCTGGATTTGAGGATCCCTTAGGTGTGACAGGTGCGTTCCAAGTATTTGGTAACTCTATGTCTCTCATTGGAGGAACGGGTGAAAGTGTGATGTATGATCACATAAATGGGGGAATCATTGAGGTTCCTCCCAATTGGGGTACAAATCCGGGTGGGCCGGCACAATTTGGTTTGTCAGCAGATACGCCATTTTATGTAAGGCCTCAGACTAATGATATCGGCAATGATGTTGTTAATATTCTGGAGGGTACAGCTCCTGCTGGAGCTGATTCATGGGGGGTATTTAATGAGACTTTAAATACAGATGCTACATTTGTAGGGCTGGCGGCTATGGATTCAAACCGTGATGGCCGTTTAGAGAACAATAATATTTTTCCTAACTTGATTGGTGATTTTAATAATGATGTGGATCAGATTTATATTACTTCTTCAAGATTTAATGTGATGGATTCTGATGGGCAGGCGCTTAATTCTGGCGCGCAGTTTCGTTTTACGCTAGAGGGTACTCAGTTTCCAGAGTCGATTGAATTAGCGCGAGATGCTGTTCCTGAGCCTAGTAGCGTATCTTTATTTGGGTTAGCTACTTTAGGTGTTTTGCTGCGTAGGAGGCGCGGTTAATTGATGTGGTAAATTTCTCAGGCTCTGCTTGCTTTGTGCAGCGGAGCCTTTTTTTGCGCTGTTGTAATGGCTGTATGGATTTGGGTCATTATTTGGTTGTGTTTGGGAAGTTGGTGGTTTTTGTGGGAGTTTTTTGGTGTGGTGCGAAGTGGGCTTTTAGGTTGGGTTGTGTTTCGGCAAGGGGGAGAGCTTTTTCTATGGGGAGGATGCGAAGTGCTGTGGCCCAAGCGTCTGCGAGCATGGCGTTTGGGGCGATGGTGGTGACGTGGAGGCGGTTGGTTTTGCTTTTTTTGGTGTTTGGGTTGATGAGGTGTGATTGGCGTTTGCCGTTTTGTTCGAAAAATTGGTAGGTGTCTCCAGATGTGGAGAGGGCTGTGTTGTTTAGGGTAAGGGTGCCGATGATTTGTTTTTGTGTGTTTTCGATGCCTATTTTCCAGCCTTTTTTGTTAGGTGGGGCGTCAGCTAGGACGGTTTCTCCGCCGATGATGACTCCTGCTTTGGTGATACCTGTTTGTTTGATTGTGCGCATGAGTTGGTCGGCGATGTACCCTTTTGCGATTCCGCCTAGGTCGATTTTGAGTGGCTTGAGGAGGGTGACGGATTGTGTGGTGGGGTTGATTTTGAGGTGTTTGTAGTTTGTGGGGTCTGGTTCTTGTGGTTTGGTTATTGATTTGTTTCGCCAGCGGTTGGTGTGCTTGCCGAGGGTGATGTCGAATGCTCCGTTGGTTTTGGCGGAGATGGACTGTGCTTGGGCGATGACGGTGAAGAGTGGGGTGCTGACTTTGTGAGGGGTGCCGATGGTTTTCTGGCAGAGTTTACTGAGTTCACTGTGGGGGGTGTAGTCGGAGAAGATGGCGTTGAGTTCTCTGACTTGTTGGAAGCATTTTTGGGAGAGTTTGGTGGCTAGTTCATCGCTGTGTGAGTAGAAGACGATGAGGATGGTGGTGCCTAGGTGTGGCTGGGAGAAGCTGTATTTTTTGAGTTCAGGAGTTGTGATGTGGGGAGTTGGGTTTGTTTGAGTTGCTTGGGTGGTGGGGTATTTTTTTGATTTGCAGTGGGTGAGTGCTGTGGTGAGTAGGGTGCAGGCGAGTGTGATGATACTGAGTTTGGTCAGTGATCTTGTTGTTTTTTTTGTGTGTTGTTTGGGTTTTATGGGATTTGTGTTATTTGTATTTTGCGAATTTGCTATCAGCGGCGGTTCCTGAGTTCCAGTAGTGATACATTTCTTCAGGGGTGGGGATGTTAGCGGGTCTTACGATGCGCATGCCTAGCCATGGTGTGTCTGAGAAATACCAGAGGCTTTTGGTGTTTTGTGGGTCAGTGGCTTTCCAATTAGGTTTCGATGGGTGGCGTGAGCTGGCGGTGATGTCTTTTAGTTTGTGTTTCCAGTGTCCTCCTTTGGTGACGTGTTGGTAGGGTTTGGTTGCTTTAATCCATGGGTTGGTTACGTTTTTTTTGCCGAAGTATTTTTGTCTATTTGGAGTGAATTGGTCTAGGGTTAGTTCTAGGACGTTTCCGTGCATGTCTAGTATTCCCCAGGGGTTTGGTTTTTTTTGGCCTGGTTGTTTGTAGTGTGATGATGGTGAGTCATTGAACCAGGCGTATTTGCTGGCGTCTTGTGGGTTGTTTCCCCAGCTGAATTTTGTTTTGGAGTCTGCTCGACATGCGTATTCCCATTCTGCTTCTGTGGGGAGGCGGTAGAAGTGGCCTGTCTGGTAGCTAATCCACTGGCAGAATTTGTTTGCGGCGTGATGGGTCATGCCTATGGCGGGGCGTTTTAAGATCTGCATGCTGTGATTGATAGGATAGTATTGAGGGGTGGGGCGAGCAATGAAGTCTATGTCACTGGTGATGGATTTACGTATGTATGCCGGAGCTTGGCCGTTTTTTTCTCTGGTTATTTCGGCGTTCATGAAGGGCTGGTATTGTTCCCATGTGACTTCTGTTTTGCCTATCCAGAATGGTGAGAGTGTGACTTGTAGGGTGTCACTGCTATCTGTGCCTTGCCAGGTGAATGAGCCTGCTTTGATGGGGAGCATTTCGAGTGAGGCTCCTGAGTCTAGTTTGTCTGTGTAGGCGATTGGTTGTTTGTTTATTGTGTGCTTTGCTTTATTTTCGATGGCTTGTTGTTTTAGGATGCGCTTGTGGATGATCTTGGTTATGCGCATTTCTTCTTTGTCTATTCCTTCTGTGGTTAGGGCGGGTTTTATGTCTGCTTTTTGTGAGGGGTGTGGGGTGTTTGTGGTGGCTGAGGAGTTGTTTATGAGGGTGAGAAGAGTTAGGAGAAGCAGAGTTTTCATGGGTGAATTTGTTCGTTATTTGTGTTTTGATGGGGAGGAGGTAGGTGGTGTTTTTAGAGGTCGTCTTCTGCTACGCCTGAGTTCCAGTAGTGGTACATTTCTTCGATGGTTGGGATTTTGACGGGTCTTACGATTCTGAGTCCGAGCCATGGGGTGTCTGTGTGATACCATTGGCTTTTGGGGGATTGAGGATCAGATTTTTTCCATTTAGGGTCTGATGGGATGCGGCTAGCGGCGGTGATTTTTTCTAGTGGTAGTTTCCAGTGTCCTCCTTTGGTAACGTGTGGGTAGGGTTTGGTTGCTTTGATCCAGGGGTTGTTGACTTTGTCTTTGGCGAAGTAGGTTTTTCTGTTATGGACGTATTGGTCTAGTGTCCATTCTTGGGCGTTACCGTGCATGTCTAGGAGGCCCCAGGCATTTGGTTTTTTCTTACCTGGTTCTTGGTAGTGTGAGGCTTCGTTGCCTCCGAGCCATGCATAATGTATGGCGTCTTCTGGTTTATCTCCCCAGCTGTATTTTGTGTTACTGTCTGCGCGGCAAGCGTATTCCCATTCTGCTTCGGTGGGTAGGCGGTAGAAGTGTCCTGTGTGGAAGCTGAGCCACTGGCAGTATTTGTTGGCGGCGTGTTGGGTCATGCTGACTGCTGGGCGTTTGTTACGCTGCATGCCGTAGGTCATGGGGTGGTATGGGGGAGTGGGTCGCGCGATGAAGTCTATATCGTTTTTGATCTGAGGGCGCATGAAGTCTAGGACTTCGCCATTTTTTTGGCGTGGGATTTCTGATAGCATGAATGGTTCATATTCTTCCCATGTGACTTCGGTTTTGCCCATCCAGAAGGGTGAGAGTGTTACTTCTAGTGTGTCTCCTTGTTGTTCGCCTTTCCATGTGAATGTTCCGGCTTTGATGGGGAGCATGTCGAACTGGGCGCCTGATTTTGTGGTGTCTTTGTATGCTGCGAAGGGTTGAGGTTTGTTGGCGTTTGTTTTATTTTTGATTTGTTGGTAGTCTACTATGCGTTTGTGGATGATGGCTGCTAGGCGCAGTTGTTCTTCATCAAGGTCTGTGTTACTGAGAGCTGGTTTTATGTCAGTGCTGGTTTTGGCTGCTTTTTCTTCGGCACTGGCTTGGGTGAGTGTGAGGGCTAGTGAGAGTGCTGCCAGAGCGCTTGCTCTGGCAGAGGGGAATAGTTTGAACTTAGTCATGGTGGTGCTTTTAGACGAATTTTGTTTTACCAGGCAGCGCTGGTTTGCGAGCGGTAAATGGTGTTTTGAAGTCTAGTTTTGTGGTGTCGATGAGTAGGTCTTCCGAGCTCATGATTAGCTTGTCTGTGATGAGTTGGCCGGTGTATGCGGCTTGGCGGCCCATGATGCAGATGGCGTGTGTGTTGGCGAATTTTTCGATGATGTCGTTGTAGGTTTTTCCTTTGCGGATGTGTTCTGTGAAGATTTTGTGTTCGTTGACGTATCCGAGGGTTCCTGAGCTCTGCCAGGTGGTTTTACCGTCTTTGACGATGGAGACGTTTTTGCCGTCTGAGAATGCGCTTCCTTTTGAGCCTGTGATGATGTCACCGCTAGCTGCGTATGTTCCTGGGATTTGGCGTCCGAAGAAGTCTGCTGTTTTTCCGTCTGCGTATTCGTAGCGGAGGTTAAAACTGTCCCAGGCGTTAGTGTTTGGCACGGGGACGGTGTTTGAGCCGTTTGCGATGCATTTGACGGGCATTTGATCTCCCATGGACCATGACATGCGGTCGATTCCGTGGATCATGTATTCGAGGATGCCGTCGCCGCCGAGTTCGACGAAGTTTTGCCAGTATCTGAGTGACCATTCCATGTTTGACATTGTGGGTGGTTTGAATTTGACGTCTGGCATTTTGTTAGGTCTGCTGCCGCCGCAATATGATGATGATGTGGAGAGGATTTCTCCGATTTCTCCGTCTTCGATACGTTTATGCATTTCCATTTGGTGTGTGCTGTATCTCCAGACTAGTCCTGTGAGGACTGACAGGTTGTTTGATTTTGCTTTTTTAGCGGTATCGACTATGCTTTTGAGTCCTGGTATGTCTAGGGCGAATGGTTTTTCGACAAATGCGTGCTTACCTGCTGCTATGGCGGCGGCGAAGTGCTTGGGTCTGAATAGAGGTGATGAGGTGAGTAGGACGATGTCTACTCCGCTATCGATTACTTTTTGATATGCGTCGAATCCGACGAATTGGCGTTTGCCGTTGTCTGTGTCTACTCGTCCGGCGAATTTTTTCTCGAATCCTTTGATTTTTTTCATACGGTCTTCGAATATGTCAGCTGCTGCCCATAGTATGGTGTCTGGATCTGCTGTTAGGATGTCTCTGACTGCACCGCCGCCACGGCCTCCGAGTCCTATGACGCCAACTTTGAGTTTTTTATTTCCTGCTGTAGCTTGTGCTGAAGCTAGGCTGGGAAATGCTAGTGGTGTTAGTCCGAGTGCTGCTGTTCCGATGGTGGTGTTTTTGACGAAGCTGCGGCGTGAAATTTGTGAGTCTCCTTTGGAGTGTTCGTTATTGTTGTTTTGGTTTGTCATTATGGTTGGTAGATTAATGATTTAGTGTATATTTTTAAAGGATAAAGATTTTAAAGTGCAAATACCTTGTTCATGTTTTGTGAGATGGCTTTGAGACGTTCGGAGCTTCCGCCGCGTACTTCTGCTGCGCACCAGCCGTGGTAGTTTATTTCTATGAGGGCTTTTCGGATGTCAGTGAAGTTGATGTCACCATCGCCAATGTTAGTGAAGCTGTTTGCTTGACGAGAGAAGCCTTTGACGTCGAGTTTGTAGATACGTTTTCCGAGGTGGCGAATCCAGTCTGCGGTGTTACCGTATTTCCAGTGGTTACCGATGTCGAATTGAAGTCCAATGAGTGGGGAGTTGAATTGATCGACGTATTTTGCGAGTTGTTCTGCTGTCTGGTTGGAGTCGCCTTTGTGGTCGTAGCAGAAGTGGTTCCAGACGTTTTCTATGACGATGTTGATACCGAGTTTGGCCGCGAGGGGGATAGCTTGTTTTATGTTATTGGTTGAGCGATCCCATACTTGTTGTTGGGTTCCGTCTTTTCCATGGCCAACGACTATTAGTATGGAGCTGCCGCCGGCTTGGTGAGTTTCTGTGATGCTTTGCTTGAGGTGAGTTAGTGCTGTTGCTCTGATTTTTGGGTCTGGATCGCTATGGCGTATTTTCCAGTGAGTGCGGCAGACTGAGCCATCTACGATGATGCCTGTTGCTGCGATGGCTGCGATGGCTTCTTTGACTGGGGCGTTTGGCGTGCTGAGCTCGATTGCTTCAAAGCCAGCGTCTTTAGCCATTTGAAATTTTTCTATGACTGATTTACCATTGATCATACCGTATTTAATGGATTTTAAGAGTCTGCCTTTTAGGCTGTGTGTCTGTTTGGGCTGTTTGTTGAGAGTGTATGCAGAAAGATTCTGTGCTAGCGGGGTGGCGGCAACGGCGGCGGCCGTGCTTTTTCTTAGAAAGCCGCGTCTTGTGTCATTGCTTTTACAGTCGGACGCTGTATGTGGTATTTTTTTTTGTTCCATGCTATATTATAGATACTTGGTAAAAAAATAAACCTATCATAAAAGATTATGATAGGTTTGAGTGTTTTAGTGAGTAATGCGTTTTTAGTTTAACGAGGCCATGCAATGTGAACGTGAGAGTTGTGGTTTTTAGTTCCAGGTCCGAGGACTTCTGTCGCTCCTTGTGCTCTGGCTGCTCTCATGAATGCTCTGAAGTATGGGTTGCTGTGGCTGACTTTTCTGCCGTTGATTTTGTCTACATCAAAAGCTATGCCTGCGTAGTGTCTTGAATTGCGACTGTGAGAGCCTCCTGCGATGGATGTTACGCGGTAGCTGTATCCTTTAGTATTTGCAAGGTAGAGCATGGTTTTTAGCATTTGTCTCCTGAGCTTGACGTATCCACCAGGTGCGGTTCCGTAGCTGCTGCGTTTTGCGCTGTATCCTCGAGCGGTAGAGGCGATGTTGTCGTATGAACTGGCGGAATCTGATCTGCCGCTAACTTGTATGCGGAGGAGTTTGATTTTTGGGTGGTTTAGGACTTTTCTAGCGAGCGCAGCTGTTGAAGTTGTGACTGGCTTTTTCTTTTTGATCGGTATTTTAACTTGTGGTTTTACTATAGTTGGTGGGGTTTTAGGGGTTACTCCGCAAGATGCTGTTATTGCAGCTATTGAAGCAATGGCTAGAGATTTAATGATGGTTTTCATGTGTGTTTTTGTTTTTAGCCTTGTGGTTTCTATTTTTGGCTATGGCGCTGATTATTTGTAGGTAATCTGGTTTGTCAAATGGCAATTAGGAAATAGTTGCTGTGGAGTGGTTTGGTATTGATGACGGATGCTCTGGGTGTGCGTATAGAGTGATTTTAGATGAGTTGTTTTATGTATTGATAGGGTTTATTCTAATTGGCGCAGGGACCAGAGTTTTAGTTTTTTGTTGGGGATTTTTTTGCCGTTGCTTTTGCGGTTGGGGTGTAGGTAGTTGCCTTTTAGGTGGTGGATGGTGTCTTTGAGGAAGGCTTTGCTGCCGATGATGCCTCCGTCGATGAAGTA
>CALGZA010000017.1 GCA_937934595.1 uncultured Verrucomicrobiales bacterium | reverse complement strand
AAGGCTCAAGAAACCTGGAGCATGGTGGAGCTTAGACAATGCTGAGAATATGGCTCACTTGAAAGTCTTACAAGAAAACAACGAATGGGCAGAATTTTGGGATCAAAAATCAGCATGAAAACATCGGAAAAAATCACACCCCGTTAGATTTTTTAATATAAACAGGAATTTACTGGCAACGCTAGGGAGACCACTTCATTAAAACAACATAGAAAATCATATGATTCAGCAAATTCACCAAATAGCCATAACTTATACTAAATAGCAGCCCTGATTTTAATTTATTCTGTTACATCTGGATAGCTGCCTAACATTTTTACAATCGAACAGTGTTTTGATAGATTTTTTATCCCAGTAGCAATCTTAAAGTCATCGCAATGACCTGCAAGATCTACATAAAAATTATACTCCCAATCGCGAAGTTTTGATGGCCTTGATTCGATCTTAGACATATTCACCTCGATAGAATCAAATATCTGTAAAGCCTTAACGAGTGTTCCTGGCTCATCTTTAGTACTAAATAATATCGAAGTTCTGTCGTTTCCAGTAGGGGGGCAAACTTTTTCTCCAATCACTAAAAAGCGTGTTGTGTTCGTAGCACTATCCTGAATACACGCATCTAGCATAGTTAAACCATGCATTTCTGCTGCTAGTGGCCCTCCCATAGCTGCTGCTCCGTCAGATGAATTTGCCTTAGCAAGCATAGCAGCTTTAGTAGTCGAAGAAACTTCTACCAAGTCAGCCTTAGGCAAATGTTTAAGAATCCAATTCCGACATTGCCCAAACACTTGAGGGTGAGAGTATAATGTTCTAATATTATCCTGAGGTATACTAGCCATCAAACCGTTCTCAATCCTGAGCAATATTTGAGCACATATTTTTAATGGTGAATCAACAAAAAGATCTAATGTATGAGAAACAGCTCCTTCAGTCGAATTCTCAATAGGAACAACGCCGTAATCAGCTTTTCTGCGAGCGACTTGATCAAAAACTTCTGCAAAATTATTTTGTGAAGAATATTCAACCGAATGACCAAATTTTTTAATTGCAGCTTGATGAGTCCACGTACCAGGAGGCCCTAAATAAGCTATTTTCAAGTCATCTTCTAAAGCAAGTGCACATGACATTATTTCGCGATAAATCGCCCGAACAGATTTCTCTGGGATACGGCTGTTTGCCATACTCACTAATTTTTGAAGGAGCAACTCTTCACGCTCGGGTGCATAGATTTGTAATCCTTCTGCTTTTTTGATTTCTCCAACGGTATGAACGCAGTCAACACGCTGCGCTAAAAGCTCTAAAAGCTGACTGTCTATTGAATCTATCTGTTTGCGAATATCGTCTAAAGGCATAAAGTAAAAAAACTCTTAATTATTTAATTTTCAATCAATTGTGATTAGTGGGATATATCTACAGTCCGAGATCTTCATACTCATTAATAGGTTCTTTATCTGCGCTGGAATCATCAGCTGAAGATTTTTTACTCTCTGAACTTTCCGGTTCAGGTTCGGGCAATTTAACACTTCTTAATTCTGATGCATTAGGTAAATCATCCACATTTTTTATACCAAAATATTCAAAAAACAACTCAGTTGTCTCATACAACAGTGGTCGACCAGGAAGCTCTGCTCTGCCACCAATACATATCAGTTCGCGGTCCAATAATTTCTGAAGCATACCATCACAAGAAACACCACGAACAGCCTCCATAGCTGCTTTTGTGATGGGTTGTCTATATGCTATTATGGCAAGTGTCTCCATAGCAGGTCCGCTCAGACGCTGTGGTTTCTGCCCAGGGAACAATTGACGCACAAAATCAGCGTATTCAGGGTTTGTGTAAATCTTCCAGCCACTAGAACGTTCAATTATTGCAAATGAACGGCCATTTAACAGATAATTCTGGTTTAAATCAGCAATAGCCTTGATAACTTGATTTTGCGATGTAGGCGCAAGAGCTGCTAACCAGACTGGTAAATTTTCTGAATCATTAACTGTAGAAGATTTAGCATCAGAAGTAGAAGACTCGACACGCGATTTCTCATCAAGAGCAGCATCTTCATTTTTAACTTGTAAAGCCTCCTCGGCTTCCGCTACGCGCGCACGGACTAGCCTAGCTAATTCGTTACTCGCGAGCGGTTGTTCGGAAGCTATTAGAATAGCCTCAATGATTGCTGATAAATCCATTACTTAGAAAGAATAAAATCCCAGTAGCTACAATGCAAGCAAGATGATTTTATTTGCACAAACTAAGACAAATCCTATAGCACACAAACACTACAAGCCCTTAAGAAGCTTCTTATAAGTTCGCACAATATATGTAATGCGTAATAAAAATCATATAGAGAACAATTAACATACCCTGCTTACTAATTCAAATAAATCAAACTTCAGATGAGTTAACATCCTCCCTGAGGTTATCGATTATATAAAGTTGTCTATCTGGAGTATTCTTGCCCATATAAAAAGCCAGCATTTCCTTAAGAGATTTTCCCTCAACAATAGAAACTGGATCTAAGCGAATATCATCACCGATCATAAAAGCAAACTCATCTGGTGAAATCTCACCCAAACCTTTAAATCGTGTAATTTCCGCAGCCTTTCCACATTCCTTAAGCGCAGACTCTCGTTCGTCCTCATCGTAACAATAGAAAGTCTTCTTCTTGTTACGCACACGATAAAGTGGAGTCTGCAGTATGTAAACATGTCCTTCTCTCACTATTTCTGGAAAAAACTGCAAGAAGAAAGTCAACAAAAGCAACCTGATATGCATACCGTCAACATCAGCATCCGTAGCAATAACCACATTATTAAATTTAAGCCCCTCAAGACCATCTTCTATATTTAGAGCGTGTTGAAGCAAATTGAACTCCTCATTTTCATAGACAATTTTCTTTGTTAGCCCAAAAGAGTTCAATGGCTTACCTCTCAGGGAAAATACAGCTTGAGTCTCCACATCTCTACACTTAGTGATCGAACCACTAGCAGAATCACCCTCAGTAATAAAAACAGTAGTTTCTTCTCTGCGCTTATGCTTTGTGTCAAAGTGAGCACGACAATCTCTCAACTTCTTATTGTGAACTTTAGCTTTTTTTGCCCGATCTCTAGCTAACTTCTTGATCCCTTTGAGTTCTTTTCGTTCTTTCTCAGCAATTAAGATCCTTTTTTGTAGAGCCTCTGCAACCTCAGGCTTTTTATGAAGATGATTATCCAGCTTTTCTTTAAGGAAATTAAGAATAAATGTTCTTACAGTCTCACCTTCAGGAGCCATATGGGTTGAACCAAGCTTTGTTTTTGTCTGACTCTCAAAAACAGGCTCCTCCACTCGTAATGAAATACCAGCTGTCAGGCCTGCACGAATGTCTGATGGATCATATTGCTTTTTATAAAAATCCCTCAGAACCTTAACCACAGCCTCACGAAAAGCCGCTAAATGTGTACCACCTTGAGTAGTATGCTGACCGTTAACAAAAGTATAATAATCTTCACCACTTGCCATGGTATGAGTAAATGTGATGTCAATATCTGCCCCAGACAGATGAATAGGCTCATACAACATCTCATCATCCATCTCCTCCTTAAGCAGATCTAACAGTCCATTTTTTGACTTAAACTTCTTGCCATTAAAAACCACCGTTAAGCCCGGATTTAGATAAGCATAATAGCGACACATCTTTTCTACATGTCGCTCACGGAACTTAGTCTTCTTAGGAAAAATATCACGATCTACATCAAATGATATAAGTGTCCCGTTCTCAGCTTCCTTATCCTTCCTTGGCCTTTTCATTTCCTCTACCACTTCACCCTGACTAAACTCTATAGCCTTAGTCTCACCATCACGCCAAGCTTGAATCTCAAAAAAAACAGACAGAGCATTTACCGCTTTTATACCGACACCATTAAGCCCCACAGACTTCTTAAATGCTTCACTGTCATATTTAGCCCCTGTATTGATTTTTGCTGCACAATCCATCAGCTTTCCTAATGGAATCCCCCTACCGAAATCTCTCACCTCTACACGATCTTCAGAATCAATACTAACATGTATCTCCTTACCGTGGCCCATGACAAATTCATCAATAGAATTATCTATCACCTCCTTGAGGAGTATGTAAATACCGTCCTCAGGACTCGAGCCATCGGCAAGCTTGCCAATATACATACCAGGTCGTAAGCGGATATGCTCCTTCCAGTCTAAACTCTTAATGTCGTCTTCTGTGTAACTAGCCATGTTAAATTTATGAATTTTTATTAAGATGCGTTAAATAATCCACTCTTGCAACCAAGAAATGTCATTACCAAGTAACTAAGCAAACTTCTTTCAAGATTGATTTTCTCCACTCACATCTTTGTTAGAACACTTTTTCATCAAAAAAGAGATCGCGATACCTGGTAGCAAAGACACCCAAGTCCATGCATAAATACACTCGATAAGATTTTCCTCTTCTACTGTTCTAGGCAATACACGCGTGCGTTCTACCAAAGTGGCCATTTGTGATGCTGCCTCCCTCTCAACAGCTCTAGAAAACCACAAAAACGCCATACTCCCAGCTAGAGATCCACCTAATATAACTACACCCCACATTGCAGGAACTTTACCCACAACAGTAGCAAAGACCACACCCATCAATGTCAAAGGAGGAATTATATAACCTAACTTAACACACTTCAACCTCCACCGTATCAGCTTTTCATGATCTTTCCATAGCCCAGATAAACCTAGACTTATAAGCTGTCTGGCTACATCAGCACTAGAAGTAGAATAGCGAAATTTCTCATCGATCACTGCCACGCCATCCTTATCTATCATCATCCCTGACCATGTCCTCTTGCTAAATCGATAGTGAACTTTACCATATTTAGCCCTCAGTTGACCAAGAATCGTCTCTAAATCATCTGATAAATCGACCGCCTGATAAAGCCTTCTATAACCCAATATATTTGCAGCCAATATACCCATAGCTATGGGCACAGCACACAAAAATATCAAAAATGCTTTCATCAGAGTATATAAATAGGGAAGAAAAATAAATCAAATAACCTCACCACTCTTGACCACTCAGTCAAGAACAGTCAAGCCAGTAAGACACTTATTTAAACTGTCTATAATAGTTCATCTCAAACAAAATTGCACACAAGGAAAATACCACACATGCAAGAAAAAGTTCATCGCTCTCCTATAAGCCGGATTCTGTCCACCCTAGTTTAACCCAGAGCTGTGTGATCATTTGTCTTCCTGCTGCTATGCAGCCGGCGTCATCTCTCGATGATCATGCGACTAATACCCGAGGATCCTAATCGGGCGGGCACCCTTCCTCTGTTATGTCTTGCACTACGTGGGGTTTACCTTGCGCTGTCAGTTACCCTTCAGCCGGTGAGCTCTTACCTCACCCTTTCACCCTTACCACCTCCCGAAGAAGATGGCGGTTTACTCTCTGCTGCACTTTCCGTCTACTGGGATGTGAACTCCAGTATCCCTCATTCTTCATGAGGCACGTTTCCCTGCAGTGTCCGGACTTTCCTCTATGACTGACTATAAAGTCGCCACAGCGATCACCCAGAGAACGATGAAAATCCACAATAAGCACCATGTTCTCAGATGCAACTATAATAAACTATAACTTCTTAAGAAAAAAAACTAAGAAAACAACATGTCGTTTGTCTAATAAGTATTCAGTATCCAAATTCTTAACAAAAAAATATGAAAAAATTACTCACTTTAATACTCGTCACCAGTATGACCACTTCTCTCTATACCCTCGCACAGAATGATTGGCCTGTACGTTTCTCTCCGCTTCCAGCACTATTCACTAAAACAGAAGGTAAAGCTTCTCCGCTCCGGGTGTCTACCCTAAGTGTTGAAACCACAGTGACAGGGAACACTGCAGAAACAACAATGACCATGGTATTCGTAAACGACACACACCGCATACTCGAAGGAGAGCTCATCTTCCCGCTCGGTGAAGGTGTTACCGTTTCGGGTTATGCCTTAGATGTGAACGGCACAATGCGCAAAGGTGTAGTCGTCCCAAAAGCAAAAGCGCGAGTAGCATACGAAAATACAATCCGCCGATTGATTGACCCAGGCCTAGTCGAATGGACTAGAGGAAATAACTTCCGCACGAGAATTTACCCTATACTCGCCAGAGGCACCAAGAAAGTTTCCATCTCCTACGAACAAACCTTAGCAGATTCAGCAAAAGGACTACGCTATCAGCTACCATTCGGATTCAAAGAGAAACTAGATCAATTTGACTTCAAAATGAGAATACTTAAACCCAACGGAAGACAACAATTTATTATAAAAAACAACGCAGGTATTGATCTTAAACTGGAAGAAAAAAAACAATGGGCTCTCACAGCCAGTCAAAAAAACTTTCTCCCAGGTAAATCTCTAGACCTAGAAATCCCAAAAGGAAACATCCAAAAACAAACCGTCTTCCACAGCCTAGACGGAACAAATTATTTCTATCTTGTAGACACCGGAATCACACCTCAGAAATCAAAACCTCGTACAATACCCAAAAGAATTAAAATCATCTGGGATGCCTCAAATTCAGCTTCAGTAAGAGACCATAAAAAAGAATTAGCTCTCCTCAAGCGCTATCTCTCACAACCAGGAATAGAGACAATAGATCTAACCATCCTAAGAAATGAAACCACACCCTCAGGCACTTATACCCAACAAAACATAGATCAACTATATTCAATAATCCAAAACTTACGCTATGATGGAGCAACAAGATTAAGTTCTATTAAACTAAAAGAAACCAACCACGATGCTATCATACTCATATCAGATGGCATCATGACCCTAGGTCAGCAGAGGCCCATCACAGGCGATATTCCCATATTTGCCTTCCATGCATCCCAGTCCGCAGAGCACGGATTACTTACATCCCTCACTAAAAAAACAAACGGCGCATACGCTAACCTTATTAATCTGTCTATTGATAAAGCATTCAGCCAATTAACCACTGACTCATTCAAATTAATGTCAGTAACAGGAAAGGGCATTAAACAAACATTCCCAAATTCACCTATAACCGTAAATGGATCCACTAGTATATCTGGAGTCATTACCACCACAGAAGCCACTACCGTCCACTTGCACTACGGTAATCAAAGCGAAATCATCGCTACACACTCATTTGAAATCGATCCCAAAACCCCAACCAAAACAGCTGACAATATCCCCAGAATCTGGGCGCAGAAACAACTTGTCGAATTGGAACTTGAGCCAGAGAAAAACAAAGAAAAAATAACAAATCTAGCAACAGCTCATAACATAGTAACACGCTACACCTCGCTAATAGTTCTAGACAGAATCGAAGACTATGTCCGCTATAGAATCACACCACCCGATGAACATATGAGGGAAAAATACAATAAGCTCCTCAAGTCATTACCTGATGATGCATTAAACAAAAAAAACTTCCTAGATGATCTTGCTACTAAATGGAAAAAAATGATTCAGTGGCATAACAAAAAACCAGCAGACCTGCACGTAATCGCTAAAAAAAGAGTTGAGAGAATATTCAAAATCATCCAACCATTACAGAAAAAAATCACCACCTTATCCGCCCTTAAAAAGCTAACAAAAGAACAAAAAGTAGCATTAGACAAATCCAAAAAACTGCTAAAGCAACTCACGTTAGACAAAGAAAAAAGTAAGAACACCAAACTCACAAAAAATAATCAATTAAATCTGAATTTAAAAATAATAGCTAGCTATCCTTCTTTCTCAAGTTTATCCAAAGAAATGAAATTAATCTATGGAAAAGCCTCAGAATTTGGTTTCGGCTGGGGCACTCCAAGCGTTGATCTCCGTCAGGCTGAAGCAGGTGGATCTTCCCCCTTCTCATCTGATAATCCCTCTCTATTCCCAGTAACTCCAGCAACACCTTCTGCTCAATCTGCTGAAGAATTGATCCCACTAGCAGCCAGTAGAAAAAGTAACACCCAAAAAACAACCAAACATCAACTCAAATCAAAAATAACTCTCAATAAATGGGACCCTAACACCCCATACATCAAAGAACTCAAAACAGCTAAAAAAAACAATAAAACAGCTGCACAACTCGAAGAACTATACTTTAAGCTAAAGAAAAAAAACCTCCAGAGTTCAGCTTTCTATCTAGATGTAGCTCAGTTTTTCCTAAACATAAAAGAAACTAAAATCGCTCTCCGTATACTCAGCAATATCGCTGAATTCGATCTAGAGAACCCAGCTTTGCTAAGAATACTAGCCCATCGTTATGACCAACTAGAACACTATGATCTAGCCACACTCGTTTTCCGTGAAGTCCTCACGCTCCGCGAAGAAGAACCTCAGAGCTACCGTGACTTAGCCTTGACACTAGAAAAATGGTCAACAGCATCAAATAACGAGTCACTACTTCAGGAGTCAGCTAACCTACTCTGGAAAGCATCCTCCAAAAAATGGAGTAACAGACTAGGTAATATCCAGCTTATCACTCTCACCGAACTAAACGCACTCATAGCCAAAAATCCAGACAAAATCAACACCTCCCAATACGATAAAAGGTTTATCCATAATCTTGATTGTGACCTCCGCATTGTCCTCACCTGGGATACAGATAACACAGACATAGATCTTTGGGTAACAGACACGCTAGGTGACACATGTTTCTACAGGCGTAGTTTAACTGAAACGCACGGAAGAATGTCTGATGACCTCACTGAAGGCTACGGCCCAGAAGTCTTCATGATCAAAAAAGCCATGCCCGGAAAATACAATATCCAGGCTAATTATTACTTTAACACTCAACAAACACTAGCTGGAGAAACAACAATACAAGCCACCATCTTCACTAACTTTGGCCGGCCTAATGAAAGTCGCCAGGCTGTCACGCTCAGACTCACGGACATCAAAAAAGTGGTCAACATCGGTAAAGCATCATTCATAACAAAATAAACAATCCGCTTAAAATCCATCCCCAAACCCTAACTGGCACAATTCTTGCTAGGCAAAAGCCCATTACTAAAGTAAAAACGGATGTAATGTCCGAAGCAGGCCTACAGCAAAATCTATCTCAACAACAAACTCTTTCGCCCAAAATGCGTCAGAGTTTAGAGATTCTTCAGGCTAATTCTCTTGAACTAAGCCAGCTACTTCAACAAGCTGCATTAACTAATCCAACCCTCGAAATCTCCACCAATGAAGAGGCACTGCCCGTTGAAAACGAAGCAGATGCAGAGCATGACACTGAAACAATCCCAGAATTAGATGACCATGCTCGCGATGAATTCATCACATCAAAAAGTTCCACACCAGGCCCCACTCAAGAAACAGTAGACTACCTATATAACTCAATCGTTGCTCCCCTCTCCCTTCAGCAGCACCTCACTCAACAAATCAATCATGAAGATATTGACGAGAAAATGCGTAATGCCTGCCATGAAATCATCTCTAATCTAGATGACAGAGGCTTCCTAGAACAGCCCATCACCGACATCAGTTTCACTAGCCTACACACCCTAGACACACTAGAAAAAGCACTCATAAAAATCCAGCATCTAGACCCACCAGGAGTGGGGGCACACGACCTAAAAGAATCCCTACTCATCCAACTACAAAAAATCAACTCCCTCGGATCAATCGCATACCAAATAGTCGAAAATCATCTCGCAGACCTCGCCCAGAAAAAATTCCCACACATAGCAAAACAACTCAAAACGTCCGTTGAAAAAATAGCAGCAGCAGCAGAAAAAATCACCACCCTCACTCCAGACCCTGGAGCTGATTTTGACCCCACCTCAAACCCCTACATCATACCAGACATTAAATTCAATAAAGACTCTGAAGGTCAGTGGAAAGCCATCCTCACCAATGAACACATACCAGAAGTAACAATCAGCCACGTTTACAAAGACCTACTAGCATCCGCCACTGAGACTAAAACTCGAGCCTACCTCAAAGAGCAGATCAAAGACGGAAAGCAAATCATTACTGCCATCTCACAGCGCCAACACACACTCCTCAGAATAGCTGAAGAGATCATCACCCACCAAAAAGAATTCCTAGAACACGGCAAGTCAGCATTAAAACCTTTAACCATGAACGAGCTAGCAGAGGTCATACAGGTTCATCCCGCCACCATCTCCAGAGCAGTAGCAGGAAAATACGCGTTCACCCCCCATGGCGTCATCGAGTTAAGAATATTCTTCACTTCCGGATATCAGTCCCAAGACGGATCACAGGTCTCTAACACAAGCATCAAAGATGTCATCCAAAACATCATACAAGAAGAACCAACAACTAAACCCCTCTCAGATACCGCCATAGAAAAAATATTAGCATCCAAAGGGCTCAAAGTAGCACGCAGAACCATCGCCAAATATCGTGACCAGCTAGGAATACTACCCAGCCATTTACGCAAAAAATTCTAATCAGTCCCCATAAAAAATCCAGCCATGAAACTAAAGAACACTAAAAAATCGAACATCTTAACCATTCTATCTGTCATCATCATAACCCTAGCTCCTCCTGTCTTCGCCGATGGTGAAGTAGAAAATGAAAAAAATGATGCAGGCCTCACCATCAAAAGCTATCACAAAAAAAACATCCAAGGTTGGAAATTCTATATCCAAAAAACTGCACTAACCAGCCCTAAGCTCAAAACAGTTACCAATGATATAGAAGCCCAACTCATAAAAATCAAATCCTCCCTCCCCCAAAGCATAGTCAGTAAGCTACAAAAAGTACCCGTTTGGATCAATAAAGACATCCGAAATGGCGCATGCTACCATCCTAGTGTCGAATGGTTGATAGAAAATAAACGCATGCCAGAAAAAGCCAGATCAATAGAATTTCAAAGCCTAGATTCATTCATCGAGACAGCTGACACACAACCAATGGTCATGCTCCATGAATTAGCCCACGCATTCCACCATCGAGTTCATAACGACAACTCACCCACTATCACCAAAGCATTCGAAAAAGCAGTCAAATCGAAGAGCTATGAAAAAGTAAAGCATATCAGCGGAGGCATCATGAAACACTACGCCTTAAGTAATGAACAAGAATACTTCGCAGAAGCCAGCGAGGCCTACTTCGGTAAAAATGACTACTACCCATTCACTCGCGCCGAACTCAAAAAACACGACCCAGCAGCCTACGCCATGGTCGAGAAAATGTGGAAAGTGAGAGCCATATCAACAACGACAAAACAAAAAACAAAAAACAAAATAAGATTTTGCTCAAAAAAATCATCATTTGTGAACCCTCTACCCCGCATCCCAATACTCAGCTTCTACCTTCGCTAACTCCTCCATATCTATCTCCTTACCGTCAGGAGCATAAATAGACACAGCATTCGCAAAGAAAGCAAAATCTGCCCCCTTCAGTTTATCCTCATCCTCACCTATATCTGTGGAAACTAACACACGCCCATCACCCACCTCAGCACCTGTTAGAGCAGCTTGCAGAGATGCAAAATGTTCTATTGAATAAGGCTTTTCACCACCTATTTCATCATCCCAAGAAACGAGCTCAAAACCACCAAACCCCTCTAATATCAGTTTGAAGTACGTATAATTACGATCAAACATATTCGCCAAATATTCTATTTCTATAACGAAGTAACATGAATACCTATCCACAACCGCGCTCGATAACGTCCCATGCCTTAGTATACACATCAACACACTTATCTTATGAAGCACCTCGTTATAATTAAGCTCAAGATTTAAAATCATGGATTTGAACTCCAGCTCAGAGCGTGCTCCTCCTAATAGAAGCCGGTGCTGATGAATGCCAGACACAGAAACCTCTTCAAGATCAGAAATTGTCTTCACCTCTAACTTTAGGAATAAATCGTTAAGTGTATCAGATGGCTTTAATGCCTCCACAGGCCTAGCGACCAGATTATCTCTCTCCAGCTTCACCAAACCCTCAATATCATTTTTCCATCCCAAAGCCCTATCAAACCGTTCACTGTAATTCTTCAGATGACCTAAATCAGGACTCCATAAACCTTCACCTAGAAAATCAGCTACAAGTTCTCCCAAAGAACATCCAAAAATAGTTCGCACTGCCAATTCACCCGAGTCATCCAAACTTACTGTTTTCATTAAATGAACTAGCTCTTCCTTAGTAGCCACTAGGTCGACCGCTAACTTTTTCCATAATATACGAGCCAGTTGATACCCCAATGAAAACCCAGAAGATTGCACCTGCCATAACTCACCAGACCAAAAATCTTGGATTGTGGACTCAGTCCAAAACTTAACATGCTCCTTATAAGTTGCTTCGTTCATTATCAAACCATCAGAACCAACCACTATATCTTCCATTCTCATAGCAACTGCCTCATCAAGCCATAAAGGCAAGCGGTAATCAGAAAGCAATAAATGGCTAAACTCATGAGCAATGGTTTCAAGAGGAATATACTCTTCAATCACAGTAGGAATAACGATATGAGGATATCCATTATGAATGAACATGCCACTACTAAGAGGCGTATTTTTCGCCCCTGACATACCATCAGTATAAGAATAATAATCCTCAGACTCATAAAATACAATAATCACATGCTTCCCCATGTTCTCAATGACAATACTATCTGAAAACTCATTTAAAATAGTTTCACGTGACTGTTCACAAGCATAAAGCAAGTTTTTCTGAACATGGTCTTTCTCCCGACTCAACAGTAGAAAATGACTAGACTCCATAAGGGTGAAATCATCACTCAACAAACTACCCTGTAGCTTAAGCCATGCTCTAGCTAGTTCTGTATATGTCTCAAACGCATCTCCACTCCCCTGTTCTTCAACAAGCTTACCCAAATACTCCCAATGCGGATACAGAAATCCATGATACTCATCACTATGCTCGCTAATCAATGTCTTGAACTCCATACAACAAGAAAGAAAAAGTTAGGCATCATGACAAGCAGTTTAACACCTAAAATAGATCAGAAAAAAAGCCCCACCAGCTGCCATTCGGCGCCAGTGAGGCTTATAGGATTAAAGTCTTTTCACGAAAAACTTAATTAAACTCCTCACCCACCAGCATTACAGTCATCTGCTCCCTCAGGAGCAGTTTCAGCAAGCTGCTTAGCATCTCTCAGCGCAGCCTTGATAGACATCTTAACTCGTCCCTTATCATCAATGCCTATGCACTTCGCTGTAACTTCGTCACCCACCTTGACCACATCTTCAGTCTTCTCCACGCGGCCTTCTGCAAGCTCAGAAATATGAACCAGTCCATCCTTACCAGGAAGAACTTCTATAAATGCACCGAAAGCAGTAGTTGAAACAACCTTACTCTTGTAGGTCTTATTCACCTCCACCTCAGCAAACATCTGATTCACCATCTCCACAGCACGGTCTAAACTCTCTTTCTTAGATGCATAGATGTGAACAGTTCCGTCATCTTCAATGTTTAGCTCAGCTCCAGACTCAGCCTGTATCGCCTTGATGTTCTTACCTCCTGGCCCTATGAGCATACCAATCTTGTCTGGATCTATCTTAACAGACTCAATACGTGGCGCATTCTCATTAATAGATGCTGTCTCTGAAATCACAGAAAGCATCTTCTCAAGAATCACAGCACGACCATCCTTAGCTTGATATACAGCCTCTTCGAGTATCTTCAACGGAATACCATCAAGCTTAAGATCAAGCTGGTAAGACGTCACACCATCAGGCGTACCACAAAGTTTAAAGTCCATGTCGCCATAGAAATCTTCAGAACCAATGATGTCGAGTAAACGCTCATACTTTACCATTTCTCCTGCCTCGTTAAACTCAGTAACAAGACCTACAGAGATACCAGATACAGGATTCAAAAGTGGCACACCTGCACCCATTAGAGACATAGTTCCTGCACAAACTGTAGCCATAGATGAAGAACCATTAGACTCTAACACCTCTGATACAGTTCTCATCGCATACGGAAAATCTTCCTCAGAAGGAATAACTGGCGCGATAGATCGCTCAGCGAGATTCCCATGACCTATCTCACGGCGATTCAGACCACCAAAACGGCCAGCCTCACCCACTGAAAACGGCGGGAATGAATAGTGAAGAATAAAACGCTTACTATCCTCACCACCTGCATAGTTGTCAAAATACTGACGCTCATCGGCTGGTGCCAATGTAGAAACCGCAAGTGCCTGTGTCTCACCACGTGCAAATAATGCAGATCCATGAACTTTAGGAAGTAGTCCTTCTTCAGCAAACAACGGTCTCAGTTCAGCAGGAGTTCTACCATCAGCACGTGTCCCCTTCTCCATGATGGAAATACGGAACGCCTTCTTCTGAAGAAATTCAAACGCCTGCTCAATCTGGAACTCACTTGTCTCCGGATAACGCTCCAAAATAACAGCCTCCACCTCATTCCTCAAGGCGCCCACCTTCTGTGAACGCTCCACCTTAGTAGCCGCATAGATCGCACTCTCAATGCGGTCACCAGCTACTTCATAAGCTATATCTAAAAGATCCTGCTCAGCTACAGAAACCTCATACGGACGAGTCTCCTTACCAGCTAATCCCTTCAGCTCTTCCTGCGCAGCTACTAATATCTCTACCTGAGTCTGAGCAAAATATAGAGCCTTCACAAATTCCTCTTCAGGCACCTGATCCGCTCCACCCTCTATCATAATAACATTCTCCTTATCTCCCACATACACAAGGTCCAAGTCAGACTCCTCACGCTGCTCAAATGTAGGATTCACTACAAACTCACCATTCACTCGGCCTATTCGCACAGCACCTATCGGGCGAGCAAATGGAATGTCAGATATAGTAAGCGCAGCAGATGCACCATTCATCGATAATATGTCAGCATCATTAATGCCATCAGCAGACAGCATAAGTGCCACTATCTGAGTCTCATAAAGGTATCCTTTCGGAAAAAGTGGACGCAATGGACGGTCTGTCATGCGGCATGTAAGGATCTCCTTCTCAGTAGGGCGGCCCTCACGCTTAAAGTATCCACCAGGGAATACCCCAGCAGCAAATGCTCTCTCCTTATATTCTACAGAGAGTGGGAACCATGACTGGCCCGCTTTGATTTTAGTCAGTGAACATGCAGTTACTAGAACTGTAGTCTCACCTGATGTTACGACTACTGCGCCATCCGCAAGTTTAGCCATTTTGCCTGTCTCGAAGGCAATTGGGTTAGCACCTACATTGGCGGTAACCGTGTGTATATTCATTTCCATATGATTATCTATTTTCTTTTTCTTTCGTCCTCGTCCAGCGCATCGCTTACTCCCTGTGAGTAAATTTAAGTCACTAAGACACTTCTTTTATTTCGAGTAGAAATTACGTTTTCTAAACTCAGGAAATGAGATTACAGACGATCTGTCCTCTCAGCCCCAAAATATAAAGAGCCCACCATTAGAGCTAACTCTTAAAGCTAAAAAGGTCACGGAACAAACCGTGACCTTTGAAAAAAAAATGTTTATCGGCGTAACTTAAGACGCTCAATAAGCTGCTTATAGTCTGCCTCAGACCTGCTACGAATGTAGTCCAGATGCTTACGTCTTTTTGCCACCATCTTAAGAAGACCGCGTCTACTAGATACATCCTTCTTATTCACCTTAAGGTGATCAGTTAAAGCCGCTATACGCGCCGTTAATTTAGCTACCTGGTAGCTAGAACTACCTGTGTCCTTCTCGTTAAGCTGAAAATCAGCAAGATTAATATCGCTCATAATATGTTATTTTGAATGTTAATGTGTATTCTGGCACAGCAAGAGTGTTATAAACTCAAACCAAACCACCCTACATGGGCACCATGTTCTTACTTAAGAACACGTGGAAACAAACCAGAAAAACACTCAATTGCAAGCATTTCTTGAAAAAAATTAAGATCCATTAAACAAACACTCCCAACCCACTCAAAAAAAGCAAACTCACAGTAAACATCATTTACCCAACTTAAACTGACTAATCTTTATCTTCCCACCACGTTTAACAGGCTTGTAAAAAATCGATGGAGAATATCCCGCATCAACGATAGCTTTAGTCATCTTAACCTTGTCAGGAACCACTCCCTTCTTGAGCGTAAAAATAAATATCTGTGACTTCACATCCAGAATCACCCCCCTACCCTTAGACTTTTTATTCAAATAGCCCAACTGAGCCACCTTCTTACGAACACCTATCGTTCAAGAACCTCAGCAAGCACCCTTTACAAAAACAGCCACCTTATCCAGAGAATTGAGCATCTTGCCCACATAAGCATTTCGAGCAGTAACCTTCGCAGAATCCGCACCAACCACACCCGAAAAAGACGTAAGCAATAAAAGAGTAAATAGTAATTTAGACATAAAATAATGATAAATAAAAAAACTACCTACCTAATCCACCAAGAGCACTCTGACCTTCACCTGGACGACGGTGATTCCAAGGAATGTTACTCTCAGAAGACTGAGGCCCCCTAAATTCTGGCTTTTCAGGTAAAGTCCCACATGAAGCAAATAGAAATCCAACAGGCAATAGCGCAATAAGTAATAAAAATTTCATGCTTCCAACGTGCCACTAATCAAACCTTCGTGCAACTTAAAATTTTAACCAGGGTGTGATTTTTTCCGATGTTTTTTAATTTTACCCTTGTACTTTTGAACACATGTGTAGAATCAGGCGGTGATGAGAACAAATAAATCACATACCGTAGAGCTGTCAGATCGAGAACTTCAACTGATTGAGTCCCTTAAAGAGAACCCTGAAATGCTTGATCAATTCACATCCATTACGCAGAAATTCAATGCTGAAATTGAGAATGGCATGGATGCACACGAGGCCGAATGCCATGTCATAAAGTCCATCAAAGAAGTAGGTAGATCAATGATTTCGAAATGGGCCGAGAAAGCCCAATTAGAGGCTGTGGCTCAAGCTTGCAGCTCTGAAGAAACGATTAAGAATGGTAAAAAAAACTCTACTGGTATTGCACCCTCGGCCAAATCGTCTTCCAAACCCAAGTAGTCCGCAACAAATCTACAGGCCTTTCTTCCTACCCATTTTTCGAGAAAGTGAACCTTCGTCACAGTAATAGCTCATTGCTCTTAGAAAGGCGCGTAGTCGACATCAGCTCTGAGCGAAGTTACGGTAAAACCTCTAAGGCTATTTTGGAGCATTATGGCTTTGATCTGCCCACTAGCGCCATTGCTAAAATCACCAATGCAATCTGCCAAGAAGCTAAGGAATATAATGCCTGCGTGGAGGGCTCAGAGCAGTCAGCATCGACTATCGTAGCTCAGCTGGACGGATCTATGATTCCCATCGTTCATTACCGCGATGCTAGCGAAGAGCAAAAAGCTAACGGGCTCAAGAAAGATAGGGATTGCCACTGGAGAGAAATTCGGCTTTGCACTGCTAGTATTCCCGAAAACGGCTTAAAGCTTTATGGAGTGGCTCTCGGCTCACCCCTTGAAGCTGGATGCATGATGTCTCAGACATGTCGCCAATTAGGCATGACGAGTAAAACGTATATTCATGGTGTGGGTGATGGGGCGACGTGGATAGCAGATCAATTTGAGCAGCAATTTGGAATGAATCATGACTATTATTTAGACCTTTATCATGCTTGCGAATACCTAGGAGAAGCGGCTAAGTCTATCGCTGTAAAAACCTATCCTGATCTAACAGCGACCCAGTGGCTAAATACCGCGAAGGCTATGCTAAAAGCAGGTGAATCAGCTAAACTCATAAAAGAATTAAATGCAAATTTGAATGCGACGGATTCTGAATGCGCAGTTGCGAAGGCTCATCAGTATTTAAACAATCGAGTCGAAAATCTGAATTATCCCAAGGCACTTGAAGCTGGATTGCCCATAGGCTCAGGCGAAGTAGAAAGCGGTCACCGAAGCGTGCTACAAGCAAGGCTCAAGAAACCTGGAGCATGGTGGAGCTTAGACAATGCTGAGAATATGGCTCACT
>CALGZA010000016.1 GCA_937934595.1 uncultured Verrucomicrobiales bacterium | reverse complement strand
AGGAACGTGAGTGCTTGTTGTGCTTCCGTCAGCATTGACTACTTGCGTCACGTTCCCATTGTCATTATCGAATGGGAATGTCTCAGTTACTGCACCGTTTACGATCAACTGAATGTCACCATTTGCCAGTGTGTTAGTGGTGACTGTAGTTATAGTGTCAGTATCCGTGTCAGGTGGGAATGTTTGAACTACATTTCCGTCAATTAACAACTCAATAGAGCCGTCCGCTAAAACATTGGTAGTTATAACTGGGTTAGCTGGGATAACTCCAACTAATACACCGTCAGCAAGTATCTGAGTATCGCCATTAGCAAGAACATTAGTTGTTACCTCTTGAACTCCCACTGGGATAGCCACTGTGGTAGATGCACCACCAGATGTGTGAGTTATGTTAAATGCGTCTCCTGTTGCATTTAAAGCACCTGAGAATGATGAAACGTCTTGTGTGTTTGAATCACCAACAACGAAGGTCTGAACCGCACCGTCTGAATCGGTAGCTGTGAATGTGATGTTCGTTCCGTCAGATGTGAATCCGAAGGTGTAAGTTGTGTTCGCGTCAACAAGTGCTTCGAGAACAGTTACACGCTCATCCAAAGCGTCGCAGCAGCAGTAAGGTGCTATGTCCTGAATGTCGCAACCTTCAAACATGACACCAGATGCACCTAACACTGCATCGTCGTATTCGAGGACGTAATTGACACCAGTTGGAGTGTTGGTAACTGAGATAACATCCGCTGTGAAACTCGAAGCCCAATCTGGGTTCTTGGGTTCAAGCGTTATTTTGAGTTTCTCACCAACTTCGATCTGAAACTTACCCTGCTCGCACGATGCGAATGGGCAACCTTCCTTTTCATAAATAAATTGTTTTAAAGCCATATTAGTAATTGTTGTTTAACCGTTCCATGTAAAGGTTCCATCTTCGTTCTCAGTAACAGGTAAAGCTGAGATAAAAGCGTCGAGACGTTCGTTAATAGCGTCACAACAGGAGTAGCAACGAATTTCCGACACGTCACATTCCTCAATTAGAGGTCCGCCTTGTAAATCAGCATCGTCATAATCAAAATGATAAGTTCGACCCGATGTGGTATTCGCAATCAAAGCTACTGTGGCTTTGAGATTAGAAGACCAAAGTGGATTCTTGTTCTTGAGTTCTAAGATAACCTCTTCTCCTTGTTGGATCTCTGTCTCAGCAGGTCTACAACTCGGTATGCAGGTTTCACTCGCTATAGTAAGTGTCTGTGTTGCCATAAATATAAAAGATATAAAGAAGGGGGGCTTTCACACCCCCCTCCAATGTTATGTCCTAGTTTCGATTATTGATAGAGACTTTAAGCTCTGTGCAATCTCCGAGAGTTGTTCCAGCAGATCCTGACAACTTAATGTCGAAGGTTGCAGGGTTCTTCTTACCTTCGATTGTCTCACAGCAATCTGACTCGGTGTCAGGATCGTCTGGTAGAGCTGCGAGGATATTGAAGCAGATATACTTGCATCCTGATTCACCAGCATCCCAAGTGACAGAACCACTCGCAGGAGCTACGTTTCCATCTGAGTCGATGATCTCGTAGTGAGTCCCTTTAAGACCTGTTCCGTCAGCTACGTCGTATCCAACTTTTGCTGCGTCCGTAGCACAAGCTGAATCTCTGCATACTGCGACCCTTAGAAGCTTAGTCTCACCATAGAATGATGTATCAACCGCACCGCAAGGTTCGAGAGTAGTTACGTTGTCGCTTCCATCTGTTGCACAGACTTCCTCTGGGCAGTCAGGGTTACACTTCTCAAGTGGACCAGCATCACAATCTTTAGTGGTTGCTGTTGCTTGTGCTGTGTTTACAACAAGCTCTTGATTGAAGATGTCAGCATCGTATCCTGGCATGATGAATCGTCTGTGCATGATGAACCCAGAAAACTCTGTGCGATCATTCTTCCAACGGAACTTATGCTCTAAGTAGTAACGATACTTCTTATTACCAAAGTTAGGACAACCAGAATCTGAAAGATATTCATCTTTAAGAAGTTGGATCTCAAAGTTGGCACTGAGTGGGTTTACACCCTTCGGTCCAATTCCTTGTGTCAAGTTGTGACGACTGAATGAATCCTTGTGAATGTGAGGAATTAACTCGAATAGTGGGTAAGACTGACCATCACAGTTTACAGTGTTACGTCTGTAATCAGGGTTAGTTACTGTTTTGATACCAGCCTCTTCAGCGGGAACATTCATGTAGTCATTTACACGAATGAAGTTGTAAGTAGGAACAGATCCAGTGGTTGTTCCAGTAGCTTTAAGGAATCCACGGATAGGCTTGTCGTTGAACACAACACGGATCTTACCGTCCCATGTATCGAACTTACGTCCACTGAGTGCGTCCTTACTTGAGAAAGTCTCCTCGTTAAGTTTAGCCATGACTCGGATTTGCTCACCGAGTCCTTTGATCATTCCACCATCGCCTGTGCGAGTGAGAGATTCGGCTACTAGAGCGAACTTCCATGCTTCACGAGTCATTTCGATTTCGAGAACATAATTCTCAGCGTCAGATACTGTTGCTGACTCAAGACGCTCGATGATTTGCTCACGATAACGCTCTAACCAGTAGATAGTTACGTGCTTCACACCTGTGTCTGCATCGTTAGGTGTAACACCTGGGTTCCAACCTTGAGAGGTAAGAACTGGCTCACCTTCGAGATGGGATCGAACTACAGAGTTTGCACCACCGTGCTTAACTGCTAAATCTACTAATCTACGATCGTAAGATAAGAATGCAGTCTCTGCGAGGAAATCTGCTTCCTTCTCGATGTAGTCCATTACGTGTTTACGTTCACGCTTGGCGAGAGTTTCGATACAACGCTCTTTTGTTGCAATTTGAACTCTAGCGTCCTCTGACCCTGTGAACTCAAAACCTTGTGCGTAATCAATGATACGAACACCTGGGTCACAGGCACCTGCTTCGGTTTCATTGACCATAGTTTCCATTTGAACAGAACCGCATGTGTCATTACAACCTGTTTGACCAGGTAGTTCACCAGTTTTAAGCTGGGGACCGTCACATGTGTCTGGGAAAGGATCTGCGTAACCACTGTAACCAACTGCTTCGGCTAGACCTTGGTTCAATCTTACAGTTCTTGAATCGTCGTGTGGATCGACAGCTTCTCCTTCTGGAATGCGACGCATCATAAATTTGCGTTGCTTTACTAACTTCTCTTTAATGAGAGTTCCGATTAGCGGGCGTTGTCCGAAGATCGCCGCACTTACTTGATGCTCCGAACAGGAGGCTTGTGCTGATGTGCTTGATGTAGCCATGTTATATTATTGTTATTGGGTTAGTTAGAAATAAAAATTTGAACACTAGAACATATCCGTGTTTTCTTCTTTCCTATAACTATAACAGTGACTCATAGTTCTCTGAAACTTGGTAAAAGCGGAAGGTTCGGAACCCTTCTGACCTGCACTTTTTGTAAGTTTCAGATTGTGATTTGGGGTCACAATCTTTTTACACTGCTGAAAGAATATCATACTGATACGTTGTGTCAAATAATTTATTAAAAAAAATGACCCCATATTACTGAGGTCATTTTGTGAGGAGATTTACATACCTAACGACTTCGCTATATTAGCTCGGTGTTGATCGATACTTTTATCTTCCTCGGATTGGGGTTTGTTTTTGTTTTTGGAGGGGGCTGATTTTCCTTTACGAAGAACTTTCTTCTTGGCGTTCAATTTCTCTTGGTTCGATTCTTGTTTGAAATATTCTGGGATCTTCTCTTTGATCTCTGGTAGAAGTAGCATCAAACTAGCAATCTCAGTGAGTCTCTGGTTTCTGAAACTCTCGACACGCTTCTCACGCTTCTTCTGAAACTCAACCATATCTTTACCTGTAGCTGCATGTTTGTCCAATTCTTCTTGAGAAAGTGCCTGTGGACCATATGCCATCTCGATGACCGCTTTTTTGATTTTCTCAAATTGAGATTTCATCTGGGGAGATCGCTTGATCTTTCTTGCTGCTAACGACTGAAGCGAATCAGGATCTTCAGCTAGATCTTTGTCGGACATTGTTTCTATAGTGGCAAGACCCTCATTCACAACCTTCGTCTTCTCCATATATTCTTTATAACCAATTTCCAACGATTTAGTCTGAGATTTACTTACAATATTCTTGTGTAGCTCCGCTAGTTGTTCATATTGACCAGTGAAGTTACCCATGGTTCTGATTACAGTGTCAGCTTTTTCTACGAACTCATTGTCATACTCAGGGTCTAACTCTTCACCTTGGAAACCTAAGCGTTGAGCTATTTCAAGGCGGATCTGATCTTCAACATCGTCTTGTTGGTCAAAAGGTAGCGTTTCCAAGTGAGCAACGTCGGTAAGGATCTTACCCCATCGAGGTTGTTCTTCACTCCCCACCAATTCTATAGTGGATGAGGTTCCTATTTGTCTACGCAACTGAGAGGCTATACCATTATGTGCCTTACTACGAAGACTCATGAAATCAGGATGAGATGTGGGGTCGATTCTTGTGGCACTGAACTTTTCCAACTCCTGACTCAACTCTTCAATCTTCTGATCTTTACTCACAAGTTGCTCATTGAGAGAATCGTTATCCGCTACAAGTTGTTTGTTTATTATAGATTGCTTTTTGAGCTGACCCACAACAGTTTCTTTCTCGATGACCTCTTCGATTTCTTCCTCCTCATCAGAGACTTCTTCGTCTGGGTTTTCGTCAAGATTGAGTTCGTCATCATCATCGAAATCATCATCTTCGTCATCGTCTGACTCTTCCTCGACTTCTTCAATCTCTTCCTCATCAGGATCTTCGATTTCCTCTTCCTCGACTTCTTCGATCTCTTCCTCAGTAGACTCTTCGTCTTCCAAGGTATCCTCGACTTCTTCGGGGAACAGGGCACTTCTCATGTTTTTAAGAGCGTCATCGGGGGAAAGTCCCTCGGTGTCTTCTGTAAAAACAGGTTCTATCACTTCGTTTTTGTTTATTTCGGACATAATTTTTCTAGGCTGTATGGTTTACACCATGCTCCGCAATCTCATATGTGCGATTTAGAATCTGTGATTGGGCGAGCATGTGAGAGTTTAGGTTAGCATCCACATCTTTCGTCGATCCTGGGCGAGCAGTCTCTCTCTGTATAAATAGAAGTAACCTTTCGATCTGATTGATATTGTTAGCAACCCATGTCGTGAAATCTACATCACTCAACTGGTTGAACTTATCTTTGCTCACACTACCGTAGAGTTTGAGTAATCGGTCTACTTCTTGTTTAGAATCTCTAGTCACACTAGATACAGGTTTAGTTATTGTTTCCATTATTTAACATTTGTTGTTTTTTCAGCTCGAACTCTCTTTGTCTTTCAATTTCACCAACGATCTGAGATCTGTTGAGTAACTGGTTTCTGACATCGTTCTGCCTTGCTCGCTCCATGCGATTACGCATTATGTCCTTACGGTCTTCAAGGTCAATACCGAACATTCTGCTCATCTTCTCAATCTCAGCGTAGATCTTGCTTGTTTTAGCGGCAGTCAACTGATCTTCCAAAGATGGTTCCTCGGAACCTCCTTGTTGTTGCTTCTCCTCTTCGAGAATCTGGATTATCTGACCAGCACTTCGTATGATCTCTTGAAACTCCTGCATGTTCCTACGAGCAACGTCAGCCGATTCTGGACGATTACGCATACGCTCTAAGTGTGATCCTGTATGATTAACCCTAGCCGTAAATTTAACAACCTCCGCCTGATCCCATGGTCTCAATCCGTGCAGGTTGACATCGGCTATCAAATCCAACTTGTGAGACTCAACATGATCCTCGTCAATATCTCTCGGTCCAATTTCTAAAATCTCACCCGCTATGGCTCTACGACCAATCGTCTCCCATTCGTTAGCTGCACGTTCACGCTGGTCGCTTTGTATCAACTCAGGCGTGGACGCTGCGAGTTCTGCAATGTCAGTGTTCTGAGTTTGGTAAGCTACCGCTCTCTGAAGCAAAGCAGGGACGTTTTGGGCTGGAACTTTACCAGTGTTGATCAGATCCATGATGAACCTTGCATTCTCCACCTCGGATGGTCGATCAAGTCCTGACGCACTACGTCTGGCTTTTACAACTATGTTTTTAAATCTTCCATAACTTCTCTCCCCCAGTTTCTCACGTATCTCAGAAGCTTTCTTCATCGCTGACTTTTTATCGGCAACACCATCGTATTCGCTTTGCCCAGTCTCGTCTATGAGATTGAAGATCTCGACAAGTTTCGTATCCACACATTCTTGGAAACCTTTGATCAATCGATAATCCTTAGTTCCCGCTTCAGGTTTGAGATTTAAAGCTCTACCGATTATCAGATCCAAAACTTTGTCCAATTTACTGTAGGCACGTATGATCTTGTTGGTTTTTATGGTCTGAGTGTTATCCTGCCTCTCGATTGCCTGTTGGCGAAGTTCCCCACCTCGCCCTGTGTTGCTATGCCCAGACGATGCTATACCAGAAACTGTTTGCATTAAGTCACTTATGATCGGACTAAGTTCTCTAGCCGTATTAGGCATCTGAGCGAACTCTGTCTTTTTGGGTATGAAAGGATCGCCATATTCAAAATCAAGAACCTCGTCAGGGTTCGCCCCTTCTTTCTCAACTAGGTATGGTGTAGCCGATGCCAACGCACCTTCCAATTTCCTGTTGAAAAACTCCTCAACTTTGACTGCTGGTTTGTAGAAAGCCTCTCCGATCCCTCTCAGAGTATCGACTGTTTTCTCACCACCAACCTCTTCGTCGAATATCAACATTACCAACCATTCGCTAGGGTCTTTGAATGAAACCTCTTCTTGGAAAAGAATAGTTTTAACGTCTGCTGCGTTTTTACCCTCAGACGTGCCTGTGATACATTTATCGGTGAATAGAATGTGTGACACATATTTATCCCCTGCGTCTTTGTGTCCGTCAGGGTGAACTCGAACTTCCCAGTATCCCCAGACTTCAAAGGTAGCTTTACTGTAAGAACTATCCCTAGCACTATTATCTTCCAAACTCACACCAGATGTGGTCTGACTAGCACTTCTACGATTTCCCTCAATTTGTCGTTTGACCTCTTCGATGATCGACTCGATGGACTCTTTACATACACTGTCATCGTCATCATCGGTGTTAGCAAGCAACTCGGTAAGTTGGTTCATCGTGAACTCTCTACGCTCGAATGCGTAGGTCATTTCTTCAGGATCCAAACTCGCACCTTTGGGTAAAAAGAAATTCTTATTGAACACTGGGAACAGTCCGACATCTTGCTCCTCGAATACAAACGGTCCACCTCCTGTGATGTATCCTTCACCAACCGCTGTTCGCCATAGTTGTAGAAACTTCTCATTAGAATGGAATAACCACTGATTAGCGATATTCGATATATCTACACCCACCAGATGATCCCTGTTCGGATCATTAAAATCCACAACAACCTCACACACGGAGTCTGTGCCTGTAACGATCGACTCCAGTGGTGCTATGTTTGTCTGTGCCGCTCGAAACGTATTACCGAAGTTTATAAACTCCTCGATCCCTTGCTCATTCCTCTCCTCCTCGCTCAGAGTGTCTTGCATGTTCGTAAACGCACTGACAATCTTCCTACGTTCGAGTTTGTTCTGATTATCGGAGAGTGTGTTATTTTTCAAACTCATCAACGAGTCGATAGAGTCACAAATATCGGACTCTAGCTCTATATCGTCAAGTTTTCTCGACCTCTTCTTACTATACGTTTCCTTTGACGATGTTTTCATAGCGTGCGTTTACCCACTCGATCATAAATTCTTGGTTTGAATATTCGAGTTTGTCTTTTGTTAAATCATCATAGCATACCTCACAACCTAAAATGTCGTGATTCGCTAAGTCATAAAGCTCTTTGACTTCTTCCCTAACCTTACCCACATCGTATTCGTCAGAGTTTATAGCTTCCATCACATCCACCCACTCGTCCTTATTCCAGATTAGAGGGTTGCTCGAAGCTCGGGCGATGGCGTTAAGATCACCAATGGTTACGTAAGTGTGCCTTGGGGACAATGTAGCCACCCAGATCTTGTTCACATTGAACCAAGCGACCTTGGGTTTGATCTCGATGTCGTTGAGAGCATATTTAGCGATCACATTATCAACAACTTCTTTAGCACTTTTCCCCTCGATGTAATGCTTGTGACCTTTGATAGAAATCCACAAGTTCCAACCTGCGGGGGGACGCATTTTTACGAGAGAGCCCAGTAAGGAATAAGTTTGCCCATTACCAGCTCGAATCTTCGTGATCGAAGGTTCCAACTGAGTGAAATCCTGAACGATGTCGGGTATAGCCCTAGCTTGTGATCCGTTGCTAGTCTTAACCCTAGCTCTATTTCTCGAACATGCTCCACATCCCATAATATTATCCTTTCAGATGTTTAACTATTATTAAAACACGAGAATCCTCAGTTTTGACTTCTCTGGTTATGACCCATTTATGACTCTTTTGGATTTGAGGTAAAGGGAATGATAACCTCCACCAGTTACTTGAATCATTAGAATCGGCATAAACACGATTGTTACAACTTATTCCTATATTATAACTGTGTATTGGCAACTGTAAAGTTAGATGATCAACATAAGGTTTGTCAAAAACGTCATGATTATAGAATTTGTAACTAGAATGGTCTGACAATTTTAAAAACTGGGAAATTTGATCTTCCCCTACCCCAACTTTTACACAAATATATGGTTCTAGTTCTTTTCCGTAAAAGTAAATTTTTCCTAACTCTGTCTTCATAATATTATCCTTTCAGGTCGTTTTGCCAGAGGAACATGGCACCACCTGCGGTAGCCAATATCGTAGCGATTAAATGAGGAATACCCACTGTGTAGTTCAAAGCTACCACAACAATCCATGAGAAGTGGAAGCTCAGACACCATGGGCACTCGAAAAGTTCTACCAGATAATCACCCAACGTGCCTTTCTCGGATAGTATATCCTTGAGATCTTTGAGATTTCCGATCTTACCCAGAGTTAGGATTTTAATAAAGGTGTCAACGATCGTAGTATCAAACCACCACTTGATCATAGCGTAAACCATGAATGGCTGGGCGATATAAATTATAGGATCGAACATGTCGTGAGTATTGTTTAATTTGAATTAATTGTCAACTATTTTAGTAAGGCAAGGATTTAGGTTGCCCGCCACGTTTCTTCTTACGCTTTTTCATCATGGAGAATATGCTCTCACTATGAGAACTCTCTGGGGTAGCATTCCCCTCCGCCCTGAAACCTCTCAGATAAGCCATACCCACCTCACCAGCCAGTGTATCTCTCTCATCTGGTGACTTATTCTCATTACGAGCTTTGAAGTCCCTCTTCTTCTCTGCTGGTTTCCAAGGTTTGTCTTTGTCAATTCTCGTCTGACACATTTGCAAACAAGCAAGTGTCATGAACCTACCACCTCGCATTTGCTTCGATCTGAATAGGTCAGCGGTCAAATACAGAAGCTCGTCCGTCCTACCCGCTTGTTTAGTAAATCTCTCCGCTGTATTCTCGTTGGTCGATTGTAGCTGATAACCTATCGCCTTGGTATTATAATCGAAAGGCACAGGACCAGTGCCGAGTATCATACGAACCGCCTCCAGCATCTCAGGACGCATAGAGTAATCAAATCCAATGTTGGAGAAGGGGATACCCTCTTCCCTTGCTCTCACAGCCATCCTGATAGCGATCTGTTGCTCATAAGTGATAGGTGCCCCAGGAGTCACATCATTCAAATCACCACCCACATTCACAAAGGCAAGCTCGGTAGTATGTTCGTGTCCTGGGTCACCTGTCCATTTCAAATTATTAATGAACTTCACATGCTCCATCGGTTGCTTCTTAATGAACAACGGCTTCTCATCCGTAGTGCCGTCCGTGTTGGTAACGATAGCTGGTCCGAAGATAGATGTCCCTATCACCGCTTTATCACCAGACCCTGTGTGGGCTGGGTCACAAAACATAACCGACCCTTGAACTCTTTTCAATGTGAACCCGATCTCGTCATCATGCCTAGAAGCCGCAAGTTTGGACTGACTAAGTAATCGCATGTCAACATCACCACCTGGGAACATACCCAGAACCTGTGAGTGAAACTCAGGCGAGTCTTTACCGAACGAGTCAACAATGTAGTTATATTTAGACTGCTGGAACTGCCAGTCGTAGACAACCTTGCCCAATTTCATATTCACCGCATCCAAACCACTGATGGGATACGCTATCCCTTTTCTCACAGTAGGGTAGATCTTAGGTGACTCTTTCCTCACCTCATCGTATGACGAATATCCCCACTTACCCCACATCTTAGGTGTAGCGATCTCACCACCCAAGTCCATCTCGTCCCATGGGTTCTGAGTGGTATACATCAAAAACCAATCCTGACCCGCCACGTTCGCCAAGTCCTTTTTGAAATTGAATGACTCAGCCTTGTTAAATTCGTCAAAGATAAACACACCATGGGCTGACTGTGCGTCCTCACCCGACCCCTTACCTTTCGATCCAATACCAACACCCTCTTTTTTCAAAGACCTGTGAGCAAACCACCCACCCTTGTCATTCTTCGCATTCTTGCTGAAGTGCAACTTGCGATCCCCCATCAACCTCGCAGTGGGGAACAAGTAAGTCCCTGTGCCGTTGGAACCAGACAAGGGGTGATAATCACACAGTTCACCGAACAGCTCAGTAATATCACCAAAGATCGTCATGTTAGCCGATTCAACCAAAGGAGTCGCAGCTATAGCAAAACTGTTAGCCGAATCGATCAACATGAACAAAAAGATAATCCTAGCGGGCGACGAGGACTTACCCGCATCCATCGATCCTAAGAGGTGGATATACTTAACCCCATACGTGTAAGCTATGAAGGTAATATGCACAATATCCGCTAACACAGGAGTTATCTGAGTCTTAGGGAACATGATCTTGATCGCCCTCAACGCATGAATATACGAAGGCACTCCATGCTTGCTCAACTTAGCGTAATTAGCCCTCTTCTGCTCCCGAAGTATCGAGATCTCAATCTCCAAAGGTTTCTTACCCTCATATTCCTCATCCTCCCAATACTCAGGATTCACACGATTATACGATTCATCATATAACCCAAGTAGCTGAGAAGTGATCTCATCCCCAGCCTCCCTGCAATTCTTAAACTCCTCCTTGGTGGTAGGTTTTTTCTGACCAAGCTTTTCAAAAGCGGGACGATCAAAATCCACCTTATCAATATGAGGAACGAAATTAACATACTCTGTCGGTGCCGTCGGGGAATCTAAAAACATAATAATTATATAGGGGTTGAGTCATCATCATCGTCATCCAAATAACTAAGCCAAACCTCAACAACTAACCATAGGCACAACAAACCCACGAGACAGATTACGAGTATGTCATTACCTATGGTTGTCATTACTAATCAGGTCTGGGGGTGTAAATGGGCAACTTCGCAAATTCTGGATTAGGAGCGAACGAGGTGTGTTTGGGACCATCCACCACAGTAACGCAATCCACACCAAATAAGTAATTACTTATGTGCATCGCAAATACATTGATAAACATCTCCCGCTCTCC
>CALGZA010000015.1 GCA_937934595.1 uncultured Verrucomicrobiales bacterium | reverse complement strand
GTTAGGGTGTCCAGGACGTCTATGATTTTTTCTTTGAGCATGGCGAAGCCTGCTTCTTCCATAGGGTTATCTGCGGCTTTATCTTCGATGAAGTCACCGAATGATGTGTCATCTGAGTCTCCGACAGGCGCTTGAAGGGAGATGGGCTGCTGAGCCATTTTTAGGACGGCGCGAACGCGTTCTACAGGCAGGTGAATTTCTTCCGCTATTTCATCTGGGGTTGGTTCACGGCCGTATTCTTGGACGAGTTGTTTCTGCACACGCATGAGCTTGTTTATGGTCTCGATCATGTGGACTGGGATACGGATCGTTCTGGCTTGATCTGCAATGGAGCGTGTGATGGCTTGTCTGATCCACCAAGTTGCGTATGTGGAGAATTTATAACCACGGCGGTATTCGAATTTCTCTACAGCCTTCATGAGTCCCATGTTTCCTTCTTGGATGAGGTCTAGGAATGAGAGTCCGCGGTTGGTGTATTTTTTGGCTATTGAGATGACGAGTCTGAGGTTAGCTTCGACCATTTCGGTTTTAGCTCCGTAGGCTTTTTTAATCCACTCGCGGAGATTTTTGTTATTGGCGTCAAAGTTTTCAGCTGTGTGCCAAGATATTTGCTGAGCTTCACGGATTTTTGTCTCGAACTCTTTATCGTTTGGGTTAGCTGCGAGTTTACGGTTGAACTTCCAGAATTTCTTTTGGTAAACTTCTACTTCTTCGCAGAAGTCTTCGACTACTTTTTGTTTGTAGTAGAAGCGGCCGTAGATTTTAGCGATAGACGTGATTTGTTTTTCTAGCTCGGTTTCTAACTTTTGCTTTCCACGAGGTGTTTTGGCGTGGAGTTTACGGAAGATCTGGTCTGTGTCTTCGTGGCATTGGCGTAGTTGGTCACAGAGTTTAGGGAGCATTTTCATGTATCGCTCACGGCTCTCGATTTTTTTATCAAGGATGACTCTGTCGAATCTTTCTTTTCCTTTGATTAGGTTCTCGGCGAGGTCGAGGTATGACTGGCTGACGAATCCAAATCGATGAAGGTGTTTTTGGACTGTAAGTTCAGCGTCTTCGATGCGTTTAGAGATTTCTACTTCTTGTTCGCGAGTGAGAAGAGGGACTTGGCCCATCTGCTTGAGGTACATTCTGACTGGGTCGTCGAGTATGTCTAGCTTCTGTTCTGATTTGGTAGTGCTGGCATCAACTCCTTCTTTTTTGTTAGTGCGGTAGCGGTCTACTTCTGATGCGTCGATGATGTCAAATTCCATGGAGCGAAGGCGCTCGAGGATGGCTTCGACATCAGCTGGTTCGACCATGTCGTTAGGCAGGATCTCGTTGATGTCATCGTATGTGAGGTAGTCTTGCTCTTTGGCGAGTTTGATGAGTTCGCGTACCTTTTCCTGCATTTCAGGGGTATCGATACGGTTTTTAGGAGCTTTCTTTTTGCTAGCGCGCTGAGCTTTTTCTTCAGCTTCAGCTGCGAGAAGTGCTTCTAGCTTGGATAGTTTTTTGGCCGGTTTTTTCTTATCTGCCGATTTGGTAGCTTTTTTTGGTGGGGCAGCTTTTTTGGCTGCTTTTTTGGCAACTTTTTTAGTAGCTTTTTTGGCTACTTTTTTTACAGCTTTTTTAGCCGGGGCTTTTTTAGCTGCTTTTTTTTGTGTTGTTTTCTTTGCAACCTTTTTGGTGGTTGATTTTTTGGCTGTTTTTTTAGCCGATTTTTTAGCTGCCATGAGTGTGGTGTTTCTTGGTGGTGAAGATTTGTGGATACAATTCTGCTATTATGGGGGCGACTGATAGTTCAGATGCGTTCGGAATGTTCTTCACTAAAGCAGATTCGTCAAGTGATTTCGCTGTAAGGATTACTATTTGTTTAGGATGTAACTGCGCTGCGGTCATCGTCTAGGCCGCTTTTTTCGATGAAGTAGTCATAGCCGCCGGTGTATCTGGTGACTGTGCCGTCATTCACGTGGAGAGTTGTTTCTGCTAGATTTCTGATGAAGTGGACATCGTGCGAAATGAAGACGAGTGTTCCTGCGTATTGTTTTAGGGCTGATACGAGGGCTTCTATGGATAGGATGTCTAGGTGTGTAGTGGGCTCGTCCATTAGTAGTAAGTTAGGGGGGTCTACTAGGAATTTGACTAGGTTAAGGCGAGATTTTTCACCACCTGATAGTACGCGTATCCTTTTCATGACGTCGTTTTTACGGAAGAGGAATGATCCTAGTATGGAGCGGGCTTCGTCTTCACGTAGTTCACCGTTAGAGGCCATGACTTCGTCTAGGACGGTGTTTGACTCGTCCATGGATAGAGCACGGTGCTGAGAGAAGTAGCCCATTTTGGTGGCGTAACCGACATCGACTTGGCCGCCTTGTATTTCGAGGTGTCCGGCGATGATTTTCATGAGTGTTGATTTTCCTGCGCCGTTTGGTCCTACGAGTACGATGCGATCTCCTCTTTCGATGGTTAGGTCTAGGCCGTCGTATATGACTTTGTCACCGTATGCTTGTTTTACTTTGGTGAGTTCAGCGACGATTTGGTTGGAGCGGGGTGGTTGTGGGAAGTTAAATTTGAAGACTTTTCTTTGTGCGATTGGCTTCACGAGTTTGTCTTTAAGTTTTTGGATGGTTTTCATTCGTTCGTTGACTTGGGATGCTTTTGATCCGACGCCGCGGAATTTGTCGACGAATTCTTGAACGCGATCTATTTCTTTTTGTCCTGCGCGGTATGCTTGAACTTTTTGTTCGTAGCGTTTGGTGCGTTGATCTGTGTATGCGCTGTAGTTTCCGGTGTATGAAGTGAGTTTTGTTTCATCGATTTCGTAGACGGTTTCGATGATTTCGTCCATGAAGTCGCGGTCGTGTGAGATGATGAGTAGAGCGCCTGGGTAGTTCATTAGGTAGCGCTGGAACCAGAGGAGCGATAATAGGTCGAGGTGGTTTGTAGGTTCGTCTAACATTAGTAGGTCTGGCTCTTGGACTAGTAGTCTAGCGAGGTGGGCGCGCATGATCCAGCCACCTGAGAATGTGTTTGCTGGTGCGTTCATTTGTTCTTGTTTGAATCCTAGGCCGGCGAGGATTTTTTTTGCTTTTGGTTCGAGGGAGTATCCATTAGCTAGATCGAAAGCGTCTTGAGCGTCGGCGTATTCTTTGGAGTCTGTGGTGGCGTTGTTTTCTGCTTCACGTATGACTTTGATGGCATTGGCGACCTCTGGGGTAATTCCTATTGCGATTTCTAGAATGGTTTCTTCACCTGGGTCACCGGCTTCTTGAGCGAGGTATCCAGTGATGGCGTATTCGTCGATTTCAGCGGTTCCTGAGTCAGGGTCTTCTTGTTTAAGGATGACTCTGAAGAGTGTGGATTTGCCTGCGCCGTTTGGGCCTACTAGGGCGACACGTTCGCCCCAGTTGATAGTCATTTTAGCTTCTTCGAAGAGGGTTCTCCCTCCAACAGTTTTGGTAAGGTTTCTAATATTAAGCATGGCTTTTACTTGCAATGAAACGCAATGCTTTGCAATGAAAAAGAGAAGGTGTTGTTACGGTGGCTCAGACTGAGTTTATTTAGGGAGCTCAGACCAGATGGCTAGCTCGCTGCCTCCTGGTTCTGTAAAGTGGAATCTTTGTCCACCTGGGAAGGAGAATATTTCTTTGGTGATGGTGGCGCCTAGTTTTATGGCTTCTTGCATGGTAGCTTCTAAATTTTTAGAGTAGATGACTATGAGTGTTCCGCCATTATCTGTTGTTGATATTTTGTCTGATGTGTATATTCCTCCGTTGATATTGGAGTCATTAAATGCTTTGTAGTCGTTGCCGTAATCGGTGAATGTCCAGCCGAGTAGCTTTGAGAAGAATGCTACTGATGCGTTTAAGTCACTGGATGGAATTTCTATGTAGTTGATGGTGTTGTGAGCTGGGTGTATTTTTGTATTAGGCATTTTGAATGATGTTGCATTTAATTTGTTATGCATCAAGGGTGGATCTTTGGGATTTGATAGCGGGTTATTGAGTATGGTTAATGGTGGTCCAAGGTGGAGGAAGAATAGTTTACTAATCTTTAGTTTCTGCTTGACTTGGATTTCTTTATGGTAAATGGAATTGACTTTTGGGCAAAAAAAGTGTAATTAGACGCCCCTGCACGCTCTAACTTAAACTAAACTTATAATATAATGATGATTTACTGTGATTTTTCCCTAGCAAGCCTATCTGTAAACCATTCTAAGATATAGCTTTAACTGAAATTTTATATGGAGGTGGCCTCGTATCAAGACGAAGCCGCCTTTTTGTGCCTTAGGGTTCAAAGTGGGCAAAAAAATCGATAAAAATCATAAAAAACAACCATAAAATTATTTATTCTTTGACTGGAATTCAGCTATTTTTGAAATTATTTCATAAAAAATGGTTGAATTCTGTTCAGCGGAAATGCCTGAGGACGCTCAGTGTAGATGCAACAAGACAGACACCAAACTAATTTAACATTCACTGCCAATATTTAGATTAAGACGCGAGTCTAGACATTGGTTTAACCGACAAATTAATTATTACTATTATGCCTGACAGACGCTATTTTGGATCTATTGAAGAAGCTATTGAGCCGCCAAACTTAATTGAGGTTCAGTCAAAGTCCTACGAGGATTTTCTCCAGAAAGAAGTGCCCCCAAGCCAGCGCATCGAGACTGGGTTACAAGCTGTTCTCATGGAGGTGTTTCCTATCAATAGTTACGATGAGACTATTGAGCTTGATTTTATAGCTTATGACATTGAGGAGCCTAAGGCTACTGCGCTAGAGTCATTGCAAACTGGTGAGAGTTTTAGTGCATCTTTGTATGTGACGTTTAAGTTGAAAGATGAGACGGGTACTAAGAAGGAGCGTGTATATATGGGTGAGTTGCCGATGATGACACGTCGAGGCACTTTTGTTATAAATGGTGCTGAGCGTGTTATTGTATCTCAGCTTCATCGATCACCTGGTATTTGTTTTGAGAAGTCTTACCACCTCAATGGTAAAGAGCTGTTTTCATTCCGTATTATTCCGGATCGCGGATCATGGTTGGAGACTCAGTTTGATACGAACGACTTACTTTATGTTTATTTGGATCGTCGTCGCCGTCGCCGTAAGTTCTTAGCGACAACATTCCTTCGAGCATTAGGTTATCCTGATACTCGTTCTATTGTTCAGGAGTTTTATGACATTGAGAGTTTGAAGTTGTCTAGTAAGATGGATGAAGAGGAGTTATCTTCACGTGTGGTGTTTGATGATATCATGGATGGGGAGGTAGTTATTGCTAAGAAGTATGAGCCATTGACTATTGGTGTGGTAAAGCAGCTTATTGCTCTTGATCACAAGAAGATTGAAGTGATTGATTCTCGTCAAGATGAGATTATTCTGAAGTCACTTAAGAAGGATCCAGCGCATGATGAAGAGTCTGCACTTAAGGATATGTATCGTAAGTTGCGTCCTGGAGATCCTCCGACTGCGGCTAATGCTCGTGCTTTGCTTAAGCGTTTGTTCTTTGATCCTAAGAAGTATGATTTGACACGAGTTGGTCGTTATAAGATCAATCAGAAGTTGGGTATTGATGTTGAGTCTGGTGAGCGCACCATGGTTGGGCAAGATTTTCTTCATGCAGTAAAATACATACTTAAGTGTAAGAAAGGTGATGGAGTTCTCGATGATATTGATCACCTTGGTTCGCGTCGAGTGCGTGCGGTGGGTGAGTTGCTTGCGAATCAGTGCCGTGTAGGTTTAGCGCGAACTGAGCGTTTGGTTAAGGAGCGTATGACCTTATTTGATGTTAACATTGAAGGGATGACTCCTCAGAAGCTTATTAATCCCAAGGCTCTTTCTGCGGTAGTGAGAGATTTCTTTGGTAGGTCTCAGTTATCACAGTTCATGGACCAGACTAACCCTCTGGCAGAGCTTACGCACAAGCGTCGTCTTTCTGCGCTGGGGCCTGGAGGTCTTAACCGAGATCGTGCAGGATTTGAGGTGCGAGATGTTCATCCATCTCATTACGGCCGTATATGTCCGATTGAGACTCCTGAGGGACCGAATATTGGTTTGATTAACTCTATGTGTACTTATGCACGTATTAATGAGTTTGGATTTATTGAGACGCCTTATCGTAAGGTTAAGGATGGTGTGGTGACTAACAACATCGAGTATCTCACTGCTGATCAGGAAGAGAATTTCCTAATTGCACAGGCTAATAATCCACTGGATACTAAGGGTAATTTCCTGAGTAAGCGTATTACGGCACGTGAGCGAGGAGAGTTTATGGAGATGGAGCCGAGTACGGTTCATTATATGGATGTTTCACCTAAGCAGCTTGTTTCTGTGGCGGCGGGGCTCATTCCTTTCCTTGAGCATGATGATGCGAACCGCGCGCTCATGGGTTCAAACATGCAACGCCAAGGTGTGCCGTTACTTGTGTCTGATGCTCCTCTTGTGGGAACCGGATTAGAAGAGAAGGCTGCTCATGATTCACGTTCTGTAATTATTTCTGAGTCAAATGGAATAGTTGCTGCGTCGACTGGTGAGATGATTGTTGTTACTAAAGACGGTGAGTTACCGGTGAGTGATGAGGCATTTTTGTCTGATTCGACATCAGTGAAGAGTGATCCAGTAAATGGGATATTTGTTTATCCGCTCCGTAAGTTTATGCGCTCTAATGCTGGCACATGTATGAACCAGAAGCCAATAGTTAAGCGTGGTGAAAAAGTTAAGATTGGTCAGTGTTTGGCTGATGGGCCTAACACTGAGAATGGTGAGTTAGCACTTGGACGTAATGTGCTAGTGGCATTCATGCCGTGGAACGGTTATAACTTTGAGGATGCTATCGTGATTTCAGAGAGAGTGGTAAAAGAGGATATTTATACATCGATCCACATTTCTGAGTATGAGTGTATAGCACGAGATACTAAGTTAGGGCCTGAGGAAATTACTCGTGACATACCAAATGTAGGTGAGGAAGCTCTTAAGAATTTAGACCATGATGGGATTGTTCGTATAGGAGCAGAGGTTAAGCCTGGGGATATTCTTGTAGGTAAGATTACACCTAAGTCTGAGACTGAGTTGGCTCCTGAAGAGAGATTACTACGGGCGATCTTTGGTGAGAAGGCTGCGGACGTGAAAGATTCATCACTACGTGTTCCTTCTGGAACTGTTGGTATCGTTCAGGATATACGTATTTCTACTCATGGCCTAGCTAAGCGCAAGGGCGAGGGTGCGAATCCTGAGGAGACTAAGAAGCAGCTTAAGAAGATCAATACTGATTATAAGAAGAAGAAGGATGCACTTACTGACCAGCTTACAGAGAAGTTATCTGATATTTTGCTGGGTGAGAAGATTCCTCTTGATGTTGTGAATGCGCAGTCAGGTGAGATTATCATTCCTGCAAATCGCAAGATCACTAAGACGTTACTTAGGAAGTTGGCGGCTATTCACGATCACATCGAGATTGATCCTTCTCCGATACGTAACAAGATACTTGAAATCATTTCATCATTTGAGTCACGCTTCCAGGAGTTAGATACAGATCGTGAGCGTAGATTGGACCAGATGGAGTCGGGGGATGAGGTTGATCCTGGTGTAGTCAAGGAAGTTAAAGTCTATGTTGCTAAGAAGCGTAAGCTTAGTGTTGGTGATAAGATGGCTGGACGTCACGGTAACAAGGGTGTTGTTGCGATTATTGTTCCGGAGGAGGATATGCCGTATCTAGAAGACGGGACTCCTGTTGACATTTGCTTGAATCCACTTGGTGTTCCATCTCGAATGAACGTAGGACAGGTTCTTGAAACTCATCTTGGTGTAGCTGCGAAGGCGCTCGGATTTACGGTGGCCACACCTATTTTCGATGGTATTCCTGAGTCTGAGATATGGAAGTTCATGAGCGAGGCCAAGAAAGTTGACGGTGTTAAGATGATCGGTGACGGGAAAGGCAAAGCAAGAGCACGTAAGGCCAATGAGCCAGAGACGAATGGTTATACATGGATCGGCGATGGTGAAGACGGCACAGTTGGTGGTAAGTCTACTCTCTTTGACGGACGAACAGGAGATCCTTTCCACCAGCCAGTAGTGGTAGGAATGATTTACATGCTTAAGCTAGGACACCTGGTTGCAGATAAGATACACGCACGTGCTGTGGGTCCTTACTCACTGGTTACTCAACAGCCGCTGGGTGGTAAAGCTCAGTATGGTGGACAGAGATTTGGTGAGATGGAGGTTTGGGCACTTGAGGCATATGGTGCTGCATACACTCTTCAGGAGATGCTCACTGTTAAATCTGATGATGTTCAGGGTAGAACTAGGATTTATGAGGCTATCGTTAAAGGCGATAACAACTTAGAAGCTGGGACACCAGAGTCATTCAACGTTCTCATGAAGGAGATGCAGTCACTAGGTCTAGACGTTCGTCCAGGCAAAGGGCTTAATGCCAAGAGCGAAGCGCAGAGTAAGGTCGATGCAGAAGATTTCAATCTAGATGACCTCACTCTTTAATCAACAACATAACCATTAACAAATAACTATTTAAACATAAATAACATGAGTGTTGAAACAAATTTACGCGAACTCTTCGGAGTAGACGATAAGGCAGAATCATTTGATCACGTAGCTATCACAGTTGCGAATCCTGAGATCATCAGAGGATGGTCTAAAGGTGAGGTTAAGAACCCGGAGACAATAAACTATAGAACATTTAAGCCTGAGAAAGGTGGTCTATTCTGTGAGAGGATTTTTGGTCCATCACGAGACTGGGAGTGTAGCTGTGGTAAGTATAAGCGAGTGAAGCACAAGGGAGTCATTTGTGATCGCTGTGGAGTGGAGGTGACTTTATCACGAGTGCGTCGTGAACGTATGGGTCACATTGAGCTTGCTGTTCCGGTGACTCACATTTGGTTCTATAAGTGTATGCCATCAAGAATTGGTCTTATGCTTGATATGAGTGCGCGACATCTTGAGCGTGTCATATATTACGAAGACTACATTGTTACAGAGCCGGGTGATACACCGCTTGAGCATGGTCAGCTTCTTACTGAGACTGAACTACGTGATGCAGAGGATGACTACGGCGAGGACACGTTCCGTGCTGCGATGGGCGCAGAGGCTCTAAAGGATCTTCTTGGCCAGATTGATCTAGCAAAGCTCCTTGAGCAGCTGGAGGAGGACATGGAGAACACGAAGTCTAAGCAGACAATGAAGAAGCTAGCTAAGCGACTCAAGCTTACTCAAGGTTTCTTGCAGTCTAAGACACGTCCAGAGTGGATGATCATGAATGCTCTTCCGGTGATTCCACCTGACCTCAGGCCGCTTGTGCCGCTTGAAGGTGGGCGCTTTGCGACATCTGATCTTAATGATTTGTATCGACGAGTTATTAACCGTAATAATCGTCTATTGAACTTGCTTCAGCTTAAGACTCCTGAGGTTATTATACGAAATGAGAAGCGTATGTTGCAGGAAGCTGTAGATGCGCTCTTTGATAACGGGCGTCATGGAAGAGCTGTAACAGGTGCTGGTAACAGAGCGCTTAAATCACTTTCTGATATGCTAAAAGGGAAGGGCGGTCGTTTCCGTCAGAACCTACTAGGTAAGCGTGTGGACTACTCTGGTCGTTCTGTGATCGTTGTTGGTCCTGAGCTAAAGTTAAATCAGTGTGGTTTACCTAAGAAGATGGCACTTACTTTGTTTGAGCCATTTATTATACGTAGGTTGAAGGAGTTAGGGTATTGTCATACTGTTCGTTCTGCCAAGAAGATGATTGACCGTAAGACAACTGAGGTCTGGGATATTCTCGCTGAGGTGACTAAGGGACATCCTGTGATGCTGAACCGAGCTCCTACTCTTCACAGATTATCGATACAGGCATTTGAGCCGGTTCTGATTGAGGGGTCTGCCATACGAGTTCACCCACTGGTATGTACAGCTTATAATGCGGACTTTGATGGTGATCAGATGGCGGTTCATGTTCCTTTGTCTATCGAGGCACAGATGGAGTGTCGCCAACTACTGTTAGCGCCTAACAACATCTTCTCACCATCTTCAGGTAAGCCGATTACGACTCCTTCACAGGATATTATTTTGGGTACTTACTATCTGACTTATCTCCGTCAGCGAACAGCGAAGGAAATAGAAGATCAGAAGGAAGATCATTTGCCGCTATTCGAGAGCACTACTGAGGTAGAGTTCGGTATCGCTTCTCGTAAGTTGAAATATCATGATCTTATTCGTGTTCGTAATCCGGACTTTGGAAAAGAGACTGTTTATGGTAATTCTGAGCTTAAGATCATAGAGACGACCCCGGGACGAGTTCGTTTCAATGAGAACTGGCCTGAAGGTTTAGGTTTCATTAATTTTACTGTTGGTAAGAAGCAGATAGGAGACGTTATTTGGCGTTGTTACCAGGTTTCTGGTAAGGATCAAACGGTGCTAGCACTGGATGCTCTCAAGACTCTCGGATTTACTGAGGCTACTCGTTCAGGAACATCCATTGGTCTGGTTGACATGGTGATACCTGAAGAGAAGCCGGAAGAGCTGAGGAAGGCTTATGAGGAGATTGAAAAGGTTGAGACGCTTTACCGTAATGGTGTGGTAACGAATAACGAGCGTTATCAGAAGGTTGTTGATGTATGGACGCATGCTACAGATAACATAGCTAATGCGCTTTACCGTAAGTTAGAGCATAACGATGGAACTAAGCTAGCGAATCCGCTCTTTATGATGGTTGACTCTGGTGCTCGAGGTAACAAAGCACAGATTAAGCAGCTTTCTGGGATGCGAGGACTAATGGCTAAGCCATCTGGTGAGATTATTGAGCGACCTATTACGTCTAACTTCCGCGAAGGATTGTCTGTTTTGGAATATTTCATTTCGACTCATGGAGCGCGTAAAGGACTAGCTGATACGGCGCTGAAGACTGCGGACTCTGGTTACATGACTCGTAAGCTTGTGGATGTATCACAGGATGTGATCATTCATCAGTCAGATTGTGGTACTACTAATGGAATTACAGTGGCTCCTATTTATGATGGAGATGATGAGGTAGCGACTTTGCCAATGCGTATCTACGGACGTACATCTTGTGAAGATGTAAAAGATCCAGTTACTGGTGATGTGATCATTGAGGTTAATGATATTATCACGGAAGAGCAATCTAATGCTGTTGAGACAATCGGGCGCACACATCTTCGAATTCGTTCGGTTCTTACATGTGAGGCTGAGACTGGTACTTGTGCGCATTGTTATGGTTTGAACTTAGCTTCAAATAAGATTGCGCAACAAGGTGAGGCTGTGGGTATTGTGGCAGCTCAGTCTATTGGTGAGCCAGGGACGCAGCTTACAATGAGAACATTCCACGTTGGTGGTGTGGCTCAGTCATCTGCGAAGACACCTGAGATTGTATCAAAGAATGCGGGTAAAATTGTCTACAAGGACCTGCGGACAGTGCAAGATGCAGATGGTAACTATGTTGTTCTTAACAAGAATGGAGTTATTTCTATCCAGGATAAAAATGGTTTAGAGGTCGAAGCTCATAACTTAGTTATTGGTGCGGTTATTACTACTGAAGATGGAGGCAGCGTTAAAAAGGGAGCTAAGTTTGTAACTTGGGATCCGTACAACGTTCCGATTTTAACAGCGCAGGCTGGTAAAGTTGAGTTCCGTGATATGATTACTGGAATTACTGTTGCTAACGAGAAAGACGAGCAGGGTAATAAGGGAATGGTAATTACTGAGCACAAGGAAGATCTTCATCCTCAGGTAGTGGTTGTGGATCCTAAGTCTGGTGAGGTGTTATCATCTTACTCGATTCCAGTTGGGGCGCACATGTCTGTTAAAGAGAACCAGAAAGTTGGTGGAGGAACTATGTTGGCGAGAACACCACGAAAAGTAGCGAAGACAAAGGATATTACTGGTGGTCTTCCTCGAATTGCTGAGTTATTTGAAGCACGTAAACCAAAGGATTCAGCGATTATCTCTAAGTTAGATGGAACTATTTCTTTTGGAGCTAATGTAAGAGGTAAGAAGAAAGTTATTGTCACTGCTGATAGTGGAGAGTCAGCGGATCACTTAGTTCCGATGAATAAGCACATCATCGTGATTGAAGGTGAGCGGCTTTCTGCCGGTGATCTCATCACTGAAGGTGCGATTTCACCTGAAGATTTACTAGAAGCTTGTGGAACTCAGGTTCTTCAGGAGCATCTTGTTAATGAAGTTCAGGAGGTATACCGCGTTCAGGGAGTAGAGATTAATGATAAGCATATTGAGATTATCATTCGTCAGATGCTGCGTAAGGTTAAGATCACTGAGCCCGGAGATACAGAGTTCTTGTGGGGAGACCAGGTTGACCGCACGGCATTTGTGAAGGCTAACCGCGTGGTTGCTGAGCAAGGTGGTCAGGCAGCAGAAGGTGAGCCAGTGCTTCTTGGGATTACGAAGGCGTCACTTGAGACTGATTCATTTATCTCAGCGGCATCTTTCCAGGATACTACACGAGTTCTCACTGAAGCTGCTACTCTTGGAAGAGTGGATAGGCTTCAAGGTTTCAAGGAGAATGTCATTATGGGTCATCTTATCCCTGCAGGAACAGGATTCCCTCAGCATAGAGATAGCCGTTTTGAGTTCACTGTTGAAGAGCCAGAGCCGATTGTAGAGGAGACTCCTGAAAGCGAAGAAGGTGCTGAAGGAGCAACTCTATCTGAAGCTCCTGTGGCTGTTCAAGATTCATCCGATACTATTGGTGATATTGATGATGAGCTTACTAAGCTTCTTGGTGGTGAGTAATTTCTGAGTGCAGCAAATTTATTCTTAACCCGATTCACTCATGTGGATCGGGTTTTTTGTTTATTGCTGCTTTCATTGAAGCGCTTAACGTTTAGCCTTTTGAATTTTACTTCACCTTGGAGAATGTGCTGTAGTTGTGACAACTGAGACGCAAACTTACAAGATAGACGTAAGACTTATCAAGGCAGATTGTATTGGCTGGATCAGGGTGAGTTCTCAGTATATGAAGTGTTGCTGGATATATTTGAGTCTAGCGGTTTAAGTGGTCAGAAATGTAAAAGATGGGGCTAGTGGTATGATGCTGATCTCGTGAGTTGAGTTGATTGTTTCTTGGTGAGGGAAGAAAGTGGCGGCAAAGTCAGTAAGCACGGTATCTTTTTGAGTAGTAACTTGACTGACGACAACATCAATAAAATTAGATACATAGTGACCTTTGGTCCAGACGCGCATCAGAACCATCAAAGCCGGCAGAGGCACCGTCAGCTACCGCTATGATGCGCTGGGACGCCGCGTCATCTGCGTAAAAGGCAACAAATGCAATGCCCTCATCTGGTGGGGGAACAGCGAGTGCTCAGAGGACCTGCACCGTGCAGGGCAAGCCGTGATCCCAAACGACATCATGAGCCACCCGACACGTCTCAACGCCGTAGGCGCCTGCGCCAAACAAGGCAGCAAATTCAAGATCCAATGGTATCACAAAAACCACCTAGACCACGTCTGCGCATTCAGTAGCAAGCGCGGCAAGCTTCCTGAGCGATACCGAGATACAGTGTTAAGAGATATAGAAATCTACGACATTCTAGGTCGTCGTATGCCAGTGACGCGTATAGGCAATTACATCATCTGGAATACTCGCCGACGAGACGCCGTCACCGAGCATAAACTCTACAAATACCGCCACTACGAACCACAACTAGGAAGATGGCCAAGCAGAGACCTGATTGAGGAAAATGGGGGAATGAATCTTCATGGATTTGTTGGGAATGACTCATTGAATTATTGGGAAGCATAAGGCCTCATGGGCAGTGATAACTCTCCGAGTCCGTCATCGCATAAAGCTACTAAAGAGAGCTGGAAAACTAAA
>CALGZA010000014.1 GCA_937934595.1 uncultured Verrucomicrobiales bacterium | reverse complement strand
TATTTAATGCCGGAGCGAGAAGAGGACTTTCTCATAGTACGTTGAGAACCTATGCAGGTTGGGTCGTTCGGTTTGGTTGTGAGATGGGTTGCGAAGCTAAGATCATGGATGAGTCTCATGCGCGTCAGTGGTTGTCAGATTGAGTGATTATACCATTTGAACTGTTAGAATGGATTGAAACTGCTAGCAGCCCAGAATAACTGTGAAAATGGTATTAGGAGTCATATTGAATGCTTAAACTATTAGGTGTAGAAATGAAGAGCATGTAGACAGAGAACAAAAAACAAATCTTAAAGCCTAAAGCGCAGTTAAATCTATATATAACAATGGATTACATGATGAAAATCACGTTTAAGATCTCTACAAGTTCAGTTTAAACGTGGCATAAGCATCCAGCGCCTTAGCTCTTCCATCTACATGAGAAATAATCGGATGAGGATACGTCTTCCCAAGCGTCACCCCAGCAGCTGCTAACTCCAAAGCCGGCATCTCCCAAGGCTGATGCAAATACTTATTAGGAACATCCTTCAACTCTGGACAATATCGCCTAACATAACTCCCATCAGAATCAAATTTCTCACCCTGAATAATCGGATTGAAAATACGGAAATACGGAGAAGCATCCGCTCCACACCCACCTATCCACTGCCAACCCATCGTATTATTAGCCAAGTCAGCGTCCACCAACGTATCCCAGAACCAACTAGCCCCCTCACGCCAATCCTGAAGAAGATGCTTAACAAGCAAAGACCCCACAATCATACGTACTCTATTATGCATCCACCCGGTTTCCCAAAGTTGCCGCATCCCAGCATCCACAATAGGAAAACCAGTCATCCCCCTCCTCCAAGCATCAAGATACTCCTCGTTCCGCTCCCAAGGAAAGGTATCATACTCAGGCCTCAGCGGTTTCTCTGGTGAGTGAGGAGCGTGAAAAAGTAAGTGGTAACTAAACTCACGCCAGAAAAGCTGACGTAAATACCCCTTCTCCACCTCATCATTATAAACACCACCAAATGCATGATAAACCTCTCTTGCACTTATCTGCCCCCACTGAAGGTAAGCTGAAAGCTGCGATGTCCCGTCAACTGACGGCGTATCACGTGTCCCCTGGTAAACCTTAGCTTTACCATGAACCATCTCAGCTAATCGTTCCAATCCCGCTGCCCGCCCAGGCCTCCAGTGCTTATAAAAACCCCTATCCCAATCTAACTCAGGCAATAACCGAAGCGCATCAACATCACACCCCATATCAACCTCAGACCAAGTAACACCCTCCCAAGCATCCTCACTAATTTCAGTCAATAAAGCCACTTTCTGAGTAAGACTATGCTTCCAAAATGGTGTGAATACCTTGAAATGAGTTCCAGACTTATTCTTTATAGTATGCGGCTCCATCAATAAGTGCGTATTAAAAGATTTCACTTCGAAGCCCAAATCCAACAAACGAGTCTTCAAAAACTTATCGCGCTCAATGATCTCAGGCTCGTAACGCCTACCCCAATAAATCGCATCAGCACCATATTCGCGCATCAACTCAACCAGCCACTCAGAAAAACAGCCAGCCCCTTCACCCCTATCAAAGCCGCTTACTACAAGCTTCCCACCCCTCTGCTGTATCTGCTGATCCAGATCCTTTAATGCGTGATGTAACCACCACCGTGAAGCCGCACCCTCCTGCCACCTGTGTTCACCCTCATCCCAGAGAAACAGAGGTAAAATCTCATAACCATTACTAATAGCATGAGCTATCCCAGGATGATCAGTAATTCGCAGATCCTTCCTAAACCATATTATACACCGTTTCATATTGTTAAATCTCAGTAATAGGCTTCTCGGCCAAATCAACCATCATACACCAAATCCTACTCCTCCTCTTCAACCCCAGCATCCACTTCTTGCTCCTCGCTCACCTCAGCGTCTTTACTAGCCAGTGTATCCTCCCATCGATGAAGGCTATATCCATCCCCCAGTCCACCAATCTCGCTCAACAACTTAGAACATTCCCTATACCACAAATCATAATCCGGTGCAGTCCTCGGCTTAGGCGCTGTTCCAGGAAATACCAAATACGTAACACCCAGACTAGACACAGGCCTGTGATAAGAGGTCGCCCGGGGGTTAATCTGCTTCGCTAACCTCAATGAGCTCTCGCCTGCTTTGAAAGTAGGCCCCCCATCACCTACAATAGCCGGATATATCTTATCCTCATAAATAACCGCCACATAATCTCCCACACCAGGAACCTCTTCCTGCCTCCTAGCAGCCCTGATCTTATCCACAGATATCACTATAAAAGGATCATGCTCAGCTATCAAAAAACTATGCTTCCTCATATCCTCTATCCCCACCTTAAGCTTCTGCAACCTTCTTCGTAGCCACTTCCGCCGCTCCGTAGAAGCACTCCCTCCTCCAAGCTCCGCCTCAGCATTACGCACCCTCTGCTCCCATCCCCTTACCATCGGATTCTCATTATCCGTCACCTTCTTCCAGCTGTAACTTGTAAAAGGCTGATAATAAGTAGAGTTTACTACCTCATCAGGCATCACTGACTGACGGTCACCATCAGACCCATCCGTTACCACATCCATATCCGCTTGAAACAAAAACACCTCCCTACCACTTGTCGGATGCCTCATCTCAAGCATCGTCTCGCAGTCATAGTAATTATGACTTGTTAGAACCTTACCTAGTTTCAATACTTCACGCTTCAGACGCGACGCCTTGTTATTATACAGCTTCGTATAAAATGGAGAAACCTTCCCATTCCTCGTTAATTCCAATAGCCCAGGAAGCATCTTGTTCAAATGCGGATTAATAACCCCAAGCTGCTCAGACGTAGTCGCAGGAACGGGAACCTTCACCTCAAGACTAAACTTCGCCACGTAACTATCATCACGCTTACGCTCATTAGATGCCAAATCTCCTTCTTTAAAATCAGCCTCATAACTAAGCCCAAAACCCTTAAGTGTTTTCCTCACATCCGCATCTTTCCTTATCGCAATAGTCGGCACATAATTAGATCTTCTATCTCCCTCAGAAGCTACGGAAATCTCACTACCTGCTACTTCCTTCTTAACACTACCCTCAGCCCGCTCCCTATCTACTATCACCGTCCGTGTCGCAGGTCTATTCATCGCCCTAACAAAATCCTTTCCTGTCTTTGTAAATGGAAACAGAACAAAAAAACATACCAGCAAAAAAATACCCGCGCGTATCCACCAAACTCGCTTTAAATAACCCACCATTACAGAATATCTGCGCCTAAAAGATGAGCTTTTCAGAAAACTAAACATGATAGCCAACATACGTAGTTTCCACCAAATAACAACCCTTAGTCATAAGCTTTTTTCATACATTTTACTTCTACATACAAGTAATCAATTTTACTAAATGCTGAATTTTTAGCATTTAAACATTGATCACCATCTTTTTATATGCTGTTTTCTTAGCACTATGAACTACATAATTAACATACAAACCCTAAAACTATTAACTTCAATCGGAATCATCTCACTTTTCAACAGCTGCTCTAACATAAGTCTCTCCCCACCCATTCCAAGCATGCTATACAGCGCCTCATCACAATCTACTCTAAATAACAACAGCGTGAGCTCCTCCACTCGCAAAATAGTCAAAACGGGATCCATGAAACTAAAAACTAAAGAGGTCCGCAAAACCGCAGAAAAAATAGAACATATAACTCTCACCTATGGCGGACACATGACAGAATACATAGAACGCAATGACCACCAAAAAAACGCATCATTCTCTATCCGCATCCCCGCCAACAAGCTCGTCATCACCATGGACGAAATAGCAGAACTAGGAAAAGTAACCTACCGTAGAACAGAAGTAAGCGACACAACAAATGACCTTATTAGGCAAAAAGCAAATCTCGCTAAACTAAAGCAGCGCAGAGCTAGACTAAAAGCCATCTTCTACAAAACAACTAAAACAAACGACAAACTTACCCTAGAGCAAAAAATCTCAGAAATCGAAGAGCAAATCTTCAATATCGAGGAAAGCTACAAACAACTAAATAAGTTCTCAAATTACAGCAAACTCAACATATCCATCTCTCAAAGCAAAATACGCGGCCCCCTAGGCATCACTATCGATAGCTCTAAGTGGCTCATATCCAGACTATTCACCATCCGTGAATAAAAAAATAAAAAAATCTAAGCTTTTGAGTCACTCATCCGTATATCACGTGATGAATGACAATTAGCTTCAGTGCGTTGTCGTTTTTGTTGTTGTAAGGAGGCCAGACCTCACCATGTAGGAGCATGGTGAGGTCTTTCTTTTTGTTTACATCTGCCTGCGAATCGAAATGATAACACGCATGAAGATCTCAGCCGCACAAAGAACAAGCAAACCTTCCAGAATCACTAATGGACTAGAAATTACTGACCACTACTTTCAAATCCCACTTGATCACAACGCCCCCAACAACGAGAAAATAGATGTATTCGCCAGAGAAGTAGCGCGTTACGATGCAGGCCCAAAACTCCCCTGGATGATCTTCTTCCAAGGAGGCCCCGGCGGAGAAAGCCCCAGAATCAGCTCCTCAGCTGGCTGGTGCGGTGAAATCCTTAAAACACACCGCCTACTCCTACTTGACCAAAGAGGAACAGGACTCAGCAGCCAAGTCATGCCTCAGACACTCGCCCGCAGAGGTAACCCATCACAACAAGCTGAATATCTTACCCACTTCCGCGCAGACAGCATCGTGCGCGATGCCGAAAGCATCCGAAAATCCCTCATCGGTGACGAAAAATGGACAGGCATAGGCCAAAGCTACGGAGGCTTCTGCCTATTTTCATACCTATCATTCCATCCCGAAGGCCTCTCAGGCGTCATCATCACCGGCGGCGTAGCATGCATCAAACAGCACATCAAAGACAACTACAGACTAACCTACAAAAAAGTCATCGATAAAAACCACCTCTACTTCAGCCGCTACCCAGAAGACTCCAAAACCATCAAAGAAATTGTCACCCACATTCAAAACAATGAAATCTTCCTACCCAGCGGAGTCAGACTCACTGACAGAAGATTCCAACAACTCGGCATGTTCTTTGGAGCCAGCGGTGGCCTAGAAACCATGCATTTCCTCATAGAAAAAGCATTTATCACAGGAACCAATGGCCGCGAACTCAGTGAATACTTCCTTGCAGAAGTCGAACAAGCATCATGCTTCGAAAATAACCCCATCTTCACAATCATGCATGAATCCATATATGCAGAAGGCTATGCTACACAATGGGCAGCCGAATCCCTTAGAACAGAATTCCCCCAGTTCAATGTCAATGCCGAATCATTCTACTTTACAGGAGAAATGGTTTCTCCACTCATGCTAGAAGACCACAAATCTCTAAAACCACTAAAAGAAGTAGCAGAAATATTAGCTCAAAAATCGGACTGGCCTCCATTATACAACCTCAGCCAGCTCGCAAAAAACACCGTCCCCATATCCGCCATCTCCTACTACGATGATATGTATGTCCCCATCGAATGGTCAGAACAAACCGCCCAACACGTTGGAAACTTCAGAATCTGGGTTACCAACGAATGGGAACACAATGGCATCGGAGTCGACGGCCCAAAAATCATATCACGCCTACTAAACCAGCTAAATGAACCTGCACCATATGGCTACCGTGGCTAACTACTCTCTAATGAGTCTCTAATTTAATCTCCTTTATCAACCAGCTACTCGCTTCCTCACCCCTACTACTACCACTATACAAATGATTAACCCATTGTGAATTAACATCACTATCGGCAGCAAAACTATCCCCAAACGCCTTCTTACCATCAATAAACACAATATAAGCCCCTGAATCATCCTCAGCCTTCTGCTCTATCACTACAGTATGCCAGCCATCATCACCCTTATAAGGTAAACTAAACGACTTGCCAGAACGAGCTTCCCCAGGTTTATCATAAGATGTGAGTTTAACATTCCCGTCACCAGCGTTCTCAATAGCCAAACAAAAACTAACACTATCTCCGTCCCAACCAGGGTTCAATCTCGCATCAAAATGAAATCCTATATAATGCTGACCTTTCACTGGCCTAACTTTGTAAGTGAGCTTCCACCCAAAATCATACAAATCATTCTCATGGCCAGCTAGTTTCAACCCCAGCCCCCCATAAGATCCACTATCCTCATCATTGATCAGACATCCATCAGCAACCTTACTAGCAGTATCTGCCCAGAAAACCCACTTCAGCCTGCCATTATGAGCAATAGAATTTGCCCCATCAAATTCAGTAATTATAACCTTCTCTTGCTCCTCCGCATTCTTTTCTGCATATGTAAGCTTCTCAGCCTTACTATCATCCCCACCTCCCGCTATATCAGCTTCTGCCTGATCATCCTCAGCTCTTGATAAAACTGCAATGACTACTCCAATCAGTGCTACCAACAACAACCCAATAATAATACCAGTCTTAGACCCTTGTGGCTTAGCAGGTAAAGCAAGAGTCCCCACTTGTCCTCCCGCTCCATGCCCAGGAGGAGCAACTACACCAGCACCTGCAGATTGATGATGCCCAATAACTCCTGACTGAGGCCCAGCAGGAACAGCCTGAGGATATCCTTGACCCCCCATTGGCGTAGTAGCAGGCACCACTTGCTGCTGACCATAGCTTCCAAGAGCCGCAGTCCCAGGAACCGCCGCATGCTGATTATTGACCAAAGGCGCCGTTGCTGGAACCGCTGCTTGCTGACCATAGCTTCCAAGAACCGCAGTCCCAGGAACCGCCGCATGCTGATTATTGACCAAAGGTGCCGTCGCAGGAACCGTAGACTGCTGTCCATAGCTTCCTAGAACCGCAGTCCCAGGAACCACCGCATGCTGATTATTGACCAAAGGCGCCGTCGCAGGAACCGTAGAATGCTGTCCACCCAGCAAAGGACCAGTAGCTGGCACAACAGCATGCTGACCAACCATTAAAGGAGTAGTCGCTGGAGGAGCTGAATGCTGACCTGGTATCAACAGCGGTGTGGTGGCAGGCGACTGTGGCTGACCCGCCATTCCTGCCTTAGCTGGCCTAGGAACTTTAGGCAGACAATTTAATGCATCTACCGCTGAACGAGGCCTGTCACTTGGATTAAACTTCGTTAAGCGTTCAATCCACAACCGAAAATCATCTGGAACATCCTTATTAAACTCTGTGATCGGAGGTAGCCCTTTTTGATGCAATACCTCAGACTCTGCAGCCGATACACCTCCAAAAGGATGACCACCAGCAAGATACATATACAAAATCTGCCCTAGCATATAAAGGTCAGCCCTCTCCGTTGCTATCCCACCATCAAACAACTCAGGCGCTAATATAGCCGGATCCGCCATAATAGATAATATAGAATCCTTACCCTGTATCAGCGGAGCTAACCGGGACAGCCCCATATCCAGAATCACATACAAATAACCTCCTCTTCCACGAGGTGACATCAAAATAGAGCCAGGTGTTATCGCCCCATGGACAAACCCCTCCTTGTGAGCCGTGCTCAACGCATCTAACATCTGTTGAGCCATATCATAAACCTCCCAAGTACATGCCACTTCACCTTGTATGCGCTCATGTAGCGTCTCACCCTTAAGTATTTGAGATATAATGTATGCCCCATCTTGATCGACTCCAGCATCATACACCCTCAACAAATTGGGGTGCTGCAAAGCGCTCAATGAATGTGCCACATTCTCAAAATCCTCCTTATACTCAGAAAGATCAGCCTGCCTACCCTGAGCAAAAAAACGACGCAGAGCCACTTTACGTCCAAGATTTGTATCCTCAGCCTCATAGACACCTCCCGTACGACCCTTACCTAGAAGCTTGATTATTTCATAACGTTCCTCACTCATAATATCTGAATTTCAACTCTGGTAACTGCACATTCCTTTGTCAATAGGCAACTCATAGAATTAAAGCCTAAACACTCCCTACATCCGCTCAGGTGTCCTTATACCCAACAAACTCAACCCATGCTCCAAGACACGACTCGTCAATTCACACAAAACCAACCGCGTCATCCGGGTATCCCCCTCACTCTTCAAAACCGGACACGCCTCATAAAAACTATGAAACGTACGCGCCAACTCCAACAGATAATTCGCCAGTATATTAGGCCTCAAATCATCCAAAACATGAGGCAAAATCTCACCATATCGTGCCAGCATCCTAGACAAAGAAACCTCCTTCTCCTCCAAAACCTGAACCCTAACTCCCCCAAAATCAACCTCCTCATCCAACTTACGGAAAATAGCCTTACAACGAACAAAACTATTCTGCAAATAAGGAGCAGTATCGCCCTGCAACGCCACCATCTTGTCCAAATCAAACACATAATCAGAATTCCTATTATGCGATAACTCAGTAAACTTCACAGATCCTATCCCTATCGTCACCGCCAACTCATCCTTCTCACCATCAGACAAATGATCACTCTTAGACTCAATAACCGCCCTAGACGCAGCTATCGCATCATCCAAAACATCACCAAGCTGAGGTAAATCACCATCACGCGTCTTCAACGGCTTACCATCCTTACCCAAAATCGTCCCAAACGTCACATGCTCTAATTCAGCAGAACAACCCCTCCGCCTCACAATATCAAATAACTGACGAAAATGTAGCGCCTGTCGCGCATCCACCACATACCATATCTTCTCCGCACCCCACTCCTCCATCCTATAATCAACTGTCGCCACATCCGTCGTCGCATAATTAAACGCCCCATCCGCCTTACGGACAATCATCGGTAAATCAGACCACTCATCATCTCGCTTCTCCATAAAAGGATCCTGCTTCGGCTCAACCTTATGATCAGAAAAAACACAGATCGCACCACCACTCTCACGCGCATGACCCTCAGCAACCAATGACTCAACCAGCGAACCTAACCTAGCATTATAAAAACTCTCACCATGCCAATGATCAAAACCCACATCAAGCCGATCATAAATCACATTCAACCCAACCTTAGAAACCTCCACACACTTCTCCCATATCGCAGCATTCTCAGCATCCCCCCCCTGCAGCTTCACTAACTCACCCTTACAGCTCTCCTTCACAGACTCATCCGCAGAACACATCCCATTCACCTCACGGTAAATCCTTAATAACTCCTGCAAAGGACGCTCAGCCAATGCAACCTCATCAAGCAAATGCTTCCACCCATAAATAATCATCCCAAACTGAGTCCCCCAGTCACCTATATGATTATCAGTCACAACATCATGACCAAGAAAAGATGCTATCCGTGACAACGAATCACCAATTATCGTAGAGCGTATATGCCCCACATGCATCGGCTTCGCTACATTAGGCGCAGAAAAATCTAACACTATCTTATGCTCCACATCCGCCACAGGAACACCTAAACGATCATCCTGTATCAGCCTCCCCACCTTCTCCGTCCACGCCTCATTACTAACCCTAAAATTAATAAACCCAGGCCCCGCTATATCCGCAGTCGCCAAAGCACCCAGCTCCAGACCAGCCACCAAATCCGTCGCTATCTCACGTGGATTCTTACCCAAATGCTTCTTCAAAAGCATCGCCACATTAGACTGATAATCCCCAAACCTCAAATCAGCAGAAATACTCACCTCAGGACAAAACCCCTCCGGCAGCTCAACACCCAGACCCAATATAGCCTGCTTTACTCTCTCTCGAAGTTCTCCTTGGATAGTCATAAGGCACAAACCAATAATCCACTCAAAAAAATGGTCAAGCCAATAGAATCACACCCACTAAACACCCAAACCACTTTAATAATTTATACCTGCAAAGAGCCTATTCATTTTAAAGTATGAGACCATCAATAATAAATCTATTACTGCAATGGCAAGCCACTCTCAACTCATCTAAAACAACTAAATTGAAATACAAAATCCCCGCCCACAACACATAAAATAACATCATAAAATAAATTTCTACAGTTACCTGTATCTCAGGAGTTTTAGCAACCTTAGATATTTTAAAATGCACAACAGAAAAACAATCATACATTCAGTTTTATCTATGCTTGACCTCCCGTTCGTCTAGAACACAAATAGCTAAACTAAATATAGTCAGACTTCCTAAAAAACATTAAAAAAGCAAAAAATCGAATTAATAATATAATATGAAAACCATTAAAATCATCGCCCTAATTGGAGCTGCCATGTCACTCTTAAACTGCACGAAGACTAACAAAGCCGAAAACCAGCCTACAGTCATGAAAGATATCATCATCGAAGTCACCTCCTTCAAAACAAAATCAGAGGGCGTTAACTCCACAACCTTTCAAAACAGAGACGCTAATATTCAAGAAGACTTCACCGCCAAGCAGCCTGGCTTCATTAAGCGCATAAGTGGAATCAATGATGCCGGAGAATACGTCGTCATCGTCTACTGGAAAACCATGGCTGATGCTGAGGCATCCATGAAAAAATTCATGTCAGATAAATCAGTTGCCGACTACGCCAGCATGATCGATGGACCCACCATGAAAATGGCTCGCTACAAAATATCTGGAGAAAAAAAATTAATCGACCTCAAAAAAGGAACCATCGCAGAAGTCACCTCCTTCAAAGCCAAACCAGACATAGGAACCACCGCTTTTCTCAAAAGCGATGCTAACGTAGAAAAAAACTACACATCAAAACAACCTGGCTTCATTCAGCGCATCAGCGCAGTCAATGAAAAAGGTGACTTCCTCGTCCTCGTATACTGGCAAGACATCGCTAGCGCACAAGCATCCATGAAAAAATTCATGAATGACAAATCAGTCTCCAGTTATGTAAAAATGATCGATGCTCCCACCATGAAAATGGCACACTACAAAACACTCTAAGGACACCCCTTAATCATAAACCACTGCCATTACAACTAGTCTTGGCAGCCCTCCCAGCCTCATCCATCACTCTAAACACCCACACAAAAGCACCCACCACCACCACGCTTGACCTTAACACACGCTCAGGCATACTCACCACATCATGCCTCAGCACCGCCTCGACAAACAATTCAAACGCCCACCAAAAAAATACCAACCAAAAGGACTCAACATCCTCTTCGAAGACAGAGATATCATCTTCGTAGACAAAGCCGCCGGACTCCTCACCATGGGAAATGAACGTGAAAGCGACCGCACCGCATACTCAAACATCACAGACTACGTCAGCAAAGGAAACCACAAATCACCACACCGCGTATTCATCGTCCACAGACTAGACAGAGAAACATCAGGCGTCCTCGTCTTCGCAAAAACAGAACCAGTTAAAACATACCTCCAGTCAGAATGGTCAAATTTCAATAAAACCTACTACGCAGTCGTCCACGGACACATGCCAAAACAAGAAGGAATCATCAGCTCATACCTCGTTGAACAAGGAGTATTCAAAATGTACTCCGCCACCAACCCAGATCAAAAAAAACAAGGCAAACTATCAAAAACATCCTACAAAGTCATCAAACAAAATGACACCCACAGCCTCGTAGAACTCAACATCCTCACAGGCAGAAAACACCAAATCCGCGTCCACCTCGCAGACAAAGGATGCCCCGTAGTCGGTGACAAAAAATACGGCAACGAAGGCAAAGGAGAAAAAGGAGTCAACCGCCTCGCACTTCACGCCGCCAAACTCTCCATCAAGCACCCATTCACCAAGCACGACCTCACCATTACCGCTCCCACACCAGACTACTTCGAAGCCATGTTCCGCTAACCAAACTGCCAAGCCCCCAAGAAAATAACCATGCTCACCCCATCATCCCCCATACTCTCCTCACCAGCCCCAGAATCCACAACCGCCACCATATTCACCGGCCTCATTCTAGCCTCCATCATATTCTGGTTCATAACCTCCGGCAAACTCAAGCGAAACCCCGCAGCAGGAGCCACCATCATACTCATCATCATCGTCGCATTCATCACCTTCATATTCGTCAACCCATCCAATCTAGGTAGAATCATCCGCAGCGAAACCACCCTCTCCGAAGTCATAAATGCAAACAAAGACATCCAAACAGTAGGAGGAACATCCGTCACTCTAGAAGTTGAACCAAGTATTGACCCACACACAGGCAAAGAAATCACCATCACCCCAGAAGCCATGGACGCAGCCAAAAACATCCTAGAGAACCGACTCAACGCAAAAGGAATCATAAACGCCTCCCTATACATCAACGACAACCAAATAAAAATCCACCTCCCCAACTTCTCACCAGAAGAAGCAGAATCCACCATCACCCCACTAATTACAACCGCCCAACTCTCCATCCACCAAGTCCACAGAAACTCCAGAAACCTCGCAGACGCAGTCGCAGCTGGAAAAGAAATCATCCCAGGCCACATCGCACTAAAGCACCAAGAAACTGACCACCACACCAAAGAAAAATACATCACCAACATCCTCATAAAACGCAGAAAAGAAATCACCAGTAACTCAGTAAAAGCCGCATACATAGACCCCCGTGACTACACCACCATCAGAATCGAACTCACCCAAGAAGGAGGCGAAAAAATGAAAGCATTCACAAAAACACTCACCCCCAGAGTAGACATGATCGCCACCGTTCTAAACGGTAAAGTCATCAACTACGCCACTCTTAACGCTACTTTCCTCAGCAGACACTTCGTCATCACCGGCCTAAACTCTAAACAAGAAGCCACAGACCTCATCAAAGCCCTCCAAAATCCACTTCAAAACCCGCTCAAAATAATCAACACAACCCACATAAAACCAACTAAATAACCACCAAAACCCTACATCCACCAAAAATAACCTAATAAAACTCCTTAAAAACAGCGTCTGCTAACCACTCCCCCTCAGCATAATCAACCCTCCACACTTAAAATTTGCTATATATACCCAACTAGGGATTGACCTTAGCCAAAATAGCGTTATGTAACTAATCGCTCATTCACAAATGGGCGTACACACAAACGTACCGACAACTATTAAATTTTATGACAACTCTAGCCACACTGCTCGCATCCACAAATAAAGAATCGGGAACCACCGTTCTCATGATCGGTGTCACCGTGCTCATCCTGCTCTTCTGGTATCTAGCCACTGAAAAACTCAAGCGCAAACGTAACATCGGCTCCATCATCGTTGCAGCCATAACCATCTGCTCATTCTTCGCCATAGTAAGCCCAGGCAAAATAGGCAGCATCCTCAGCGGACAACAAACATTCGCAGAAGCAAGTAACCTCAACGGCGGTATCGAAATCGTTGGCGGAACATCCGTCATCCTTGAAGTACAGCCAAATAAAGACAGCAAAACCGGCGAAGACCTACCCATCACACCAGAAGCGATGGACTCAGCCAAAACCATCCTAGAAAAAAGAATCAACTCCAGAGGAACCCTAGACGCACCAGTAAACATCGTCGGTAACCGCATCGAGATACAAATCCCAAAGCTCTCACCAGAAGAAGCAGAAGAACTCATCAAGCTACTCACCACATCCGCTAAACTAACCATCCATAGCGTTCACAGAGAATCCAGAAGACTAGCAGACAAAGTAGCAACAGGTGAAATCCAACCAGGCTACAAAGTGCTTCCTCACAAAGAAATAAATAAAGACACCAAAGAAGAAATAGTCACTAACGTACTCATAAAGCGCAGGGAAGCCCTCACAGGTAACTCCGTCAAATCAGCATTCATCAATCCACGTGATTACTCAGTCGTCAACATCGAGCTCACCAGCGAAGGCGGTGACAAAATGAAGGAATTCACTAAAACACTCACCAAGAACGTAGACATGATCGCCACAGTTCTTGACGGCAAAGTTGTAAACTACGCCAAACTAAATGCTGATTTCCTCAGCAAAAAATTCATCATCACAGGACTCGACTCCAAAAAAGAAGCAGAACAACTCATCAAAGCACTCCAAAACCCACTAGAGAACGACATCAAAGTCATGGAGCAGCGCTCCATCTCAGCCTCACTCGGTGAAGCTACAGTCAATCAAGGTATAAACGCAGGCCTTGTCGGCCTCGGACTAACCGTCCTCTTCATCCTACTCTACTACCGCTTCTCAGGCATCATCGCACTCATCGGCCTCCTAGTTAACATCGTCATCCTCTTCGGCGCCATGGCAGCATTCGGAGCATCATTCACCCTGCCAGGTATCGCAGGCATCATCCTCACCATCGGTGTAGCAGTTGACGCTAACGTCCTCATATACGAGCGAATGAGAGAAGAACTAGACCGCGGCAAATCCGTAAAATCCGCCATCGCAGCAGCATACGAAAAAGCATTCGTAGCTATCTTCGATGCCAACGTCACCACACTCATCACCGCCATCATCCTATTCTGGCAAGCATCCGGATCAGTCAAAGGATTCGCCGTCACTCTAACCATCGGTATTCTCGGCACACTCCTTGCATCCCTTCTCTGCACACGCGTCCTCTTCTGGTGGAGTGCAGACCTAGGCATCCTGAAAAATATCAAATTCATGGACCTCGTCCCCAAAAAAGCGATCGACTTCCTCAGCAAGCGTAAACCAGCATTCATCCTCTCTGCCATCCTCATCATAGGCGGACTATCCTTCATCGGATTCAAAGGCAAAGAAAACCTCGGAATCGACTTCACTGGCGGTAACATCACCCGCTTCACCATCCCAGTTGACCAAACCATCAACCAAGCTGACCTCAAAAAAACAATCCAGTCAGCCGGACTCCAAAAGAACTTCTCCCTCCAGATGGAACAACCTCCAAGATCTGCAGAAATCCTCGCCATCAAGAGTGACCCAGTAGACACACAAACCATCATCGACACAGTCAGATCAACATTACCTAACTTCAACGAAAAAGAGTCATACCTAGACACAGACAACAAAACCAAACAAAAATTCATCATCCAAGCTAACTCAGAAAAAGTCAGCGCAACAATGGGTGGAGAATTCCTCAAAAACGCCATCTACGCCCTCGTATTCGGACTCTTCGCAGTCATGATATACATCACCGTCAGATTCGAGTTCTCATTCGCAGTCGGTGCATTCTTCGCACTCCTACACGATATCCTAATCTGTCTCGGCATACTATTCATCATAGGAGACGAGCTATCACTCATCCACATCGGCGCATTCCTTACCATCGCCGGTTACTCCATCAATGACACCATCGTCGTATTCGACAGAATCCGTGAAAGCCTCCAAAACCAGCGCGGCGATGTGAAAGACGTCATGAACCAGGCCATCAGCGCCACTCTATCTAGAACCATCCTCACATCCGTCACCACCTTCGTCGCAGTCCTCGTACTCTTCATCTTCGGCGGAACCGCACTCTCAGACTTCTCACTCACCATCATGATCGGTGTCATCGTCGGAACATACTCATCCATATTCATCGCATCACCCATCGTTTACATCTTCAGTAAATACAAAGGCATTAACCTACGCCGTGAACTCCTAGACGCTAACCTAGAAGCAGAAGTAAACCCCGCAGCCACTAAGTAACATAAAATTACTCAAAACAAGGCATCGACAGGTCTCATCCTGATCGATGCCTTTTTTGTTCCTAACCCAACATCAAAAACAACAACCAAAATCACCCACATGGAACTAGAAGAACTCAAATACCAACTAGCGCAGTGCACACAAAAAGAACAAGACACACTCGCATCATACCTCCTCTACCTCAGACTAAAAAGAAAACCCAAAGACCTCGAAAAACTCCAACAAAAAGTAACAGAACCATCCCTAGAATCCTGGAGCCAAGAAGTATTCAAACGCCCAGAATAAATAACTCCAAAACCTACCCCCCTAACAAAACCCCCATATGAAACGCCACACCAAATACTACCAACTGCAACCCACCCATCGCCAAATACCGATTATAAACCACCCCAGGCACACTAACCATCACACCCCTAGCAATAGGCACCCCTAACGCCAAATACAACAGAGGTAACAACACCAAATAAACATCACTCCCCAGCCATAACACCCCCAAAACACCAGGTAAAAAAATCTCCACCACTATTAACCGCTTCGCCCACACCTCTCCAAACATTACCGCCATCGTGCGCTTCTCATTCCCCTCATCCTCTTCCCTATCTCGCAAATTATTAATAGAAATCAATACCGCAGATAAAAGCCCCACCTGAAACCCCAAAAGAACCGCCTCCCAGCGCCACTCCCCCAGCTGAACAAAAACACTACCAGCAACAGCCAACAACCCAAAAAACAAAACCACAAACAACTCACCCAGACCCTTATACGCCAGCGGCCACGGCCCACCAGTATAACCATAACACAAATACAATGAAGGTAGACCTATACAAACCATCACCCACCCACGCGCCTCAAACAAAAGAAATCCAAACACACCAGCTATCAACAAACAAATCACAGCCGCAGAATAAACCGCACGCCTAGACAAAACACCACTCGCCGTCGCACGCATCGGCCCCAGACGCTTCTCAGTATCCGCACCCTTATCCGCATCTATCGCATCATTAAAAAAATTCGTCCCCACCTGTATCCACACCGCACCCATCAACGTATAAAACGCCAACCAACCATCAAAAGCCCCAGATAAATAATAAGCCAAAACACAACCCAACCACACAGGCACAACAGCCGCTGGAAGCGTCTTAGGACGCGCAGCAAGAACATAAGGAAATAATGACATCATAAATAGAACGTTAAATTTAAAAAACCCCACACATCTAAATCCTCAACAACCACATAATCAAGGACGAACTACATACACCATCACTCCATACCCAACTCCAACTGTGACTGAACCTCTAACTCAGGATCTGCCAACTTCAACCCCACACCCAGCAACCGCACAGACTTCCGCCCACCTCGCCTCCACCCCTCCAAAAGAAGCTCCCTCACTAACTCCACACTCGGCCTCCCCGTCGCTCGCTCAATACTCCTCAAACTAAAATCCCCAAACTTTAACTTCACCACCACTGACTTAATCACCCTCTCACTATAACGAACATCATAAACCTCCATTACAGAATCTAACATCTCACCCAGCGATAAAAAAAGATCCTGAACCATACTCACATCCTCACCAAACGTAGTCTCCTTACTAATAGACTTCCTAATACGACTCGTCACCACCTCCCTCCCATCCACACCCCTACAAAGATCATACAGCTCCAACCCCCACTTACCAAAATCCCTCGCCAGACTCAACTTATCAACACCCTGCATATCACCACACGTATGAATACCCGCCGCACGTAACTTAAGCTGCATCTTCTTACCCACACCCCATAACTTAGAAACAGGCAAATCTAACATAAAATCAGCAATCTCATCTCCCCTTACCTCATGCTGCCCATTCGGCTTATGCCAGTCAGAAGCTATCTTCGCAATAAGCTTATTAGTAGAAATACCAGCACTCGCAGTCAGCTCAGTCTCCTCATAAATCTGCGCCCGTATCTCCCTCGCTATCACACCAGCATCACTACCCCAATGACTAACATCTAAATAAGCCTCATCTAGCGACAAAGGCTCAATCAACTCAGTAAAACGACCAAAAATCGCCCTCACACGCGCCGAAGCCTCCCTATAAAGATCAAATCTTACAGGAACAATAATCAACTCCGGACACAACTCCAAAGCCTTAAACCCAGGCATCGCAGACCGGCAACCATACTGCCTAGCCTCATAACTAGCCGTACACAAAACCCCTCGCCTACCACCACCACCCACCGCAATAGGCTTCCCTCGTAATGAAGGATTCTCACGTTGCTCAATAGCAGCATAAAAACAGTCCATGTCCACATGGATAATCTTTCGCTCACCAGACACTAACGAAAATCTAACAAAACCTTACCCTTGCGCCCCTCCCCACTTACTCGCCTTATAGCCTCTTGAATATCCTCAGGCTTATACACACTATCTACCGCCTGACTCAGCTTCCCTTCAGCAACCCAACCAGCCAATCGCAGATAAGCAGCCTCCACAGTAGCAGCATCATTCTCCACCATCCACTTCGTCACCCACAACCCATGCAACTGAATACGCTTAAAGATCAAAAACTTATTCGGCACCTTAAGACTACGCATAGACATCGCACCTATAGTCACATGCAGCCCCTGCTCCGCCACTGCATCCATCAAACGCAACGCACTATCACCCCCCACAGCATTAAAAGCAATCTTAGGTAAATTCTCACCACAGACCTCCCTCACCTTATCAACAACATCACCATCATCCAAAAAAACATGATCAGCTCCTATCCCCAACAAATCAGGAATCAGCTCCTCCCTCCTCACCAGATTAATAGTCCTTATCCCTAACAACTTCGCTATCTGAATCACACACTGGCCCACACCAGAATTTGCCGCATTCTGTATAACATAATCCCCCGCACCCAGACTCACATAATCCTCCAGTAAAAGCAACGCCGTCAAAGGATTCACCTTCAACATACTCGCCTGCTCCGCCACCATATCAGGCACCACCACCACCCCACCATCATCACACACCACCTCACTCTGCCATCCACCCACACGCTTCACAAAAATCACCCTATCTCCAACAGACACCCTATCAGAACACGTCTCAACCACCAACCCACTGGCCTCCATACCAGGAATAGCCGGTAAACCAGGACGTGATCCATAATTCCCCATAACATAATTAATATCCGCAGGATTAATAGGAGTAAACTCCACACCCACTCTAACCTCCCCAGGCCTCAGCACAGAACCCTCACCAGAAACAGAACAATCCAACGCCTCACAACGAAGAACATCTAACGGCTTCCCAAACTCATGAAATCTAACAGCTTGATGACTCATAACAAAATAATAATAACAATAAAACCTATGGATACAAGCCACGCTGCGTCTTCACATCCGCCACCTCCTTAATGCCCAACGACAACGCAGAAACCCTATTAGGTAACTCATTACGCTTTGCAAAAGATATCACCCTATCAAAAGCCTTAGAAAGCATCGTATCTAACTTAGCAATAATCTCCTGCTCACTCCACTGGAAACGCTGCAGATTCTGCACCCACTCAAAATATGACACCGTCACCCCCCCCGCATTACACAAAATATCCGGAATAAGGAAAATATCACCACGCTCCTCAATAATAGCATCAGCTCCAGGTGTCGTTGGACCATTAGCACCCTCAGCTAAAACCTTACACCTCAAATCCCCAGCATTCCCCTCATGAATCACACGCTCCAATGCCGCAGGTATCAAAACACTACACTCCAACAACAACATCTCATCAGCACAAATAGCCGATGAACCCGGAAACCCCTTCACCCCACCAGTATCCCGCACATGCTGAACCAGCGCATCAACATCCATCCCATCAGAAGCATGAATCGCACCCGTAATATCAGAAACAGCAATCACCTTTACCCCATAAGAAGCGATCGTCCTAGCAGCATGAGAACCCACATTACCAAAACCCTGAATCACCACAGTCGCAGATTCATGCTCAATACCACACGCCTGTAACGCACGTGATGCCAAAAACGCCACCCCATGGCCCGTAGCCCTAGTCCGTCCCTTAGAACCCTGTAAAATCACCGGCTTCCCAGTCACTATCCCAGGAACAAAATGCCCAGAATGCGTTGAATACACATCCGTAATCCAAGCCATCGTCTGCTCATTCGTACCCATATCAGGCGCCATCACATCCGTCTCAGGACCTATGAAAGGAAGCATCTCCGCAGTAAAACGCCGCGTCACATTCTCTAACTCCCCCACACTCATCGTCCTCGGATCACAAGTAACACCACCCTTACCACCACCAAAAGGCAAACCCATCAAAGCACACTTCCAATTCATCCACATCGCCAATGCCGCAACCTCACCCAAATCAACCCCAGGATGATACCTCAAGCCACCCTTCACCGGACCCCTAGAAAGATGATGCTGCACCCTATAACCAAAATAAACCTCCGTCTCACCACTATCCCTCTTCACAGGAATCGTACACGTAATTAACCTCTTAGGCCACTTACAACGCTCTCGAACCTCATCAGAAAGCTCTAAAAAATCCGCAGAACGCTCAAACTGATCTGCTGCCATCTTAAACACAGGATGGGCTAATAACTGTTCTCTCATAACAAAAGATAAACATCTCCCCACCCTCAGGGAAAGAAAAAGTTAACTCCTCACTAAAGAAACCCAACATCAGCAAAAACTCCTCCAAAAACGCCAACACCAAATTCCCCACGGCCCAAAAGGGCAAAACATAACTCTGATTGTAAAGACACTTCCAAACATCATGCTGCCTAATAAAGCTCACCACCTCAACATCCCATTCGGTTAGCATGAAAAATCATTAAAATCGATACTCACATCAAATTAATCAATTTAAATAATACCACATAAAATCATAAACATCTTCTCATTGGAAATCCGTAGAGCAAAAACCCCATGAACCAGCACAGTGAACCAATCATAGCAACGCAAAGAAAACAAACTCATCTGCAACCCCCTATCTAGCTACTTACACATCTAAATCACTCAGTCCAAATATAAAACTATATCAACGGGAAACAAAATCACATCGAAAAAATATGAAACCAAAAAAATTAACAAAAAATTTAAATTCTAACAAAGTATCTACCACAGTAACTAATACAATCCACCTATTTCCAAAAGATGCTTCACACCACAATAACCATCACACCTCTTCACTCGCCAACTCGTCTGCTAAGCTAAACTATACTACCACACTATCAAAAAAAATAAAAGCCGGGCTAACCATCCTCCTACTCACATTCGTTTCACAGATATCTGCAGCAAACTCCGGCATAGCCGCGGGCCGAGGCCACTCAATTACCCTCATTTCCTCTGACAACATAAAAATGGTCAGAGAAGTAGTGACTATAACACCAAGGAGGGGACCATTTCTCTTTGATGGAAGCGTCAAAGGAATGAATCGCGTTGAGTATGATTGCCTATTTGAACTCAAAAACCTCAACAAAAATCCAACCAAAATACAAGTTGGCTTCCCACTAGACGATGAGTCCCACAGCCACCCACATAATAAAAATCAAACAGTTGAAGACCTCGTCTCTCAATACAAGTTTAAAGTTCAAGAAGGCAAGAAGACTCACTCCATTCGCCACTCTCGTAATGAGAAAAAACAAAAGCTTAATAATCTACTCCTATGGGATCTAAAATTTGAAGCTGAAGAAACAAAGATCATTCGAGTCAGCTACACCATGAAAATTTCTATGGGCATAGCTGCCGTAAAAAAAATCAGGCAGCACCACCATACGCCAAGCCCTGGCTCAAGCGTATGGAGTTAAGCGGGATTGAGTTTTTTGGATATATTACAAAGACAAGCCAAAGCTGGGCAGGATCCATTGACGAAGCCACATATAGAATCAACACAAAAGGCTTTGACAAATATATACTAAACCGTCCAGCACTCGAGGGCGTCAGTGACAAAAAGCGAGCTAAATATCTAAAACATATGTTAGTTTGGCGTCCAGTTGTCTGCCGGCTCATGAAGCCATCAGTCTGGAAGAAGACTGAAGAAGGCTTATGGGAGATAAAGTTCACGGATTATAAAGCTAAAGAAAATCTTGAATGCATCTATTTCACCCCATCAATTCCACAAACCCTACAGGACGTAAGCAGATCCATACAAGGCCTGAACCAAAACCAACGAAAGGATCTTGCTGACGTCATGCGTGAATTTAACGGAACCAAGACCAACAATAAGGAAATCCAAGACTTTCTAAAAAATCAATACTGGTATGGTCAATCACCACTAAAACAAATCCCAGCTGAGACAATCAAGGCCGCAGTGAAATAACTATAAAACAAAAGGCTTGATGAGAGAGTTAAAGCATTTAAATAACAGACAGAATTACTCAAAGAGGAAAACCAAAGACTAAAGATCCAAGTCTCTTGGCTCCAAAAGTGAACGACTTGATCCTGCTCAATTAGAAAGGTTCAAAGAAGGCTCTGAGATGGGAAAGCCAGAACCTCTTCCCGACTGCGACGACACATCCGCACGGGAGGAGGAAAAATTAAAAAACCAAACAAAACCAAAACGCAAAAAATTGAAATCATTGCATTGAAATCATTGGACAGACAAAATATACACCTTCTCCAAATAGGCGAAACCCCGATGCAATAACTCATCCCCGGCAGTGGTAAAGCACACAAAGGCTACATGTGGGTCATGCGTTGTCCGCTCACCGGAGCAGTCTACTACCAATGGCAAAAAGGACGTGGAGCCATGGCCCTGATGGATACTCTCGGCTACGATGCCAAGAAAGACGAACTCATCTTCAAAGGCACCATCCAATGCGATGGCTACATCTGCTACCTCACCGTTATGAATGCTTACGAAAGCATCCAGCTTGCATCCTGTCTAGCGCACATACGAAGAAAA
>CALGZA010000013.1 GCA_937934595.1 uncultured Verrucomicrobiales bacterium | reverse complement strand
AAGGTTGAGAATAGTTTTTTGGTTTACTTTGGATCCAACGCGCTTTGACTCAACGAGTCGATAGGTAAAGTATTCTTCGCCTGAAGCTTTTGAACGAGTTTTTGTCTGCCGAATATACATAGAGAGGTAAATTGACAGATTCGAGAGAGAAAATCAATGATTGATTTAATGGTATGGCACTACATTGAGGTATTAATAAAAACTTCATTACTTAAGGTGAATGACTTATGGTTTTTTCTTGCCGGAAAAAAAGGCTAAATGTTAAACTTGGGTTAGGCTGTGACTATTAGTATTTATAAAAAAGAGCGGCGACTGGGGTTTTCCAGGCGCCGCTTGATTTAGATTTTTGTGTTATGAAGTTATGAGAAGACTGATTCTTTCTTGAGTTTCTTAACGATAAGGTAACAGAATACGGTGCGTAGTTTCTGCCTGTTTGACGAGCCGATTTTTTCGATGGCGTGTTTGATAGCTGCGTCTTGTTTTGCTTCGTCTGTTTCTCCGAGTTTTTTGCCGATGAAGTTTTTCTTAACTGTATCGATTTCTTTAGCGTCACTGGCTGCTACTAGTTTACCATCTGGTGTATAGATGGATGGGCCTAGTCCTTTAGAGATGCTTCTTAGTAGATCCTCGTTGCATGGGATGCTCAGAGCCTTCATTTGTGTTTTAGCCGCTTCGATAGCGTCGTCTAGTTTACTCATAGTACTTGAACACTTGCATATGATTTCCCAGTGTGAAAGCTAAAATTTGTGAGGAATGTTTTGGCTTGATTTGAGTAGTGGGTATGTGGCTCTTGATATCATTTAGTTGATACTTTTTTTAGAGAGTTGTTTGGTTTTTTTGGTGCGGTATTCTAGGAGTGTTTTTCCTGTGATAAGGAGGATGAGTAGCGCGATGGGTGATCCTAACAGGTGTGTGATGATTCCTGTGATTATGATGGCGATGTGTATGATGAGGATGTGAGGGTATGGGTGGAACATTGCTTGGCTATTTTTCCAGTTTTTGTATTCTCCGGTTTGGATGTGTGTCTGGATGAAGTGCCAGCCTATGGAGAAGAACATGGTGATGGCTCCTATGATGACTCCTGAGGTGATAAGCTGGAGTGATGCGCTTAGTTCTGTGGTGATGCTAGGGTCTGCTTTTCCTAGCAGGTGGAGTATGAAGGCGCCGTGCACCATACAGAAGATGCTGTAGTGGATGGTGAAGAATATGGATAGGATGATGTTAGACTTGATGGGGGATTTTTTTGCGAGCAGGATGCGAGGGATGTTCCATAGTCCGATGATGATGTTTTCTATCCAGTATAGGATGACGATCTGGGCGAGGTTCCAGTTAATGAAGAGGACGCCAATGAGGGGTATGACATTTGCTATGAGGATGAGGGGGAGGGTGAGTTTGTGGCTTTTGGTGGGATGTGTAGTGGATGTGTTTTGATGATCCATATGGGGAGGTTGGTTTTATTAGCCGAGGGTTGTGTCTACAATTTTGCCGCTGGCTGGTGGGATGGGTAGGTCACTTGGTTTTAGTTCTAGCTCTGCGGTTCCTCTGAGGTCTGCTTCTATGTCATCTAGTACGTCTAGTTCTGGTCTGAAGTCAGCTGCGTGGTATGAGGATCTGACTAGTGGGCCGCTGGCTACGTGGCGGAATCCTTTGTCTAGAGCGATTTGTTTTAGTTCGTCGAAGTATTCTGGTTTGATGTAGTCAACGACTGGGAGGTGTCTGGGTGTGGGGCGGAGGTATTGACCTAGAGTGAGGACGGTGACGTTGTGGTCGAGGAGGTCGTCCATGGCTTTTAGTATTTCTTGGTGAGTTTCACCGAGTCCTAGCATGATGCCTGATTTGACGGAGACTTTTCCGTTTACCATTTCGCCGGCTTTTTTGAGGACGGCGAGTGAGCGCCAGTATTTTGCTCTGCTTCTGACGAGTGGTGTGAGGCGTTCGACTGTTTCTAGGTTATGGTTGAAGATGTGAGGTCTGGCGTCCATGCACATTTGCAGTGCCCAGTCGCGGTCGTTGAAGTCTGGGACGAGGACTTCGATGATGATGCCTGGGTTGGCGGCGCGGACGGCGTTGATGGTTTTCTGGAAGTGTTCAGCTCCGCCGTCTTTGAGGTCATCACGTGCGACAGCTGTTATGACGACGTGTTTGAGGTTCATGCGTTTGGTTGCTTCTGCGACGCGAGTTGGTTCATCGTCTTCGAGTGCGTCAGGTCTTGCTGTTTTGACTGCGCAGAATCCGCATGCTCTGGTGCATTTGTCACCTGCGATCATGAATGTGGCTGTTCCTTGTCCCCAGCATTCCCAGCGGTTAGGGCATTGTGCTTCTTCGCAGACTGTGACGAGGTTGAGGTCCTTGATCATGGACTTGGTGTCCCAGAATACGGGGTTATTAGGCAATCTGACCTTGATCCACGACGGTTTTTTGTCCGTGTGGAGTGTTGGGTCCATCTTCATTCTAGGTCCTGCGCAGCTCATGGTGGGACGCTATGCCATATAATTTAGAAAAGAAAGAGAAATAACATCAAATTGAGTGGTAGGAGGTTTAGGTTAATTTGTTGTTGTGTGGGAGGTTGTTTTTAGTTGTATGTGATTGTTTTTTAGCAGGCTGGGCAGTTGTTGATGGTTTGGAAGAAGTCGTTTCCTTTGTCGTCAACTAGGATGAATGCGGGGAAGTTTTTGACGGTTATTTTCCATACTGCTTCCATGCCTAGTTCTGGGAAGTCAACGACATCTACGGATTTGATATGGTCTTTAGCGAGGATGGCAGCGGGGCCGCCCATGGATCCGAGGTAGAATCCGCCGTATTTTTGGCATGCGTCTGTGACTTGTTTTGATCTGTTTCCTTTTGCGAGCATGACCATGGATGCGCCTTGTTCTTGGAAAATGGGGACGTATGCGTCCATTCTGCCTGCTGTGGTGGGGCCGAATGATCCTGATGGCATGCCGTCTGGTTTTTTAGCTGGTCCTGCGTAGTAGATGGGGAAGTCTTTGATGTAGTCTGGGAGTGGTTGTCCGGCGTCTAGCATTTCTCTTAATTTGGCGTGAGCGCTGTCACGTGCAACGATGATGGTTCCGCTGAGTGAGAGTGCGGTTGTTACTGGGTATTTGGTGAGTGTTTTTAGGGTTTGTTTCATTCCTTGGTCTAGGTCTATTTCGACGCCTGAGAATTTCCAGTCATGGTATTTTTCTGGGATGAATTGTCCTGGGTTGTTTTCTAGTTTTTCGAGGAAGATTCCGTCTTTGTTTATTTTGGCTTTGGCTTGTCTGTCTGCTGAGCATGAGACACCGATACCTACTGGGCATGATGCACCGTGGCGAGGGAGTCTGATGACTCTGACGTCTAGGGCGAAGTGTTTGCCTCCGAATTGTGCGCCGATACCTATTTCTCTGGAGAGCTGGAGGAGATCTGCTTCTAGTGCGGTGTCTCGGAATGCTCTACCGTGTTCGTTACCTGATGTGGGGAGTTCATCGTAGTAGCGAGTGGATGCCATTTTAACTGTTTTTAGGTTAATTTCTGCGGAAGTTCCACCGATGACGATGGCGAGGTGGTATGGTGGGCATGCTGATGTTCCTAGTGTTGCCATTTTGGCGACACAGAATGATTTGAGTGTGTCTGGGTTTAGGAGTGCTTTGGTTTCTTGGTATAGGAAGGTTTTGTTAGCGGAGCCGCCGCCTTTTGAGATGAAGAGGAACTCGTAGGAGTCGCCTTGTGTGGCGTAGAGGTCGATTTGTGCGGGGAGGTTTGTTTTGGAGTTTACTTCCTCATACATGTTGAGGGGGACGGTTTGTGAGTAGCGGAGATTTTCTTCAGTGTATGTTTTATAGATACCGTGAGAGATGGCTTCTGCGTCGTTGAAACCGGTGAAGACGTTTTCGCCTTTTTTTCCCATGACGATGGCTGTTCCTGTGTCTTGGCAGTTTGGGAGGATTCCTTTGGCAGCTATTTCGGCGTTTCTGAGGAGGGTGAGGGCGACCATTTTGTCGTTTTCGGTTGCTTCTGGGTCGTCTAGTATGGCTGCTACTTGTTTGAGGTGTGATGAGCGTAGTTTGAAGCAGATGGCTTTTGATGCTTCGTTTGAGAGGTTGGTAAGTGCTTCTTGGGTGACGGTGAGTATTTCTCTGTTACCGAGTTTTTCTATTGAGATGCCGTCAGTGCTGATGAGTTCGTATTCTGTGGGGTCTGACTGGAGTGGGAATGGTTTTTGGTAGTGAAATTCTGGAGTGGACATGGTTGTATGTTAGTGAGAGGTGATAGATGATGAAGAAAAAAATGAAATTAGGTGAATAATTCTGAACTTCTGGTTGTCAAATGGGTATGAACTGTTACTTTTCTAGCATGAACAATACGTTATTCAGGGCATTGGCCATTTGTGCTGTTTCTATTTTTGGTAGTATGAGTGTGTATGCTGATGCGGCTGCGGAGAAGGTTTTAAGGGGAGCTCGGTTTGCGGCTGCTTTGCAGAACCAGGATCTGAATGGGCATATGAAGAAGGATGGTAGGAAGACTCCTGTGGTGTTATTTCTGAGGGGTGAGAATATTCAGTTTAAGTATACGGTTAGGGGCGTGGATAAGAGGTTTCATATGCGATTGAAGGCGGATCGGTTTGATTTGTTAGAGATTGTGGGTAATAAGACGCGTAAGTTTAATACTGCGAAGTTGTCACAGAATATTAATAATACGGATTTGTCTTTTGAGGATTTGTCTATGAGTTTTCTGTATTGGAAGCAGAATAGTATAGTGGGTGAGGAGAAGGTGAGTGGGCAGAAGTGTTATTTGGTGCGTTTAATCAATCCGAATACGTTTGGTGATTACAGGATTGTGTATGCTTGGATTCATAAGAAGTATGGTGCTTTGATGCGTGTGGTAGGTTATGATGGGGGTGGTAATCCGTTGAAGAAGTTTCAGGTGACTGATTTGATGAAAGTGGGTAAGGAGTATACGCTGAGGCGGATGCGGGTGGATAGCATGGTTAAAGGTAAGGTGACTGGGACGACTTATTTGGAGTTTAAGAAGCCGAAGAGAGCTGTTGGTCAGGGGCGTGGAAGGTAGGGGGAGAGTAGGGTGCTGGTTTATTTGAGGGAGTCAGTTTTTTTGGAGGGGTTGTTGGTGTAACTTGGATGAGTCTATGCGGTTTTTGTTGGTGTAGATTACTTTGTTTGATGCTTGGAATTCAGTTTTCAGGCGCATTTGGAGTTTAGCTAGGTCGATGATTTCCCAGTTAGTGAAAGTCCAGTTTTGGTGTTTACCGTCATGACTGATTCCGAGGAGGATGTGGACGGCGTTGTCTAGGATTTTAATGGTTCTTAATTTTGGCTCGAAGTAGAATGTGCGGAGGCTGGAAGATTTTGATTTTTCGTTGTAGAGTTTTGGGTCTAGGTAGAATGTGGTGTTTGATGGGATGTGTTTGATTCTGAGGTCTGGGTAGCCTGAGAGCTGTTTCTTGCCTTTGATGTTAGAGGGGATAGAGCAATTTATATCTGGGTGTTTGTTAAGTTGGTTCAAGATGGATTTTTCAAAGTATCTTGATGCTTCGTTAATTCTGGAGATTTTTTTGATGGGGGAGTTTGGTTTGTTTAGGGTTTTGATAGTATGTTTTATGGTTTTATTGATGTGGTTGAGGATAGTTTTGTGGTTGGGGTTTTTGTGATCGAATGGGATGACGTTTTTGCCGGTGGCGCTTTTGACTACTTGGGAGAAGCTGAAAGATCTGGATCCTAGGTCTTCTGCAATGAGTTGTCTGACTAGTTCATGATCTTTTTTTATTTGCTGAGCTTTGGTAGCTGAGAGGGAGATGATGAGAAGTAGGCAGGGGAGTTTGATCATGGTTGACTTGATATGGTAGGAAGGATTCTTTTGCGGACGGTTCCTTGGTCGTTAGCTTGCCAGTATTCGCCTGTGTTAATGTCAAGGCAGGTGAGGAATCCTTTTGGGTCGAATGCGTATGTGTCTATGCAGATTCCGTATGGTAGGACTGCTGGGAATGTTGAGCGCTGAGGGGTATGGCCACAGACGATTATTTTGTTAGACATGTGAGGTTGTAGGTCTCTGAATCTGAGCCAGCACATTACGTCTGATTTTTGTTGTTCTGGGGGTAGGTTTGGTTCTAAGCCTGCGTGGACAAAGATGTGAGAGTCTGTCTCGTGATATAGTTTACAGCTTTTAATGAACTGCCAGTGGTGAGCGGAGACGCCGCTGATGTCGCTACCGAAGGATTTCAGTGTTTTGTCACCGCCGTTCATCATCCATGTCTGAAGGGCTCCGGTGCTGAACCTGGCGTCTAGCATCATTTCTTCATGGTTACCAAGAAGAGGGATTAGGTTAAATTTTCTGCGTGCAGCAATCATCCAGTCTAGGACGTTTTTGGAGTCTGGCCCTCTGTCTATGTAGTCTCCGAGAGCTATGACAGTGTCTGACTCATTAAAGTGCACGAGCTTTTCTATTGTCTTTAGAGCTGCCCATGATCCATGAATGTCTCCGATTACTAGTGTACGAGATTGTCTTGTTATTGCCATTAATTACCGTAGTATAATTTAAAAGGATGATAGGTCGATTTAAATTTTTACCTGATGGTGTCTTTTTTTATGGCTGCTAAATGGATTGTATTTGTTTGTCTGTTAGATGGTGCTTATGGTTAGGGGGTGATGTATTTTTTGTTGAGAGTATGGGGTGTTATTTTTTCTTGTGGATGGATGTTGTTAGAGTTGTTTTTTAGGTGTGCTGTGATGGATAGTTTGGTCATTTTGTGTGTGTTGTGATGTTAGTGAATTTTGGGTTATTTTGATGGTTTCTTGTGGGTTGGATAACTGTGATGATATGCTTTTGCTCGTGATTAGAGTGGTTGTTTTCGTGTGAGGGGATTTACGTATATGCTAGCGTGTGTTTTGGAGGTGTTTTTTTGATGGTGGTGTATGAGTTTGTGAAGGTTAAGAGTGTTCTGAGTGATTTTCTTGAAGATCATCATTGAAATTGATGGTTTTATGGTGTTTTATAATTAATATGAATGTTCATCACCTAGAGCTTTTTTATTTTGTAGCGAAATATGAGGGGATAACTGCGGCTGTTAGGAAGATGCCATATGGGATACAGCAGCCTGCTGTGAGTGGGCAGATATTACAGTTAGAGGCTGAGCTGGGGGTTAAGTTATTTAATAGGCGTCCGTTTGCTTTGACGCCTGAGGGTGATCAGTTGTATGATTATGTGTATCCATTTTTTTCTAGGATGGTGCAGGTAGAGGAGAGTATGAAGGGTGAGCTTGGGAAGCATCTGAGGATCTGTGCTTCTGCTGCTGTTTTGCGAGTGCATTTACCTAATGTGCTGGAGGCTTTGAAGTTGAGGATACCTGACTTGAAGTTGACTTTGAAAGAGGTGGAGCCTTCTGCGATTCATAGTAGTTTGATAAACCAGCAGGCGGATATTTCTATTAGTATTATTCATGGTAGGTTAACTGAGGGGTTGAAGTCTTTGGAGCTATTGAGGTTGCCTTTGGTATTGTTAGTTCCGGATACGTGGGAGGTGCATTCTCTGGATGATTTGTTAGAGGAGAGTGATGATGGGACTGGAATCAGGGCAAAGGTTCCTTTGGTAGGTTTACCTGCACATGAGGCGTTACAGCAGATTTTTCAGAAGGGTTTACAGAAGCAGCATGTTCATTGGGATGTGAGTGTGGAGGTGAATTCTCTGGATGTTATACAGAGTTATGTGAGAAGGGGTTTTGGGGCTGGTTTGGCCGTGGGAGTTCCTGGTGAGTCTGGTGAGGAATTTGGGGTTGAGGGTTGTAAGGTGATTCCGCTGGAGGGTTTTTCTCCGCTTATTGTAGGTATTTTATATCAGGGCCTAATAAAACCGATCGCGCAGGAGTTTATTAATGAGACGATTTCTTACGCAAAAACTTTAGTTAAGCGTTAAAACTATATAAAAACATGAAACATAATACAATAGCACATACCGTTGTAGGGTTATCATTATTGAATAATCTGTTAGCCGTTGAGGAGCTAAATGAGTCGATCGTGACGGCTTCAAGGGTCCAGGAGTCTTTGTTGGATTCTAGTTATTCTGTTACTCTCCTGAATGCAGATGATATTTTAGAGAAGTCTCTGAGGACTTTACCTGAGTCATTACGTGCTGCAGCGGGTGTGGTGGTTCAGAAGACGACTCATGGGCACGGATCACCTTTTATTAGGGGTTTTACTGGGCGACAGAATTTACTAATGGTGGATGGTGTGCGGATGAATAATTCGACGTATCGCTCTGGACCGATTCAGTATTGGAATACGTTAGATTCGAATGCGGTTTCGCGGATGGAGTTGGTCCGAGGTCCAAGTTCTGTGTTGTATGGGTCTGATTCACTTGGTGGGACATTGAATGTTCTGAGTAAGAGGTCTGGCTTTGAGGATGAGAGTGGGTGGTTTAGTGGTGGTAATTTGTATTATAAGTATGATACGAATAGTGGGAGTCAAGTGGGTAGGGTGGAGCAGCGTTTTGGTGTGGGTGGTAAGTGGGGAGCGTCTTTGGGTCTTTCAGTTAAAGACTTTGGTGATATTAGGGATTCGAATCTTGGTAGGATGAAGCGTACTGGTTATGAGGAGCAGAGTTTTGACATGAAGTTTGAGTATGCTCTTAGTGCATCCTCTCAGTTGACGTTGGCGCATCAGTATCTGAATCAGGATGATGTTTGGCGCTGGCATAGTACGAAGTTTAACCAGGGGTGGATACATGATGATCATGTAACGCAGGCGGGCACTTTGGATGCGCGGGTTTATGATCAGGAGCGTTCTTTGACATATCTGAGGATTGATGGTGAGGGATCGCATCGATTTTTACGTGAGTGGGAGACTACGTTTTCTTATCAGAAGTCACAGGATTCTGAGCGCAGAGATGGTCGTTTTGGTGTGACTGATGTGGATACGTTTGGGCTTACTTTTCAGGGGCGTGGGGATGTGGGTAATGGAGAGGTGGTGTGGGGGCTAGATTATTATCACGATGAGGTAAGTAGTGGTGCGAATGAGCCAAGAAGGAGGCCTGTGGCTGATGGTTCTAGCTATGATACGCTGGGTGTTTTTGCACAGTATAAGTGGAATGTGAGTGATAAGCTGGAGTTATCGACTGGTTTAAGAGGTAGTCATTTTAGGGCTAAGTGGGATAGGGTATTTAACCGTACGACTGGAGTTGATGAGAGTGGGGATGGGAATTGGAGTAATTTGGCATTGAGTGCGCGGGCGAATTATATGTTTAGTGAGAGAAATCATCTATTTGGTGGAATATCTCAGGGGTTTAGGGCACCTAATTTAGAGGATCTTACGGGTTCTAATGTTTCTAATTCTTCTGATGAAGTTGTGGGTTCATCTAGTGTTGATGCTGAGGATGTTTTGAGTTTTGAGCTTGGGATGAAGCATGAGAGTGATGTTTTCCGAGTTACTTCATCTGTGTTTTACACGGCTATTAGCAATCCGATTACGCGAGTGGAGGATAATACTGGCCCGATTTCGCTTGTTCGTATCATGAATGGTGAGGATGGTTATTTGTATGGGGCTGAACTGGAGGGTGAGTATTTGATCAGTGATCAGTGGAAGCTTTCTGCTAATTTGACATGGCAGGATGGCAAGCAGGATTCATTGGATGAGGTGGGTGGCGTGGTAACGAGCGATACTATCCGTAGGCTTTCTCCATTGGCTGGTTCAGCGACGCTGCGCTGGACGCATCCTAATGAGAAGATATGGGTGGAGGGTTCTGTTTTGGCTGCAAGTACTCAGGATAATTTGGGTGCTGGAGATTTACGAGATGATGAGCGTGTTCCGAGTAATGGAACGCCTGGTTATCTTATTGGGTCAGTGCGGGCTGGTTGGCAGGCTAGAGAGAATGTTCTTTTGACTCTGGGCTTAGAGAACCTGACTGATGAAGATTACCGTGTGCATGGTTCAGGTGTGAATGAGACTGGTTTTAATGCAGTTATGGGGGTGAAGTTTAGCTGGTAGTTTATAGCAACTCACAAAAGTATCTGTTAGTATTTGTTGATGAAGGTATTAAAATAGGCTTGGCATGAGTAGGGGTTTCGGCTGCTTTTGATTTTTTTCTGCGTCATTTCTCAGTCACGGTTGACAACCATTCTTTCGTCATTCCTTGATGAAAAACAAAATCAGCTCGAAAATACTACCAGATACTTTTATTCAATGGTATTTGCTATGCCTTCAGCTATGTTTAAGACCTCATCAAGTTTGTTGATGAGGTTTTTTCTTATTGGTGCTGCACGGTTTGAGAGTTCACGTTGTAGGTTTTCGTATTCTTCTCTGCCTTGTTTTGTTTCTATTTTGACTGGTTTGAGTTGATACTGTGAGAGGTCGTATGGTGAGGCTCTCATGTCTAGTTGACGTGTGTCTTTGGCGAGGAGGAAGCATTCCCAGAGTGTGTCGCTGGAGATCCAGGGCATGGCTTTGTAGCACCATTTGTAGAGGTCCATGTTGGTGTGGAGGCAGCCGGGTTGCTCGTATTCGTGGCGATTGTTTTCTGTGGGGTTGAGTTTATTGAGGTTGGTGGCTGATGGTGAGAAGAAGCGGTAGGCGTCGTAGTGGCTGCAGCGGATGGTTCTGGCTTCTATGACTTGGTTGGTTTCTTCTTGGGTGAGTCTGAGTGGTGCGGATTCACGGTGGCGTATGTCACCGTCTTTGTAGAGCATGGCCCATTCGTGTAGTCCGAAGCATGCGAAGTTAGGTGGGCGTTCTAGGGTGCTTTGGAGTAGTCTTTGAATCCATCTTAGTCTTGGGATGCGAGATGGGGGGATGAGTGTGGGGTTTAGGAATGCGAAGCCGTTTCTGTGGGTGTAGTATTTATGGTTGAATGTTTTTGGTGAGGTGGTTTCTAGGCGTGGGCCGAGGCCTGGGTGCCAGGTTTCTAGTTTACCCATGGGGTATGAGTAGTAGGAGAATAGGAAGTCATGGACGGGGTGTTTATGGCCTGAGCTTTTTTGTTGGCGGTAGGGTTCTGTCCATGCTTTTACCTTCTGGGTGTATTGGTTAGCAGTTTTTTGCCATTGGCAGATGGGGAGGGTAGCATTGTTGTTTTGGTGCATGGCTGGTTAACCTCTTCCTCTTTCTAGGAGTAGGAGCATGATGAATGAGAATATGAGGTTTAGTTCTTGTTGAGGAGTGATGTTTTCTGAGAGTTTATCCATTTCGAATTTACCTTCCCAGAATGCGGGTTTTTTGGTGACGCGCATGATTTCTTCATTGTTGCTGTTTTGGGTGGCGAGGTATTTTGGGTTAAATAGGTATGATGCGGCCATTCCTATGACGGGGATTTCTCCGAGTAGGCTGTCGAATACTTTTGCCATAGGGTTTTCTTCTGTGATGTTGTATTCTGGATTTTCGTTACCTGGGTTGAAGATTTCGTATTTTGCTTTCCAAATGGAGCGCATTCCTTTTCTGCCGACGGAGCCGAATTCTGCACCGTTGTCAGTCTCGAAGAAGTATCTGGCTGACCAGTCTAGTACTTTGTTGGCTGCGATGGTTCCGATTTTGGTGTTTTTGGATGAGTCTGTGAAGATGTCTACTTTTTCTTTGAGTTTGAATAGTTTTTGTTTGACGTAGACTAGTGATTTTCCGTTTGCGTCAGTGATGGAGATCTGTGGTGCTATGGCGATGATTTTGTAGGAGATTTTTAGTGGATAGGTAGCGTTTTCGAGTCCGGGGATGTTTAGGTCATTTGGAGATGGGGGGATTTCTTGTGGATTGGTCGTTTTTGGAGTTTGGTATGGATCAGTCATATATAGGATAGTATTTGAGTCATAAGGGCATGGCGACTATTTTTTTGTGGTTCTTTAAAGGGGGGATAATTTTATGACACTAGAATTGACATTTGTTGTAAATTTCATTCCTATTCGCGTTCTATGAGCGATCAAGATATTAAATCAACTCCTTTGGAGTCTCTTCATGTTGAGCTAGGTGGTAAGATGGTTCCTTTTGCGGGTTGGAATATGCCGGTTCAGTATACGTCTAATATGGATGAGCATTTAGCGGTACGAGAGGCTGTGGGGATTTTTGATATTTCTCATATGGGGCAATTTTTCTTGCGAGGTGAGGGTGCTGAGGAGTGGTTAAATGGTATCTTGGCTAATGATGTAAAGAAGTTAGCGATAGGTGAGGCTCAGTATACGTTTATGTTGAATGAGGAGGGTGGGGTGATCGATGATTTGATTATTTATCGTTTTGGTGATGACCAGATATTTTTGGTGGTAAATGCGTCTATGATAGATGAGGATTTCGCTTGGTTGAATAAGCATTTGGCTGATGGTTTGGAGTTAACGAATGAGTCCGATGACTGGGCTGGGATGGCTGTTCAGGGTCCTGATGCTGTGGATACTTATGCTAAGCTGTTTCCTGAGCGCGAGTTGCCATCAAGGAATGGTATAGATACGTGGGAGGATGCTGGGCAGAGGTTTATTGTGTGTAGGACTGGTTATACTGGTGAGGATGGATTTGAGCTTTTTGTTTCGGCGGATGAGGGGATTACCTGGTTTAAGAAATTTGTGGATGCTGGAGCTAAGCCATGTGGTTTAGGTGCACGTGATAGTTTGAGGTTGGAGGTTTGTTATCCACTTAATGGTTCAGATTTATCACCTAAGCGGACACCTGTTCAGGCTGGGTTGGGTTTTTTCTGTGCGCTTGATAAGCGTTTTATTGGAAGTGAGGTATTAGAAAGGCAGAAAGCTGAGGGGATGAAGGAGAGGCTTGTGGCTATAAAGTATGTGGGTAAGGGGGCTCCTCCGAGGGCGCATTATGGTGTGTTTACGAAGGATGGCGATGCGATAGGTGAGTTATCTAGTGGGGTGTTTTCACCGAGTCTTAAGGAGGGCATAGGAATGGGGTATTTACCTGTGGAGTATGCTAAAATAGGCACTGAGGTAGACATTGATGTGCGTGGGAGGAAGTTTCCGGCTAAGGTGGTTAAAAAACCTTTTTACAAGAAGGACTAATCGATACATATTCACACAACTTAAAATCAAACCAACAAATTAAAATGAGCATACCAGAGAATCTAAAGTATACAGCAGACCATGAGTGGGTTTCACTAGAAGGAGATATAGCAACAGTGGGCATTACCGAGCATGCGCAAGAAGAGCTTACTGATATTGTTTTTGTAGAGCTTCCTGAGATAGGGCGTGAGTGCCAGGAGGAAGAGGGTATAGCGGTGGTTGAGTCTGTGAAGGCTGCGTCTGATATTTTTGCACCTATATCGGGTGAGATAGTAGAGGCGAATGAGGAATTGGAGGCTGATCCTGCTTTGGTTAATACTGACCCGCATGGTAAGGGGTGGATCTTCAAGATGAAGGTTAGCGATCTTGCACAGGTTGAGGCTCTGATGGATGCTGCGGCCTATAACACTCACATAGGAGGCTAATTTTTAACTGAAATGTCAGCACATATAGATTTTTGTAGTCGCCACGTTGGTGTCTTTGGTGACGACCGTGATGCGATGATCCGTGAGTTAGGCTACGAGCGTATTCAGGATTTGATTGATCAGGCTGTTCCTGCGAACATACGATTTGATCATGAGATGAATTTGCCCGAGGCTTTGTCTGAGGTGGATGCTCTTGCATTACTGAAGCAGGTAATGGATCAGAACGAGGTGATGACTTCGTTTATTGGGCAGGGTTATTATGGGACGCATACTCCTGCAGTGATTCAGAGAAATATTTTGGAGAATCCTGGTTGGTATACGGCTTATACTCCTTATCAGGCAGAGATAGCTCAGGGACGATTAGAGGCATTGATCAATTATCAGACGATGATTTCTGAGCTGACTGGTCTTGATATAGCGAATTCTTCCTTGCTTGATGAGGCGACAGCAGCTGCTGAGGCGGTGGCATTGGCTAAGTCTGGTAAGTCTAAGGGGACGACAGTGTTTGTCTCCGATAAGTGCTTACCGCAGACGGTAGACATTGTTCAGAATCGATGTGAGCCGCTTGGTTTGACGGTGATTGTTGGTGACTGGAAGACTTTTGATCCTTTGGGCTGTGATGGTCTGTTTGCGACTATTGTTCAGTATCCTGATGTTGAGGGAGGTGTGGAGGATTATTCAGCGTTTCATGAGAAGGTGCATGAGGCTAAGGCGATGACTATTGTTGCAGCTGATTTGCTTGCTTTGACTGTTCTTAGGCCTCCGGGTGAATTTGGTGCTGATATAGCGGTGGGCTCGAGTCAGAGATTTGGTGTTCCGTTTGGTTTTGGTGGGCCTCATGCTGGTTATATTTCCTGTAAAGATGCTCTTAAGCGTAAGTTGCCGGGACGTATTATAGGGGTGTCTATAGATTCAAATGGTAAGCCTGCTTACCGCTTGGCACTACAGACGCGTGAGCAGCATATTCGCCGAGATAAGGCGACGTCAAATATATGTACTGCACAGGTTTTACTGGCAGTGATGGCATCGATGTATGCTGTTTATCATGGTCCAGCTGGATTACAGACTATAGCTATGGGTTGTCATGAGATGGCGACTGTTGTAGCGCATAATTTGAAGGCTGCTGGATTTGAGCTAACTAATGATGTGTTCTTTGATACGTTGACTGTGAAGGTAGCTGGTAAGGCTGATGAGATTCATGCGACAGCGAATGAGTTTGAAATAAATTTGCGCGTTATTGATGGAGACCATGTGGGTATTTCTTTTGATGAGACCCATACTCCTGAGCATGGGATGGCTATTTTGCAGGCATTCGGTGTGGAGGCTGAGATTTTGATGCCTGAGGATGATGCATTTGGTTGGGAAGGTAGTTTTGCGAGGGAGTCTGCGTTTTGTAAGGCGGAGGTATTCCATCGTTATCATTCTGAGACTGAGATGCTTCGTTATTTAGCTAGGTTGGAGGGTCGTGATTTGGCTCTTAATGAGTCGATGATTGCTTTGGGTTCCTGTACGATGAAGTTGAATGCTAGTTCTGAGATGATGCCTTTGTCATGGCCTAGTGTTGCTAGTATTCATCCGTTTGCTCCTGAGTCTCAGACGCATGGTTACTTAGATATGCTGGATAGTTTGTCTGAGTGGCTGGCTGAGATCACTGGTTTTGCGGCTGTATCTTTACAGCCTAATGCTGGTTCACAGGGTGAGTTTGCTGGGCTTTTGGCTATACGTCGATATCATATAGCGAATGGTGATGATAATAGGAATATATGTTTGATACCTACTTCTGCTCATGGGACGAATCCAGCATCTGCTGTAATGGCTGGCTTCAAGGTTGTGCCTGTGAAGTGTGATGATGAGGGGAATATTGATGTAGAGGATTTGGAGGTTCAGTCTGAGAAGTATTCAGCTGATCTTGGTTGTTTGATGGTGACCTATCCATCTACTCATGGTGTATATGAGGCTACTATTAAGGATATTTGTAAGAATATTCACGATCATGGTGGTCAGGTATATATGGATGGTGCGAATATGAATGCTCAGGTGGGACTTACGAGTCCTGGGTTTATAGGTGCTGATGTTTGCCACCTTAACTTGCATAAGACTTTCTGTATTCCTCACGGTGGCGGCGGTCCTGGTGTAGGTCCTATTGGTGTGGCTGAACAGCTGGTTCCTTTCTTACCTGGTCATATAACTGCTGATTCTCAGGATGGTGCGGTTAGTGCTGCTGCGTTTGGTAGTGCTTCGATCAATACTATTTCTTGGATGTATATAGCGATGATGGGTGCTGAGGGGTTGACCGAGGCAACTAAGATAGCGATTTTGAATGCTAATTATGTGGCTTATCGTTTAAAGGATTATTATCCTGTTCTTTATTCAGGTAATGAGGGGTTGGTGGCGCATGAGTGCATCATTGATGTGCGTCCGCTTACGGATGCATCTGGAATAGGTGTTGAGGATGTAGCGAAGCGTCTTATTGATTATGGATATCATGCGCCGACGATGAGTTTCCCTGTATCTGGGACATTGATGATAGAGCCTACGGAGTCTGAGTCTAAGGCTGAGTTAGATCGTTTCTGTGATGCTTTAATTTCTATCCATGGTGAGATCCAGGAGGTAATTGATGGAGTAGTTGATAAGGAAAATAATGTTCTTACTAATTCTCCTCATACAGCTGAGGTAGTTACAAGTGACACATGGGATAGGCCTTATAGCCGAGAGAAGGCAGCGTATCCCGTGGCGGGCTTAAGACAGCATAAGTTTTGGCCTTATGTTGGCAGGGTGGATAATGTTCACGGTGACAGGAATCTAATGTGCTCGTGCATTGGTATGGAGGCATATTCTGAGTAGATTATTATCTGAAATATAGATTATTTACAGGGCTGGCTCGAGAGATCGACTGGCCCTGTTTTTTAACTCAGAGTATTTTTATATCATTGATTGTTTGAAAAAGAAATCTGGTGTTTTGCTTAAATTAGGTTACCTTTTTTAGGTATAAAATGCTTTAATTATAATGATCTTTAGATACTCGAGAAAACGAATTACAACAGGGATTTCATTTATTGGTCTGTTTGCAGTGGCTATCAGTGTGGCTGATATAGACAATGGCTCTGTGCCTAAAGAGGTGGTTACAAAGGTATTAGAGGTTAAGTCTGGTGATATGCTGAAGCTAGATGAGATGAATGATGCTGATTTGATTAAGATGCTTTCACATGAGAGCTATGCTGTCAGGGAAGATGCAAGTATACTATTATGGAAGCGAGGTGTTTCGGTATTGAAAAAGTTAGAGTCTGCAGTTCTGGGTGGCCATCCTGAGGTTGTATCTAGGGGGAATGAGCTTATCCGTTATATTAGGACAGGTATATCTCCTACATCATCTGATCAAGTTAAGAAACTGGTTCATGCTTTTCAATCTGCTGACGCCCGAGAAAAGAAGCGTATTCTGACAGAGCTCAGTAGACTAAAGGCCTATTCGCAGATGCTTTTGATGTTAGCGGATATGAAGGATAGAGAGCTTTCTAAGGAATTGTATGATGATTACAACAATTTGGCTTTCGCTGCTGCTGGGAAGGCTATTGGTGATGGTGATCATAGTTCAGCTATTGCTTTGTTGAATTTAGCTCCAAAGAGTGCGGCTGTATATAGAGCGATGGCTTATTTACATGCTAGGTATGGAACATTAAATGATGAAATTAATCGTTTAGCTGGGCTGGATATAGCTAAGGTGGATGATGAATATGAGGACTTTCTTCATTTAGAGATACAGGGGCGGGATGAACTACGGAAGTATGGCGAGGCAAATAAGAAGGGTGGACTGATATCTACATTAGATCTCTTGGAGGGAGATCCGATGAAGGTTTATGATTATTACTCGAGAAACAAAGCTTTGGCAAATAAAACGGGCTTTGTGGTATTGAAGTCTTTGTATGAGGGAAAGGGTTCTGAATTTGT
>CALGZA010000012.1 GCA_937934595.1 uncultured Verrucomicrobiales bacterium | reverse complement strand
CTTTACATACTTTTTACGCAAATGCTGGATAGGGGTGTTATGGTAATGTTGTTATGATAAATACTGTTAATATCTCCAAGTCCCTGGCTGGGGTTGCTGTTGTAGTTGCCTCTGCATTTATTGCTCAAGCGTCCTTGAGCGTTGAGCCTCATTCTGAGAAAGCTGAGGTTGTTATTCTAAAGAAAAAAGCTGAGCATGAGGTGGCTGATTGGCACATTCTCTGCTGGCCGGTTGATGAGAGCCATGGTCTCTATGCTCAGGTGTTGAAGCAGGGCAAGGATAAGAAGCACATCTGGAGAGATGGCTCTGGAGGGGAGGTTGCGGAAGTAAAGATTATAGATGGTAAGCCTTTTGAGGGGCTTACTTATGTCCAAGGTGGATCCGATTACCGGATGGTTGTAAAATGGGAGGAAGGTAAGGGGAAGATTCTGTTTTCCTATTTCTTGAGAGATGGGCTGTGGTTGGATTTACAGTTTCTGAAAAATCTTAGGTAGGTTGTTTTATGGTTTATTTGTTAGTGAGGCTAATGTGTGCTTTGATGACTGTTCAGTCATTATTGGCTAGTGGTTTGGCTGTTGTTGATCTTCAGGAGGAGAAGAAGGTTTATGCTGTTGCTGATGATTATTTACAGGAGCATTTGAGCATGGATCCGAGTGTGAAGTCCAGGACGGTGGTCAAGGACTTTGCAGGCTGGGTTAATAGGCGGAAGTCGACTTATGTATCTGAGAGTTTTCGTCTTTTGGGGAAGTTTAAGGCGAGTGAGGTGTGGCTTGTTCGATATGTGAATGATGATGATGGGAGGCTTAAGGTTGGTAATGGTGCTGGGCGGGCTGCTTTGATTGTGGATGTAAAGTTATTGAAGGTTGTGGGTGTATGGCTTATGCCTAAGTGATGCTTTGATTTGAGGGTTGGGTGCTGTAATGTTTTTGCTTGGTTGGTGGATGGCGTTTTTTTTGAGTTAAACGATTATTTGAAAACTATTTCGTTTTTTTCTTGTGCGTTTCTTTTTTTGGTAGTAGCGAGTGCTGCGAATCGCTGGTGATTTGCTGTTATATTAATTTGTAAGCTACTTTATTTATGTATTTTAAGATTATTTTTTCTCTGTGCTGTATGAGCATTTTTGTTGAGGCTGCTATAGTGAGGATGGCTGTAGATCAGGCGTCTTTGTGGAGTAGTTCTCAGACCTTTATGCTTAGTGATGAAGATGAGGGGAGTATTTCTCTGAGTTCAGAGTTGATATGTACGCGTGATTTAGATGGTTCGGCGTGCGCTGTGTCATGTTCTATTTTAGCTGGTAGTCAGGTTGAGTTTTTACTGTCTGATAGTGGGCTGGCTAAGCCTCTTGAGGTGGGGGAGATGATGTCTGCTGAGACTGAGCTAGGGATGTGGGGGCAGGGAGCTTATAATGCTTATGAGTTTATTGTGAGTCGTTACCCGGTGGTGCAAGGTGGTGGTGGGTTGACTGGTGGTGAGCATGCTATTGCTTTTAGGGTGCGGGAGGATAAGGTGCGTTATAAGTATGGGTGGCTTGAGCTGGGCTTTGATTCTTCTTTGAATGGTAGGGGTTTTACGTCTGTAGCGGTGAGTGATGGTGCTGTGGATGGTGTGCGTTTTTTGCCTGTTCCTGAGCCGAGTTCGTTGATGTTGTTTCTGATGGGGATGCCTTTTGTGTGGTGGAGGTTTAGGTAGTTTTTGCTAGGAGTTTTTGCGGATGCCTTTTCTGTATTTTGAGGGTGGGATTCCTTCGATTCTTTTGAAGACGACAGCCATGCGTTCTGGGTCATTGAAGCCTGATAGTTCTGAGATGATGGATATGGGGTGGTTGGTTTCTGTTAGTAGTTGTTTGGCTTGATTGATTCTCAGTTTGCAGAGCATTTCCCAAGGTGTGCAGTGGAGGTATTCTCGGAATTTTTGTTCGAGTCCACGTCTGGCGATTTTTAGTTCGCTGCAGAGGATTTCGATGGTGATGGGTTCTTGGATGTGAGTGGTGAGGTAGGTCATGGCTCTTCTGAGTGTGGGGTCTCCTACGGCGAGGTGGTTTGCGGAGTGTCTGAGGATGACGGCACCTGCTGGGACTAGTATGGGTTCTGTGGGGGTGGGTTCACCTGCTAGTAGTGAGCGAATGGCTTCGCCGATGGATTCGCCAATGGTGTCCCATGGTATGGATACGCTGGAAAGCATGGGGTAGCTTAGTCCGCAGACTAGGTCATCATTGTTGGCGCCGATGATGGCGACTTCTTCGGGGATTTTTATGCCCATGTTGCGGCAGACTCCGCAGAGGAATCTGCCTAGGGGGTCGTGGACGGCGAATATTCCTACTGGTTTGGGTAGTGAGGTTAGCCAGTTTTGTAGGGATTGGCATGGGAGTGCGAAGTCTTCGCTGTAGCTGGTTTCGTTGAGGGTTTCTTGTTCGTGGATGGAGAGTTGTGCGGTGTTTCCGAGTTCTTGGGTGAATCCTTGGATGCGTTGGTCTGAGTATGGGGTGGAATTTCCTAGGCATGCAAAGCTTTGGTATCCTGCTTGCGCAAATGCACGTGCGACTTCTGATCCGACTTGCCAGTCATTGACATCGATGCTGGTGGCGCCTTGGTATTGGTTATCGGTGGCTGCGATGACTGTGGGTATGCCGAGTTCGAGTAGGGTTTCGGTGGTGTCTGGTATCCATTCGGTGATGAGGGCGCTGGGGCTGAGTTCTTTGATGATGGCTTTTAGTTCTTTGATGGGGCGGCGGATGCTGAGGATTCTGAAGTCGTGTTGTCTTCTTACGAAGGGGATGAGTGAGGGGGTGAGACGACGGAGGAATACTTCTGTCATGATGATGGCTACCTGTTTTCCCATGGTTGTGAGTTTAGTGAGAGGTTTACGCAAATCAACAGAATTAATACGTAATATGCGGTTTATAGTGTGTGTGATTTGGGTATGCTTTGATGAAATTTAAATTATTATTGATATGAAAGAATACTTCGATTGCGAAAAAATTAATTTTGAGGGTGTAGGCTCAAAGAATCCATTGGCATTTAAACATTATAATGCTGATGAGCTTGTGGATGGGAAGTCGATGAAGGATCATTTGAGATTTGCGGCTCCTTATTGGCATGTGATGCGTAATGAGCTGGCTGATCCATTTGGTGGTGGGACTGCGCAGATGCCTTGGGATGATGGTTCTGATTCTGTGGAGAATGCGCTTTCACGCGTGGATGTATTTTTTGAGTTTTTGGATAAGATTGGGATTGATTATTATTGTTGGCATGACCGTGATATAGCGCCTGAGCTAAATGATTTGGCGGCTTCGAATGCTGCTTTGGATAAGGTTGTAGCTAAGTTAAAGACTAAGCAGCAGGAGACTGGGGTTCAGCTTTTGTGGGGGACTGCTTGTTTGTTTTCTCATCCACGTTATTCACAGGGTGGAGCGACTTCTCCGAATGCTCAGGTTTATGCTTATGCAGCGGCGCAGGTTAAGAAGGCTCTTGAGTGTACGAAGGAGCTGGATGGTTTGGGTTATACGTTTTGGGGTGGTCGTGAGGGGTATGCGACATTGTTGAATACGAATATGAAGCGTGAGTTGGATCATTTGGCGGCGTTTTTGCATATGGCGGTGGATCATGCTAAGAAGATTGGTTTTGATGGGCCGTTTTATATTGAGCCTAAGCCGCGTGAGCCGTCTACACATCAGTATGATGCGGATTCTGCTACTTGTTTGAATTTCTTACGTGAGTATGGCTTGATGGATCATTTCAAGTTAAACATTGAGACAAACCACGCGACTTTGGCGGGGCATACGATGGAGCATGAGCTGACTGTTTGTACGAATGCTAATATGCTTGGTAGTATAGATGCGAACCGTGGTGATGAGCTTATTGGTTGGGATACGGATCAGTTTCCTACGGATATTTATCTTACTACGCAGGTTATGCTTGTGGTGTTAGAGATGGGTGGGTTTACGACTGGTGGTTTGAATTTTGATGCGAAGCGCCGCAGGGAGTCACATGATCCGATGGATCTTATGTATGCTCATATTGGTGGTATGGATGCGTTTGCACGAGGGCTTAAGGTGGCGTCTGCGATCCGTAAGGATGGGCGTATGTCTGAGTTTGTTCAGGCTCGTTATAGTACTTTTGATTCTGATATTGGTGCTAAGGTTGAGGCTGGTGAGCTTACTTTTGAGGATTTAGAGAAGTATGCTTTGGCGAATCCTGAGCCTGTTTTGGCGAGTGGGCGTCAGGAGTTGATGGAGAATTTCTTGAATGAGTTCATCTAGGTTGATTCTGTAGTTTATTTTAACGGGAGTGTGGGGCGATTTGTCTGCACTCCCGTTTTAGCCTAATATATATTTTATTTTTTTTAGAACGTTATGTCTTATTCACTTGGTATAGATTCTTCTACGCAGAGCTGTTCTGCTTTGGTTATTGATGTTGAGAGCGGTGTTGTTGTTGCGGAGGCTGCGGTTAATTTTGGTGATAGGTTGCCTGAGTATGGGGCACCATCTGGTTTTATTGCTGGTGGTGAGGGTGGTGAGGTTCACTCGGATCCTAGGATGTGGTTGGATGCTCTTGAGATATTGTTAGGTGATCTCTCTGAGAGGTGTGATTTGTCTAAAGTGGCGGCGATTTCTGGAGCTGGGCAGCAGCATGGTTCTGTTTACTTGAATGCAGGTTGGCATGAGGTGGTGGGGTCTTTGGACTCGGGTAAGGGGCTTGCGGAGCAGTTGGATGCAACGTTTTCTAGGTCTACATCTCCTATTTGGATGGATAGTAGTACGGGTGAGGAGTGCGCTGAGATAGCGGCTGCTGTGGGTGGTGATGAGGTTGTTTGTGCGAAGTCAGGCTCGGTGGCTATTGAGAGGTTTACTGGGCCACAGATTCGTAAATTTTATAAGAGTGATGTTGCTGCTTATGAGGAGACGGCGCGCATTCATTTGGTGAGTTCTTTTTTGTGCAGTGTGATGATAGGTGGTGATGCTGCTTTGGATACTGGTGATGGGGCGGGGATGAACTTGGTGGATATTTCTTGTTGGGAGTGGGATGGAGATTTAGTGGATGCCACTGCTCCTGGGTTGATGGAGAAGTTACCTGCGGTTTGTGGTGGGGATAGTGTGGTTGGTGAGTTGGGTGAGTATTTTGTTGAGAAGTATGGTTTTTCTGCGGGTGTTCCTGTGACTATTTTTACGGGTGATAATCCTAGTAGTCTAGTAGGTATGGGGGCGAGTGAGCCTGGGAAGGTGGTGGTTTCACTGGGGACTTCCGATACTTTTTTTGCGGCGATGCCTGATGTGGTGGCGGATCCTGCGGGGTGTGGGCATGTTTTTGGGAATCCTGTAGCGGGGTCGATGTCGTTGCAGTGTTTTGTGAATGGTTCATTGGCTCGTGAGGGGGTGAAGGATAAGTTTGGTTATGATTGGGATCAGTTTACGAGTGCTTTTACTGTGACTCCAAGTGGGAATGGAGGTCATTTGATGTTGCCATTTTTCAGTCCTGAGAGTAGTCCTAGGTTGGATTTAGGAGGGCCTGTTTTGTTAGGTGGAGAGGTTTTTGAGCGTTGGGGAGATGGGGATGCAGCTGTAAGGGCTTGTGTGGAGGGGCAGTTTATAAATATGAAGTTGAGGACGGCTTGGATGGGCTTGAGTCCTGAGGTGATTTATTTGACTGGTGGAGCATCTCAGAATGATGCGATTGCGCAGGTGGTTGCGGATGTTTTTCAGACCCGAGTGGAGCGGCTGGTGGTGAGTGGCTCAGTGGGGCTGGGAGCGGCGATGCGTGCTGCGGTGAATAGCCTTGGCAAGAGCATGGGTGAATTGGAGGCTATGTTCTGTCAGCCTGATGCAGGAAGTGCCTTGGAGCCTGGGGTGGAGGCGGGAGTTTATGAAGCTGTTTCAGAGGAGTTTGAGCGGGCTTTGGTGGCTGCTATGGCTACTGACTAGGTTTTAATGATCTGTAGAATGGATCAGCTAAATCTGTTTTACTACTAGGTATTATTTATTCAAGGAGGTCTGGTCGGTTCTGTTTGGTGCGCTGGTAGGCTTGTTGTTTTTTCCAGGTATTGATTTTGGCGTGGTTTCCGCTGAGGAGTATTTCTGGGACTTCTAGGCCTTTGAAGTTGATGGGTTTGGTGTAGGCGGGGGCTTCTAGGAGGTTAGGGTTAGTGAATGATTCTTCTTGGTGCGAGCGTTCGTCTCCTAGGGCGCCTGGGATGAGTCTGATGATGGCGTCTGATACGACTGCGGCGGCTATGGCTCCGTTAGTTAGGACGTAGTCACCGATGGAGATTTCGTCGTCGACGAGTTCATCTATGACGCGTTGATCGACACCTTCGTAGTGTCCGCAGAGGATGATGAGGTGTTTTTCTTTAGAGAAGTTTTGTGCCATTGATTGTTTGAATGGCTTACCTTGTGGGGTCATGAGGAGGGTGCGGCTATTTGTAGTGGTGAGTTCCGCGATGGCGGCAAAGATGGGTTCTGGTTTTAGTAGCATGCCTTGACCGCCACCGCATAGGTAGTCGTCAGTTTTTTTGTGTTTGTCAGTAGCCCAGTCGCGTAGGTTATGAGCATAGATTTTGACGATTTCTGAGGCTTGAGCTCTTTTGATGATGCTTTCGCTGAGGGGGGCAAGGGCGATTTCTGGGAACAGTGTGATGATGTCTATGCGCATGCTGGAATCTATTAGATTGGATTACTTCAACAATATACTATGCTTTTGACTATGAATAAAGTTCTTATCTATACAGATGGATCCTCGCGGGGGAATCCTGGGCCAGGAGGTTATGGGGCTTTGCTTTTGAGTGGGGGGCATGAGAAGGAGTTAAGTGGTGGTTATACTGAGACTACAAATAACCGGATGGAGTTGATGGCGGTGATAGTGGCTCTTGAGGCTTTGAAGTTTTCTTGTGGAGTAGAGGTGTTTTCTGATTCGCGTTATGTAATAAATGCTCTTAACGAAGGGTGGCTGGATGGTTGGCGGAGTAGAGGGTGGGCGAAGGCAGGGAAGAAGCCGTTACTTAATGTGGATCTGTGGAAACGTCTCTATGAGGCGATGCAGGGCCATGATATTATGTGGACGTGGGTTAAGGGGCATGCGGGCCATCAATTTAATGAGAGGTGTGATGTGTTAGCTACGGCAGCTGCGGATGGTGGGGAGTTGATACCTGATCTGGGTTATGAGGATAGTAAGAGAGGTGATTTGGATTTGTTTGAAGAGGATCCAGAGGGGTAGGTGCTGGCTGAGAGATCAGGGCAAAAAAGTAGCGACCTATGGTAAAACAGAATCTTAAGCCCCCTCCCAAAAGCTTAAGACCAAAAACCATAGGTCGCTGAGAAAGTTATAAACAGATTTCAGTAATGGTCAAGTTTTTCTTTGAAAAAAAGTGCATTTTTTTAATTGAGCGTTTTATTGTGCGTTTGAAGGCATTGTTTTTCTTGAAAGTAAAATACCTTCAACGATGGCTCTGGCGGCAAGCGTTTGGTACCATGACTGGGCACATCTTCTTCTTTCATAGGGGTTACTGATGAATCCGCACTCTACTAGTATAGCTGGGCATTTTGTTTGGTTGAGGACAGCGAAGTTGATACCATTTTTAATTCCACGGTTTCTTGTTCCTGTGAGTTTACTGACTCTACGCTGGACGTTGCTGGCGATTTTTTTGCCATCAGGGCTGGCGTAGAAGGTTTCTACACCTTTGATGGTGGTATTTGTGTGGGCGTTGAAATGGATGCTTACGAAGATGGCGTCTTTGTATTTGTTAGCGATGACAGAACGTTGAGCGAGGGAGAGGTAAACGTCACTTTTCCTGGTCATAACTACAGGTATATTTTTTGCTTCGAGGAAGGCTTTGACTTTTTTTGAGACTTTGAGGTTAAGTGATGCTTCACTGACTCCACCCCATTTAGCTCCGCGATCTCTACCTCCGTGGCCGGGGTCAATAATGATCGTGGTGTTTTCGCCTGCAGATGAAAAAGTGGCGCATGCCATGAGCATGAGGGATGATAGTAGGTATTTGATCATAAGATGGATTGTATAGGTAAATAGTTTGTTGGCAAAGTAATTTTTTTTAGTAAGGAGTGGAGTGTTTGTGAGTTGGTTATTAGCCGTCTATAGTTTCGCTTAGTGAGTTGCGTATATTTTTAGATAATAATGGTCTGATTAATCCGAATACTAAGTATACTGTAAATATGATAGCTGGTGTGTAGGAGCGTGTGGCTTGGTTGAAGATTAGTACTATGGCTAGGGTGCCTAGTAGTATACCCCAGACTGAACCTTTTGTTTTTAGGTCTATTTTTTTGAAGCTAGGGTAGCGGACGTTAGAAATCATTAGAAATGATAGGCCAAGTGTGACTCCGACGAGGACATAGTTCCATGCTCCTAGGCTTTTATCGAATTCGTAGAAATTTGATAGTAGGTATGTAAGCGATGCGATGAATCCTGCTGCCATGGGTATGGGTATACCGAGGAAGTCTTTATTGTCGTCACTGTTATGTGGGATGGCTGCGAGGCAGTTAAAGCGCGCAAGTCGCATTGATCCGCAGAGTAGGTATGTGAATGAGACGACTCCGCCGATCCAGCTGATTTCTTCAGGCAGATCGAAAAGCACAGCTTTCGAGACGAGAAGGGCTGGAGCCATTCCGAATGAGATAACATCTGCAATTGAATCGAATTCTCTACCAAATGGTGATTCTTTACCGCCTAATCTGGCAAGTCTGCCATCGAGGAGGTCAAAGATGCATGATCCAAAGATGTAGAAGATGGCGTTTTCGTAACACTGGTGGATGCTAGCGAGGGTGACGTCGCCGATTTTTTTTGCGAACTGAACTTCGCCATACATTCCTTCTATGATTGATAGGACAGCAAGAAAACCGCATAGTAGGTTACCTGCTGTCATTAAGTTAGGGAGTAGGTATATTTTAGGTTCTAGGTGTGAGTAATCTGGGGTCACTGTGTTTGATTTAGTGGGCTCAGTTTGTTCAGCTATAGTAGTTTTTGGATGTTTGTTACTCATGCTTCTGGAGATGAGCATACTTTGACCAAAAGAAACAGTGGAAAATTTAGAGTATGCGATGTAATAGATTGGCTATGACGCAAATGAAAAATGGGGATGAGTTATCTGAGGGAGTGACTATGGGTGAGGTTAATTCTAGGTATCCGGGGGCGAGGCGAGCGTTGTTTGCCCGTTATCACATAGGTGGGTGCAGTTCATGTGCCTATAAGGATGATGAGACTTTAATGGGGGTTTGTGGCAGGAATTCATTAGATTTTGATGAGGTAAAGGCTCATATACTGGATAGTCATGTGGTAGATAAGGGAATGTTGATAGAGCCGGAGGCTGTTAAGGCTATGATGGATAGCGGGGTAGAAGTAAGGTTTGTGGATACAAGGACGAGGGAGGAGCATGAGGCGGTGGCGATAGCTGGCTCGTATTTTATGACGCAGGAATTGCAACAGGATATTTTTTCAAATTGGGATAGGTCAGAAGCACTAGTTATAGTTATTTATGATCATAAAGGTCAAAGTGCTCTGGATACATGTGCGTGGTTTGTTGGGCATGAGATGAAGCACAGTTTTGCGCTTTTGGGCGGTATAGATAGATGGAGTAAAGATGTTGATGGTTCTGTTCCTAGGTATAAGATAGAAATTTAAGCGGTGAAAATTGTTAGAGAGTATAGTAGATGCTGGTTCATTTTAGATTTCTAAAGTACTAATTTGTGATTTTTCTTAAAGGTGTTTGGAATTCATTTTTCTTTAATTCATTGCGCTGTAATGATTTGAGGGTTTCATTCGGTATGGAGTAGTGGCTGGATTATATTTTTTTAAAAATGCTTCTTTACTAGATGCGTTTGATTCGCAGTATAGGAAACGTTAATTATAAAATTTTAACCACACGTAACACACACATCACAACATGAAATATTTAGCTACTAGCAAAGTCAAGAAAGCGAGTCTCGCACTATCGACCGTATTATTAACCGCTGCGCCGTTGATGGCTCAGTCAGCCGCGAAGCCGAAAAGTGCTTTAGAGCAGTATTTAACGCAGGGTGGACTGTTGACCATGTTTATTGTTGCCTTTGGTCTCATTTCATTGATTGGTTTATCGGTGTATAACTTCATTAATTTGTCGAAGGCAAAGTATTGTCCGGACGACCTTAAGGGTGCACTTTTAGACCATATGGTGAACTGTAGAGTCAGGTCTGCCATTGAATTGTCCGCATCTCACCCATCTTACTTAGGAAGGATGATGGCTTATGCGCTACCTAATATAGATGCTACACGTCCTGAAGATTTAGGCAGAGATGGAGTAGAGGATTCAATGGCTGATTTTTCAATCAACGAGGGTAGAAAGAACATGATTTGGATTAATATGGTATCATTGGTAGCCCAAGTAGCACCGATGCTAGGACTCTTTGGAACTGTTTTTGGTATGATTGGAGCTTTTGCTTTACTAGGTGACGGTCAGACTGATCCTGGTGATCTTGCTGGGAAGATATCAGTAGCGCTACTTACTACTATGTGGGGTCTTATTGTAGCTATCTTAGCTGTTTTTGCTTATTTTTACTTCAAAGGACGTTACCAGTCTTTAGTAGCTGAGTGTAACCAGACAGCGGAGCAATTGATCAATGCATCTATTCAGACAGTGAATGGAGATGCTCAATTAGCTAAGATTCCTGAGGGCTTAGCCGTATAACTTGAACAACATATACAACCAGAGGTTTCAATAGCTGAGCCTCTGGTTGATTTTAGATCACTATCTTACACGATTCAGCTAATTTAAATTAGTATATTTACATTATGGCATCAAATAAATTACGAGCGTTAAACGCACATCAAGAGAAGGAATCTGATATGGATATGTCTCCAATGATTGATATGGTGTTTCTGCTGTTGATTTTCTTCATTGTAGTATCATCGCCTATGATTGTGAAAATGGACCCTGACGTCAAACCAGCGACAGCGGTTCATTCTACCAAGCCGAATGACAATCACGGCAGAATAGTACTAAACGTGAGGGGTGAGAAGGACTACCGCAAAGTTAAATACGCTGAAGAAGATGGAGGTAAGATGGAGACGATAGAAGAGATTACAGAATATGTTGAGGCGGAGAAAAAACGTATCACGGACATGAATCCTGAATTTGAAGAAAAGCTTAATCTCCATTTGCGAGGAGACAAGAGGGTGCTCTTTAAGTATTCTCAGGAGGCTATAGCAGGGGCAGCAGCGGCAGGGGTTAGGAAAATCAAATTTTCTGTTTATCCGTTTGATAAGGACTAAATTTTCTTATCTTAACATTTATTAAATACAACATATATTATTATTATGGCTAGAAGAAAGAGAGGACTCCAGGCAGATGAAGACGAACCAGTGTTAGACATTTCATCATTGATTGATGTTTGTTTTTTGTTACTTATTTACTTTTTGGTTACGTCAACAATTCAACCGCGTGAGCAAGACTTACCGATGACATTACCTTCAGATTCGAAGACTTCTGCTCCTGTGGAAATTGAGCCTATGCTTATCCAAGTGAATAAGACAGGATCAGGTTTTTCTATAGTGGTTAATAAGGAAGAAAATCTTGATACATCAGTTAAGGGTGATGATCGTGTGTTGCCATTATTGTTCGAGAGTTTGAAAACTTACAGTATGACAACAAAATCAAGTGGTTCTGAGCCTGTTGTGCAGTTATTTATTGATCCTTTGCTCGATCAACAGACTGCAATGGATGTTTTAAACTGTCTGAAAGGTGCAAATATTAATAGTGTGACTTTTGCTGTAATTGACGAGTAGCGAGAAACTGCATTAATAATTTAGTCCTCTGAATACCTAATATTTCTGCGGTGTTTTTCGTAATACTAACTGTAGAAGATCTAAACCAAAGAAGGCCGTCTTTTTTATGGGAGTCGTCCTTCATTTTATGAATCGTGAATCTGTTACGATTACATTATAAATTCAATAATCAACAAACTATGAAAAAAAGAAAGTCAATCACGTTAGCACTAGTAATCGCGGGGTCTTCCTTGGTGACTGTATTACCCCATGTAGCAAGTGCAAATATAGGTCAAGATGTTGGCGCTGCTATACAGGCGATGCGTAAGAAAAGCTATGCTGAAGCTAAGGTTATCTATGATCGCATCATGAAGAATCATGGAGAGAATGGAGCACGATTACATGGGCCTAAGTTTGGTAACTTGTATTATGACAAGGGCTATTGTGAGTTAAGTTTTGCGAAAACTCTTCTGAGTTCTAGTAACGAGAAGGATTTAAACAAAGCTGAAGAGCTATTGGGTGAGGCTAAAGAGTCTTTTGAGGCTTGTCGCAAGATCAAGGGTAAGGAGAATATATACCGTACTAAATCGCTACTGTATACAGGAGAAGCCGATCAGCATTTAAAGAAGTTTGCTGAAGCGATTACAAGCTACAAGAAATTTCTTGATGAGCGTGATAAGAAGGAGATCAAAGATAAATATCACATTGGGATGTATCACATTAACATGGCAATTTGCCATTTTAAACTCGAAAAGCCTAATATAAAAGGAGGTCTGCGTTACTACGAGAAGGCTTTAAAGAACAAAGACAAGATGAGAGTGCCTGATGCTGCGATTGTAACCGCATTCAAAGACTTTGCTGCTGCGACTATCTTTCAAAAGAAAGAGGCGATGTTAGTAAAGTTTGTAAATGAGAACCGAGGTGTATTGACTCTTGATCCTTATAAGATGTATCAGTTTATTCCGTCCTTTAGGAAGTATGCTGCTGAAGCGTTTTCTCAGGATATGTTAGGAGCTACGTTTGCGCTCTATGGGTTAATGCCTGGAACGAAAGAGGCATTTGAAGATCTCAGTGTTTTTGACCAAGATTTGGCTGGTTACACAAGGCCTCTTGTAAAAGATGGTTATATAAATCCTAATGCTATGCAGTCTGTGATCCGTATCCAAAATGATTTGAAGCATATTAGTAAGTCTATAGATGCCGGTGAGCCTCACGAGCTTTTGGCGATGTTGTCCCTTGCAGCGACACATGAGGGAGAGGGGTATACGCGAGGAGCGTATAATGCTTTCAAGTCTCTGGAAAAGTATTACAAGAAAAGTAAGCGTCGTGAGGCAAATCTCTACAATTTGGTGAGGACTTCGTCCGCTGTAGGAGAGGTAATGGAGACAGAAAAGTATGGTAGACTCTTTCTAGAGAAGTTTCCTACAAGTCAGTATGCTGGAGCGGTGAAAAACATGATGTTGATTTCACTTTTTTATACTGGTGAATATGAGGTGGCTTTTAAGGTTGCTACTGAGCTAATGCCTACTTTGGCGGAGAAGACTGAGCAACATGATTTATGTTTGCATGTTTATGGTGGTTCAATGTTTTATCTTGGTAGGTTTTTTGAAGCGGATCCGTATTTGAAGAAGCATGTGAAGATGTATAAAGATAGTAAGTATAAGATTGCAGCAAGATATTTTGCGGCATCTAACTACACACGTCTTGAGAATTGGGAGAAAGCAGCGACTGAGTTGGATCGTTTTATGAGCGATTATCCTGATGCTAGTACGAATGATTATATACCGTTTGCTTTGTATGATAGGGCGAATACACATTTTTCACTTGAAGAGTTAGAGGAGTCTGTGGCTGCACTCGACAAGTTAGAGAAGAAGTTTCCATCCTCTGCTGTTGAGAGCGTTGCTTTCTTATTGCGAGGAGATGTTCACAGAGCTAAGAAGGAAAAGGATTTATCTCACGAGTATTATATAAAGGGGCTAGAGCTTTCTAAGAGGCAGGGAGCAGATATTGTGTCTGAAGAGGCACTCTATAAATTAGTTGCGCTACACGGAGTCAAGACTGTAAATAAAGAGCCTAATCCTAAGATACAAGATGCTATACCTTATTATGATGAGTTCTGGAAAGAGCGCCAGAGTTCACCGTATAAGACTGAGTTAGCAGTAGCGGGTGTACCGGCTCTTAAGGCAGCGGGTAGAGGTAAAGAGGCATTAGCGAATCTTCAGAGTGTCTTATCAGAGATGGCAAAGAAGGAGAATGCACCAGGCTTAGAGGAGGCCATAAATAGTTATGGTAAGCTTTATCTAGAAGAGGGATATACTCCAGAGCAGCTAAAGACTCATTTTGAGCGATTCCCGGATGTAGATGCTGGAGATAAGCGTACCCAGGCATTGCTACGAATAGCTATAATTGGAGTTTATGAGGATATCATCGCTAATTTGGAGAAGGCAGGTGGTGAAGATGCTCAGGAAGAAGTGGATCTTCTGAGGATTAAGATCCAAGTGATATTTGGAGATATGGATAAGAAGTTCAAGAAGAGTGAACTCAGTGACTTTATTTTGATACGCTTGGGTAACTTCATTGCAGAACGTACGGGTAATCCACGTAAGGCATTGCCTTATTATGATGAAATTCTTGGACGAAATAGTAAAAAATTCCGTGTGAAAGCGCAGTTTGGAAGAGCTGGTATTTTGGCCAAGAGCACTAACGCAACTGAGCAGAATCAGGCATTAGAAACGCTTAAAGACGTATTAGCTACAAAGGATATTGATAGTAAGACGGAGGAGAAAGCAACGTATAACTTGGTAGAAGTCTATGCTCAGAAGGAGAGCTGGAAGAATGTTATTAAGTATGCTACTTCATACAACAAAGCTAAATACGCGAAGAATAAACAAGCGGAAGTAGCGTTTATGTTGGCCAGGGGCTATGAGGCAGATGGTAATGTCAGCAAGGCGACATCTACCTATACAGCGGTATACGGTCGCTATAAATCGAGGTGGGAAATATCTATTCCAGCTTTGAAGAAGGCAGCAATTCTTACTAAAAAGAATGGTAAGGAAGTTCAGGGGACTTCAGCTAAGCAGATAGCTTACAACATGGTTGCTAATTTTGTTAGGAGTTCAACTAAGGCTTATGAGGCAAATAAGGTAAAGATGCCGACCGATGTTAGGAAATCATGGGAGGAGATGAGGGATCTTTCAAAGTCATGGGAAAGTGAGCCAGGAATTAAATCGCTAAAGAGACAGAGAAAAGAAAAGGGTCTTGAGGGGTAATTACTGGTCATAAAAAAATTAACTAAATAAATATAATTATGAATATTTTAAAATCAATTGCAGCGGCTATAACTACACTAGTGTTGGGGACGTTGATAGTGAGTGGGCAGGCTAAGAAGCCTTATGTTTCTGGCTACTTGATAAAAGATGATGGTAAATACAACAGGGTTCTTGTTTCAGGTTCTGATAGCAAGAGGAAGTTATACTATAAAGAGAACAAAAAAGCTACGGTTACTAAAAAAGCATCAATTAGTAGTTTTTCTGGTATCTGGTTGTTTGAGCCTAAGGACGTTACTGAGGCTAAGGATCTTTATGAGGCGAGGAAGTATAAGGAAGCGAAGGATGCTTTTATAGATCTACAGAAGCGCTATAAGGCTTTTCAGTTTTTAGATGATAACTATGTAGAGCTTAGTAAGTTTTATGAGATGGAATGCTATCGGAAGTTGAAGGATTATAAGACATTAGCTAAAGAGTTAGAGCTTTATAAGCCAAGTTATTTGACGCGTCCTGGTATAATTCAGCAGACAAAGCTGTATAAGATGTATGATGCTGTTCATAAGAAAGACTGGAAGCGTCTCCATACATTGTGCCTTGAGTATGTTGATTATCCTTTGTCATTGGGCCAGCGAGCTCAAGTAGCTTTTTGTCATGGTCTAGCTTATGAAGGGTTAGGCAAGACTAATGAAGCGCTTAACGCCTATGCTACTGCTATGACTTCGGATTTTACACGTTCTGAGAGCATTGTGCGAGAGGCAGCGTTGAACTCATTGCGTATATTTAATAAAGACGAGGAGATTCACATAGCTATGCGGTTGTGGAAAACTCCTGATGAGGAGAAGAATAAGTCGGGTTACAAAAAGCTTACTGAGGCGAATGGTTTGGCACGTCTTTATGAGAAGGCAGGTCTTGGTTCTGGAGTTCCGTTACCATCAAAGTATAAGAAGTTTCAGAAATATACTTCTGATGAGACCTTGAAAATGCTTGAGAAGCGTGAAGCACGTGCGCAGGAGGTTCAAGCAGCCAAGAAGAAAGATGATAAGACTAAAAATAAGGGCAAGTCTGAAGTTAAAGCCAAGTCAAAGGCAAAAGCTAAAGCCAAGTAGTTCTGGCATTATTCAACACATTAGCTCCGTCTTGATGATATATCAGGCGGGGTTATTTTTTTGTCTTGTGGACGGTATGGCTCAGTATATCCAACAAGAAAAAATACCATCTTGGGCGAAGTTTTAGGCTGAAAGGTATAGGTCAAGACCACTACCAAGGCTATCTTCAATGTAATGGGTTAATACCATTTTCACAGTTATTCTGGGTTGATAGCAGTTTCAATATATTTGGAAACAGCAGCAGAGCTGATTTTTTGAAGTGCAAAACAATACATTAAGATTAGCTTCTTAATTCGTCAGTTGCATAGTCCACTGTGCGCTTTCCTCTTGCCTTGCTACGCTTGCTATCTTGTTGTGCTATCAATCCATTCTAACAGTTCAAATGGTATAAGGCGCAGGCACGAAGCTGTTAAATCTCATCAATGAGCACTTCTTATATGTGGTATTCACTTCATGAGAACTAATCTCCAAGCCCGCTAGTCATAAAATTTTAAGGTTACTTTGGCTATCGACGGTGTCTTTGGTCAATGGGAATAAACATAAGCAGTATTTTGTCAAGGGGTGCATAGGAATGGCTAGTAACCTAATAGATAATGCCTTTCTATCAAGAAAGTTAGGTGAGTGTTGCTGGCTTTTCTATGGGGTGGTAGACTGGGTGCGAAGCTGTGCTATATTTACACCATAACTGAGAACAGTAAGCGTTACGGTCTCAGCCTCAGCGTTAAAACCTGTTACAATGAAGTTATCACCTGTCTCTGGGAAATGCGTGCACAGAACGAGCTACGGCTCTGGTCTGTAAAGCGATAGTAGAGACTAAGAAAGCTCTTCCCCAAATAGCCTGTCAACAGGGTGGATTTAACCAAGGTAGTCTGAATGTGGCTCAGCGCAGAATCTGTATTAAGGATAGTAACTGGAGTTAACATAGAAACTTCCGATGAGCTGGAAATCTGAATAACTTACCTCAAGTTAAACACAATAGAATTAAACCAACTAACAATCTTTGAAGATTAATTAAACTTTTACAGAAAAAATATTACGTTACCTTTTGTTTTGTAACATGAAATTAGAATATGATTTACTGTTGCAAAATCTGAGATTTGTATTTAATTTGTTTTAACTGCTATGTTTGTCCACATATAGAGCAAGCCCAGACCGATGATATTATGACGGGAGCATTACCTAGCGGTGCAATGTCATGCCTTTTCAGGAAGACAGCGTGCTAAAGGGCGTTCCCACTTTCTGAGCTTTCGGATTAGTGGCTCTTCGTTCTATGGACGACATAGTGGTTTTTTTATTTACTCATATGAAAAGGTTTCTCTATCGACTTAATGTTCCGTTTCAAGATACTGACATGGCAGGGGTGGTTCATTATACGCGTGTTTTGGGTTATATTGAGCTGGCTGAGCATGCTTGCCTTGATGAGCTGGGGATAGCGGTTATTTCTAGTGAGGGAGGCTTGCCTAAGGTGCGTGTGGAGTGTGATTATAGTTATCCGCTGAGGTTTAGGGATGAGGTGCTAGTGGCGCTGACTTTGGGTGAGGTGGGTGAGAGGTCTATGAGTTGGGGGTTTGTTGTTTCTGTAGGTGATAGGGTTTGCGCTGAGGGGGAGATGGTGACGGCTTATGTGGATAGTGCTGGGCGAGGTGAGGTGATTCCTGCGAGCTGGCGGAGTTTACTGAGTGAGTAGTTGTGCAATTTCTTTTTGGCTAAGGCCTTGCATGAGTGGTGTGTGTGATTCTGCATCAGCGAGCGTAGCGTTGATGAGTCCTTGTTTTGTTTCTTGGAGTTTGAGTATTTTTTCTTCTACGGTGCCTGTGGTTACGAGTTTGTAGACTGTGGTTGGTTTGGTTTGGCCTATTCTGTATGCTCTGTCTGTGGCTTGAGCTTCGACTGCTGGGTTCCACCAAGGGTCGACGTGTATGACGGTGTCTGCGGCGGTGAGGTTGAGTCCGTATCCTCCTGCTTTGAGGCTGATGAGGAAGGTGTCTGGTCCGTTTGGGGACTGGAATTTTTCGACTTCTTTGGATCGATCTTTGGTTGTTCCATCAAGGTAGGCGAATGTGATGTTAGCATTTATGAGAGCTGATTTAATGAGTGAAAGCATGCTAGTGAACTGGCTGAATATGAGGACTCTGTGGTTTCCTTGTTTGGCTGCTATGAGTAGCTCGAGGAGTCTGGTTATTTTGCTGGATGCTTCATCTGCTGAGATGTCCATGTCTGGGTCTAGGAGGCGGAGGTCTGTGGCTGCTTGGCGAAGTCTGAGGAGGACAGTGAGTATCTGTAGGTGAGCTTGGCCGGGTTGATTTGCGTTTGTGTTTTCTGTTTTTTGGATGCCTTGTTTTAGGAGTTGTTGGTAGGTGTTTTTTTGGGATGATGTGGGTTCACAGTAGATGGTTTGGTGGATTTTAGGTGGGAGGTCTGTGGCTACTTTTGTTTTGGTACGTCTGAGCATGAATGGTTCTACTCTCATTCTGAGGCGTTTCATGATGGCTGGGTCTGGTGTGCTTGAGGAGAGTGGTTGTTGGTAGTTTTGTTGGAATTCTTTACGTGTTCCGAGGTAGTTAGGGAGTAGGAAGTGGAAGAGTGACCAGAGGTCTTGGATGGCGTTTTCGACTGGGGTTCCGGTGAGAGCGATACGGTGGGTGGCGGTGATTTTTTTGAGAGCCTTGGCTGCTTGGGTGTCTGGGTTTCTGATGAGTGATGCTTCGTCTATGACGAGGGTCTGGAGTTCTGTTTTAGAGTAGAATTCTAGGTCACGTGCGATGAGGGCGTAGCTGGTGATGATGATGTCTGCTGTGTTGGCGATGTTGAAGTATTTTTTGCGTTTAGGTCCGTGGAGGATGAGGGTGTTTAGCTGAGGGAAGAATTTTTGGCATTCGGCTTGCCAGTTTCCTAGGAGGGATGTGGGGCAGACGACGAGGGTGGGAAGGGTGGGGCTTTTTATGAGGTGGATGAGTGAGAGGGTCTGGAGTGTTTTTCCGAGTCCCATGTCGTCTGCTAGGAGGGCGGCGCCTTCATTTGTGGTGCGGTCGTGCAGCCATGCTATGCCCTCTTTTTGGTAGGGTCTTAGTGTGGACTGGATTGATTGTGGGAGTTTTTTGGTTATGTTTAGGTCTGGTTTTGTGGGAGTTTGGTTGCTGTAATGTTGTTGGAGTCTTTTTAGGTATGCAGCTTGTGCTTTAGGGGTGTAGTAGAGGCCGTTTTCTTGTTGTGGGTTGGTGTCGCGGAGGACTGTTTCTATGGTGTTGGCATCGAAGTTTGATATGATGACTCGTTTGCCGTTTTTTGATGTGCCGGTTCTTTTACCGCTTGCTAGCATGCGTTGGATGACCTCTTTAGGGATTTCTTTTCCTCCATCGGTTTTGAAGTTGAGGTCGAATGCGAGCCAGTCTTGTCCTGATTTTTGTGTTTGTTCGTTGGTGATGTCAAAGCTTGGGGTGATACGGACTATGTTGTTTTTGAGGCTGTTGAGCTTGTTGTTGGTTTTGATGGTCCAGTTTTGTTGTTTATCGAGGTTTGGGAGGGTGGCGGTGAGGAACTCGATGATGGTGTCTTCACTGTTCATTTGCCATGTGCCATTTGGGTCTGTGATGTTGAAGCCTGCTTGCATTAGGGATGCAGCGGCTTGTTCTTCAGCGTTTTTATTTCTTGTGAGGAAGTGGTCTTCTTTATTTGGGTTTGGGATGGGGAATTTGATATTGCAGTTGTCTTGGATGCCTATGGTGTGTGGTGGTTCGGAGGGGTATAGAGCTTGGACTTGAGCGCTGAGTAGCGAGGTAGATCCTTCTAGGATGAGTGTGAATGATGGTGTGGCGGGGGAGATGGGTATTTCTGAGAGTGTTTCGCTGTTGTCCCAGATGATGAGGTCATTTTGGGCTTCTATGCTGGTTAGGAACTCCTTGATGGGTATGGATACGTTATATCCGTCTGCAATTCTTAGCCAGTAGCGGGGTTTCCAGAGTTTGGTGACGTTGTGGATGATGAGGTGATGGTTATTATTGTCCCAGAGGTAGAGGTGGTCATTTGTGTACCATGCTGTGGTATCTGAGGTTTTGTGGGATGAGAGTTGGATATTGAACCTGTCATCGTCACGTTGCAGGGACATGGGGATACGGTTTCCGTTGTTGTGGATGGATGTGGGTTTGCCGGCGATGAAGGTTTTTTGGTGTCCTGCGAGTTGGTTTAGGAAGTCGAGTGCTTGTATGCCTTTGAGCCCTAGTAGGGGTGGGGCGGGGTTGTTGGTATTTTCGATGAGCCAGTCGGTTAGGTTGTGGTCGCTTTTTGTAGGTGAGGAGTTATCTGAGGGTGAGAGTTTGATACTGATTCCACCTTTGCCTTTGTTTAGGCTGGAAGGGAATGTGGGTGGGAGGTCTATTCTGAGGGGGATGGGTGTGTTTTTGGATGTTTGTTGGGGTTGTTTTTCTGGAGGGTTGGAATCTGTTGGTGGAGTTGAGATGGTGTGGAGTATGACGGCTACAGCATGGGAGCAGATTTCACCTGTTCTTCTGCATTGGATGCGTGGGCAGGTGGTGTCGACGTCAGTTGATGAGTTTATTTTGATGGTGACGCGAGTGGGTTTGGCACCTGAGCGGAGTGATCCAGTAATGATGTTGGCTTTTTGTTTTGATTCTATGACAGCACCTTGTTTATGAAGTTCTCTGCCTTCTTTGGTGGCTTTCCAGCCTGCGGCTTTGATGATCCATTTTTCGGTGATTTCCATGATTGAATGTGTTTAGTTTTGTGGGTTGGATGTTATTGTCTGGAGATGGGGAGATTTAGAAAGCAAAACTTTAATTTATCTGCGCTTGACGCAACAAACGAATGGCAGTTATTTTGATTGCAGTTCGCTGTATCTAGAATAGCTAGATAGGACACAAATTAACTAACCATCATTGAATCGTGGATCTCAAAGACATTAAGAAAATAGTGGAGCTCATGAATGAGCATGAACTTTCCTTTTTTCACTTAGAAAAAGAGGAGTTTAACCTTAAGCTCAAAAAAGGAGTAGATGCTGATGCTATAGTTGCGGCGATGCCTGCTGCTGCGCCTGTGCAGGCAGCACCTGCTGTAGCTGCTGGAGTAGCGCCTGCTGTTGGAGGTGCTGAGGCGGCTTCAGTGGTGGATGGTGAGCCTATTAACTCGCCGATGGTTGGTACATTTTATAGGAAGGCTTCACCTGAGGCTCCTAATTTTGTAGAGGTTGGAGGTAGTGTGAGTGAGGGTGATACACTGTGTATCATAGAGGCGATGAAGGTGATGAATGAGATCAAGGCAGAGAAGAGTGGTGTGATAACTGCTGTTTTAGTTGACGATAGCACTCCGGTTCAGTTTGGTGACACTTTGTTTACTATCAAATAGGGTTAATACTCTTTTAATTTTATGCTTAAGAAAGTTCTCGTAGCAAACCGTGGGGAGATAGCTCTTCGAGTGATTAGAGCCTGCCGTGAGTTAGGTATTCCGTCAGTGGCTGTGTATTCAGAAGCTGATGTTGATTCAATGCATGTTCAGTTGGCAGATGAGGCTGTGTGCATAGGTTCAGGAGCTAGTAAGGATTCTTACTTATTACCTGATAGAATAATAGCGGCTGCAGAGATCACTGAGGCTGATGCCATTCACCCTGGGTATGGATTTTTGTCTGAGAATGCTCGGTTTGTGGAGATTTGTCAGAGCTGTGATATTAAGTTCATAGGGCCTAAGGCTGAGACGATCACGATGATGGGTGATAAGAATACTGCCCGGTCTACAGCTTTAAAGAGTGGAGTTCCTGTAACACCAGGTTCAGAGGGGATACTAGAGTCTGCTGAGCATGGTTTGGAGTTAGCGATAGAGATGGGTTTCCCTGTTATGATTAAGGCTACTGCTGGTGGTGGGGGTAGGGGGATGCGTCCTTGTTATGAGGAGGATGAGTTTATAAGTTTGTATAATGCAGCTAGCCAAGAGGCGATAGCTTGTTTTGGTAATGGTGAGTGTTATTTGGAGAAGTTGGTGCTTAACCCTCATCATATAGAGTTTCAGGTGATGGCGGACACGCATGGTAATTTTATTCATTTGAATGAGCGTGATTGTTCTATGCAGCGCCGAAACCAGAAGATAATAGAGGAGTGTCCTAGTCCTTTGATTAGTGATGAGATGCGCAAACGCATGGGTGATGCTTCTGTAAAGTTGATATCAGAGATAGGGTATGAGAATGCTGGGACAATTGAGTATTTGGTGGATTCTAGTGGTGAGAATTTCTACTTTATGGAGATGAATACGCGTATTCAGGTGGAGCATCCTATTACTGAGGAAGTTATGGGTTGTGAGTTAATCAAGGAGCAGATTAGGGTGGCTTCTGGTGAGCCGCTTTCTGATCATGTTCTTAATGCTCATTCACGTGGGCATTCAATAGAGTGCCGTATTAATGCTGAGGATCCTTATAATAACTTTGCACCAAGCCCTGGAAAAATTGATTTATGGTTTGCTCCAGGTGGTAAGGGTGTACGCGTAGATACTCATGTGTATTCTGGGTATTCAGTTCCTCCTTATTATGACTCGATGATAGCAAAGTTGATCTGTACTGGTGCTACGCGAGAGATAGCGATTACTAGGATGAACCGTGCATTGCAGGAGTTTATGGTAACGGGTATTAAAACAACGATTCCTTTTCAGATAGAGATCATTAATCACCCTGATTTTAAGAGTGGTAATTATAACATTGCTTGGGTGGGAGATTATCTCGAGGAGCGGATGCGTGAGATAGAGAAGTAGGCAGAGGGGAGGCGAAAGCTTCCCTTTTTTTTGCCCTGAAGGGATTGGCTTTTAGGTTAGTTTTCTTCTGTAGGTTTAGCTACTGAGCTATTGGGTGTGACTGCATCTATTCCTGCACCAGCCATTTTACCTGCAACACCGAGTGATGTGGTGGCTACTTTTCCTGCTACTTTAACGGGCACGCTGACAAGTGCGCATGAGTTTAGTATATGGGTGGTGATTGTAATAGCTGCGATGGTAGTGATTTTTTTAAGCATGGATATTATTTTTCTTTGATTGCTTTAATGATGCCACGTTTTATTTTAGGCCATGTTTTGGTGTGGAATAGAGCGATGGGTTTATCTGTGCGTCCGTATTTACCGAATTTGGGGTTGTAGCGCCTGTTTTCTTTGGCGGCGATCATGGATGCGTAGGCTACTTTATGGCTGTAGTTGTCGAAGTCTTTTGAGTCCTGAGTTTCTCCTAGTGAGATGAGTCCTAGTTTGGTGAATGTTTCGTTGAGGGCTGCTTTGGTGGCTGCGTATTTGGGCGCGTGGAGGAATGGAAAGCGGAAGTATCTGGCACGATCCCAGCCGGGTCTTTCTTTAAGGTAAGCCTCGTCTAGGCATTCTTCTATGAATTCGATGCCCATGATGCAGATTTTATAACGGTCTGATCCGACTTTTAGCTGGCTCATGTTTTGGTGGAATGCTGTGTGATTGAAAACCTCGCATGCGTATTCTGCATTACCGTTATCATCTGCTGGGAGTTTGATTTTGATGAGGTTTCTGGTGAGTTTGATGAGTTCTGCTCTTTTGCTTTCTAGTAGTTTTCTGGTTTCTTGTAGGCGTTTTTCGGAGGTTTTGTTTTTGGCTAGTATGTAGTTTATGTTTTTGCCTGAGACCATGGGTACATTGGCGAAGAATATGGAGCGTGCTTTAAGTGGGGCTAGGTCATTTACTATGTCTATTGCGTTCCCAGAAGAGGGGTTGTCGCCGACAAGTTGGTCATCAAAGGTGAGGGTGGATCCGTAGAATGGTCTTTCTTCGGTGGGCATCATTGTTCGCTGAACGAGTCTACGGTATGAGAGCTTTGGGTTGTTTTTGACGTTGCCTATATTTTTGCCTTTGGTGAATAGATCAATGTCGGCTTGCTTAGTGAGGAATGCTGTGCCGCCAGCTGGGATGAATTTTGCGGGGGTGAGGATGTCTGTTTTTTCATCCGTGATTGGAGTATCTGTGGTGTTTTTTTTTGTATTTAGTTTGGTTGATTTTTTTGAATCTAGCGTGGTTTCTACGAGTGGAGGGTTTAGGTCTTTCGCATGTGCTTGTTTAAGTAGCATGAGTGCTGATGCGATAGATAGAAGTGTTTTAAATTTTGGCATATAGGTGGGGCTGATAATATTTTTGTATTAGAATTTCAATTTAATGGCTGTGATGGCCTAAGTAAAGGATGAATGGGGGGTGGCCGAGTGGTGTGATGTGAATTTTTATGGTGAGAAATCTAGTCTAGTGCCTTTTTTGCTCATTGATGTTTTGATTTCTTTTTCTATGTCCTCGTAGGTTCTGTCTCTGAGGATGTGTTTTTTGAAGATGCCATCTAGGTCAGCTATTCTACGGCTTATATAGGCGGCTTTGTGTTTGTGCATCCATTGAATGAGATGATGACCATCTCCTCTGCCGTCCACATGCATGAGATAATACATTAGAACCATGGAGCTACTGTAGTTTCTGGATGAGATTTGAGGGCTTGCCATGCTTGCGTTCCATTGTTGTCTGGAAGTATTGAATAGGATTTTTAGGTGTCTCATTTTGAATAGGCCTTTTGGGTAGACGAATTTTTCAACGGTTGTTTTTTTGTATTTTCTGATGCTTTTGGAGATGGCTGATCCTGTGTTAGAGAAGAGGAATCTGCCGGATTGGTATGGCATGGCTTCCATGTAGTCAGCTAGGCCTTCTTCGAACCATGGTGGCATGCCGTACCAGTGTGAGGTGGCGTGGTGAGTGAGTTCGTGGACGAGTGTTTTAAAAGAGCGTTTTTTACCATCGAATACCCAATTGTTGCCTTTTTTTACGATGCCGAGGGATTGCATAGGGATAACGGTTAGGTTACGGCCTGGTGAGAAGAATCCTGCGCTGTTTTTTATGCCGCCTAGCTGCATGTATTTTTGCTGAGATGATACGATTAGTGCTTGGAAGCGGGGTTTTTTCCCTGATGGTATGGTGTCCATGGCTAGAGGGAGTGCGTTGATGGTTTCTACTATTGAGTCGAATACGGCGACGCATTTTGAAATGGTAGAGTCACTGAGTCTTTCGTCTGCATAGAAGTCAAAATGTGAGGTGCGGAATAGGTGTGCTTTGCGCGATTCGTCAAACTTGATGTATTGTGCTTTTGGGGCGTTTTTACCTGCGTAGTATTCTGGCCATGAATATGGTGGGGAAGGTTTTGCTATTCCTGTGGGATTTTTTTTGACCCAGTTAATAAGTTGGGTTTGATGATCTTTGGAGAGTTTCTTGACGTCGAATGTGACTATTTTTCCGCTTTTGTATTTGAATGTGACATCGATGCGCGATTTTTTGTTGGTTTTATCTGCGTGGACTTTGGTTAATTTAACGAGGCTGGCAGTTATGTTTTTGTTTTTTCTGTTGGTCCAGATTCTGAGGCCTTCTACGCTGGGGTTTTTCTCTGTTTCAGTAGGAAGAGCTGATAGAGGTGTGAATAAGCTTGAGCTTATTAGTAGTATGTAGGCTAAGAGACGCATGGTTTTGTGGTAGGCTGTGTGGGTATAAAAGCAAGTTTATAAATGTGTTTATATTTGATGGTTTTATTAGTTTTTGAGTAGTGATTTAGCCATTGCTGTGGCTTGTTTTCCGTCACCACCGCCGAGCATGCGGACGAGTTCTTCTATGCGTTTTTTGCCTGTGACCTCGTGTAGTGTTGAGGTGGTTCTTCCGGTGTTGATTATTTTTTCTACGACGAAGTGTTGGCCAGCAACAGCGGCGACTTGTGGGAAGTGAGTGATGGAGATGACTTGGTGTTGTTCTCCGAGTGTTGCCATTTTTTCTCCAACTGCTCTGGCTATTTCGCCGCCCACGTTTGCGTCTATTTCATCGAATACCATGAGTGGGGTTGCTTCTTGGTTAGCGAGGGAGCTTTTAACGGCGAGCATGACGCGTGAGATTTCTCCGCTTGATGCGATTTGTCTGAGTGGTTTTAGTGGTTCACCTGGGTTAGGGCCGAATTGGAATTCTATTGTTTCTGCTCCTGTTGAGGTTGGTTTAGGTTGAGGGGTGAGTGTGAGGTCAAATGCGGCTTGTTTGAAGCCGAGTTCTTTGAGGTGATGGGCGATGAGTTTGGCTAATTTTGGAGCTGATTTCTGGCGTTTTGCGGTTAGTTTTTTTGCGTCTGCGAGGACGTTTATGAAGAGGTTGTCTACTTCGGTTTGGAGGTTTTCTAGTATGCCGTCTCGATTTACTATTTCTAGGAGTCTTTGTTTGGCGTCGTTTCCGTGGTTGATGACGTCTGTGAGTGAGGCTCCGTATTTACGTTTGAGGTTCTCGAATGTGTTAATTCTGTTTGATAGTTTATTTTCTTCTTCTGGGTCGACGTCTAGTTCACCTGAGTATGATGCCATTTCTCTTTCTAGGTCTTGGAGCTCGAGAGCAGCTTGTTCAAGGCCTGAGAATTTGTCTGAAGTGCTGGGGTCTAGGAGTTGTAGTTCATGAGCTGCTCTGAGAGCTTCTCCAAGTGCATCATTTATGGTGTGTTCGAGTGTGCCTGCTATTTTTGATGAGAGTTCGATGAGTTTTGAGCTATTTGAGACGCGTTGGAATTGTTGTTCGATGTCTTCTTCTTCGTCTGGTTTGAGGTTAGCGGATTCGATTTCTTCTACTTGGAATTTGAGTAGGTCTAGTTCTTGTTCGTTGGCTCTTTCTGAGTTTCTGAGGTCTTCTAGGCGCATCGATTTTTCATTCCATTCGCTCCATGTTTGTTTGTATGTTTTGAGTTGGTTTTCTGATTCTGAGAATGCGTCTAGCATGCTGAGCTGGCGGTCGATGGAGAGTAGTGACTGGTGGTCATGTGGGCCGTGTAGGTCAACGATTTCTGAGCCTATTTTTTTTAGGACTGAGAGAGTAGCGGGGCTGTTATTGATGAATTGTTTATTGTTAGAGTGGCCTATGACTCTTTTGATGATGAGCTGGTTATCCTCACAGCTGTCTAGTCCTGAGTCTTCTAGGATGTTGTTGACGATGGAGCTGTCTTTGAGGGTGAACATGGCTTCGACGGTACATGTGTTTTCTCCGGTGCGGATGAGACCTTTATCAGCACGTTCACCGAGGATGAGCTTGAGGGCGCCGACGATGACGCTTTTTCCGGCTCCGGTTTCTCCTGTTACTCCTACTAGGCCGTTCCCGATTTGCCATGTAAGCTGGTCTACGAGAGCTAAATTTTTGATTTTTAGTAAACTAAGCATGGTGTTTCTTGTTGTTCTCTTTTGTGAACAAATGAACACTTATCAGAGCTTGTTGTATTTAGCAACTGAATAGGATGTAATTATTTTCTGAGTTCTTTCTCGGTCCATGGGGCATGGCGTTTTTCTGCGAGTGAGCGGAAGGTTTTTATTTGTTGTGGTGTGATGTGTGAAGCATTGTTTTCGCCTAGGTTACGAATGTAGTTTATGAGGTCAGCTAGGTTTTGGTCTTTGGCTAAATTTGGGTTTTGGATGTGAGGAGGCATGGGGAGAGTGGTTTCAAATTTATTGCCGTTGAGGGTGATGTTTCCGGTGAGGCCGTTTAGGATGACTTTGGTGAGTCTTTCTGGGTCTCCGGTGACCCAGTCTGATGGGGCGAGAGGTGGGAATCCGGGTGCGGGTGCTTTACCGTTTTCTCCGTGGCAGCTTGCGCAGGCTGTGGCGGAGTAGATTTTTTTACCTCTCAGGAAGCTTTGGAGGTGTTTGCCGGTGAGTCCTTGACCTGATTTTTTGGTGATGGTTATGGTTTGTTTGTTACTGGCTTTGGTGATGAGTTGGGCTAGCTTTTGGTTGATGTTTTTGTTGTTGGTGATGATTTTTGATGAGGCTTTTGATGTTCCGGTTAGGTATGCTTCATGGAGGAATGAGTTTGTGGGGAATAGTTTGATGGCTTTGTCTGCAGCGATGAGTGATGCGTTTGTATTTATGACACCAAGGGCGTAGAGGTATGAGTTAAGGGCTTTTTGGTTTAATTTATCTGGAGTGATGATTTCTAGGATTGTTTGTGGTGATGGGGTGAGGTGGGCGAGTTCTAGGGCGGATGATAGTAGTGGTATGTCTTTGGATTTGAGTGCGGATTGGAATATATGTGTGGGGATTTTTCCTGTGGCCTCTAGTGACCAGAGGATGTGGAGTTTTTGGAGTGGGTTTTTGCTTGCTGAGAATGCGGAGGTGAGGAGTGGTGTGATGGTTTTTGGGTTGGTGTTGATTTTGGTGGTGATGAGTAGCTGGGCTTTGTCTCTGATGGTTCCGTTTTTGTGGGCGAGATGGTTGATGAGTTGTTTTATGGTGAGGTTTGTGAGTTTTGGTGCTTTATTTAGTGGTTTTGCGTTGTGTGTGAGTCTGTAGATTCTGCCGTTAGTTGATGGTGGTTTGTCAAGAGCGCGTGAGCTGTATTGGTTACGCAGGTATGTGGTCATGTATGTTTTGTGCTGGATGAGGCCGAAGTGGATGTCGAGTATCCAGACTGAGCCGTCTGGGGCGGTGTAGATGTTGACCGGGCGGAACCATTCGTCTGTGGAGGCGATGAGTTCTTTTTTTCCGAGTGGGTGAGATCCGATGGGGTTGTTTTGTTGGTCTCGTTTGATTTCGATGAGTTTGACGATGTTTGCGCATGGTGATGCTACGATAGCCATGCCTTGGTATTTTTCTGGGAATTGGTCACCGCGGTATATGGTCATACCTGCGGCGGAGGTTGTGTTTTTGAGTTTGCCTGTTTTGGGGGCGAGCAGTCCTTTTTGGTAGGCACGGTTGAGTCCAGGAGTGATGCGGATGGGATTTACTGCGTTGTTGCCGATACGTTTTTTGCCTTTGTTTTTGAGTTTGAAGTTTAGTTTGGGGTGAGAGTAGTGGAGGCTTGGGCGCTGGATGTCACCGAAGAGTAGGTTTGAGTTGTTATTGGAGTATAGTTTTCCTTGGTTGTCTTTTGCTATGCCCCATTGGCCGCGGTATGTGGTTTTTTGTTTCGTCCATTTGCCGTTGATGCGTCTGTATCTGGCGTCAGATTTGGCGTTGTAATACCAGTTATCGATACCAAGAAGGAGGCCGTTTGCTTTATGTTCTGCGTTTCCTCCTTTTGCGTAGTCTTTGTCGATTAGTTGTGGTTTTCCGATTGGTTTTAGTCCGTCACGTTTGATGAAGAAGAGTTGGTCTTGGTGGCAGTATAGGATACCGTCAGGAGTGACGGAGATAGCTCTGGGGAGGATGAGTTTATCAAGGAAGGTGGTGGCTTTATTGAGTAGGCCGTCGCCAGTGGTATCTTCTAGTACGCGGATGTGGCCAGTGGGTTGATTTTCTCCTGAACCGTCTAGGTCACGCATGTAGTTACGCATTTCTACGATCCAAGCTCTGCCGTCTGAGTCGAAGTCAAGAGCGACAGGCATGCGGGTGATGGCACCGTGGGCGATGGGCTCGAGTTTGAAACCATCAGCGACCTGGAAGGTCTTCATGGATTCTTCGATGTTTAGGTATGGTGATGGTGGGATTTGGCTAGCTGGGATGGGTGCAATTTGCTTTTTGCCTCTGTCGCCTTGTTGTGCGTTGATGGAGGAGCTACTAATGAGGGTTGCGATTAGGGTTCCGAGGAGGGGTGAGAGCAGAATGCGTTTCATGGTGCGGTGTATATTTAGCTAGAGTTGCTTGAGTGAAATATTTTTCCAGCGGGCTTGGAAGGCTTTACCTCCGTGGACCTGAAGTCCGAAGAAGCCTTCTCTGGTGTCGTGCTGTTTGTCGTTATCAGTATAGTCTACACGCTTTTCTCCATTGAGCCAAGTTTGGATGTGGTTGTCTTTGCATCTGATGGTTATGGTGTTCCAGTCGTTCCATTTGAAGATGATGTTACCTTGTTTTGTGAATTGATTTGCCTGTTCTTTGTCATGTTCTGTTTTGGTAGGGAAGAGCCAGCCTCTTCTGGCTTCGTCGTAAAGTCCGGCAGTCCAGGCTCTTTTTGTGTTATCTGCTTCGCATTGGTATCCGAAGACACGGCCATTACCGTCTTTTGATTGTTTTTGTTTAGCTCTGAACATGACTCCTGAGTTACCTTTTAGGTGGTCGAATTTGAATTGGTAGGTGAGTTCGAAGTTTTTGAATGTTTTTTCAGTTCTTAAGAATGTGTTATCTTTGATGTTTTCTCCGAATCCGACGATGCAGCCATCTTCTACTTTATATTCGCCATTGCCACCAACGATATACCAGCCTTCAAGGTTCTTGCCATTGAATAGCTGGGTGGCTGGTGCTGGTTTTATTTCATGATCTGGGGTTTTATTTTCGTTACACGCTGGGAGTGCTATGGTCATAGAGAGGATAGCTGCAGTGAAGGTGGATCTGGGGATTTTCATGTTAGTATTACTAGCATGTGTGGGATATTATTTCACTTTTAATACGTGAGTGGGAGTTATTTTTCTCTGGATATCTCATTGATCTGGTTCATGTTGATCAAGCTATGAAACATTTTACAAAATTTATATTTGCTATGGGTGCTGTGTTTTTGCCTTTGGTTGTTTGCGGGCAGGCTAAGGAAGTGGCTAAGCCTATGAAGAAGGAAGCGAAGACTGATTTTATAAGGGTGTCTGAAGGTGGGAATGAGGTGAAGTTACAAACTTCAGTGACTCGTTATGTGAGGGATGGGTTGAAGGTTGATCTGATAGGTGCGGTTCATGTGGCAGATAAGCAGTATTTTACGGATCTGAATGTTTTGTTTGAGAAGTATGATGCGTTGCTTTTTGAGATGGTGGGGGGTGATAAGATGGAGGGTGGTAAGAAGGTGGATGATGGTAAGAAGGTGGATGTTCAGTTTAGTTTCTTGGACACGATGTATAATTCAATGCAAAAGCGGTTGGCATTGGCGGGGCAGAAGGAGCATGTGGATTATGGTAAAGAGAATTTTGTGCATGCTGATCTGACTATGGAGGAGTTTACTAGACTGCAGAGTGAGAAGAAGGAGTCTTTGTTTAGTTTTGCGCTGAAGAATGCGCAGAGCGCGCCCAAGGGTGTTAAACAACCTAGTATGCTGAAGATGATGCGGGCTTTGTGGTCTGGCAATAGTGATATGTTGAAATTGAGTTTGGTTCATACTTTGGGGGCGGGTGATGATCAGATAGCTGCTTTTGCGGGGAAGAGTGTTATCATTGGTGATAGGAATGTTAAGTGTTTGGAGGTGATGGAGGGACAGGTTAAGGCAGGTAAGAAGAATATAGGTATTTTTTATGGAGCGGCTCATTTTCCTGATATGGAAGAGAGGATTTTAGCTCAAGGGTTTAAGAAGAAGCATCAGTTCTGGATGACTGCTTGGAATATAGATAAGAAGAAGGCAAATAAGTAGGGGGGGGCTTGTGTGTAAAAAAACGGAGGCTCTGGGAGTCTCCGTTTTGTTTTTTGATATCTGAGGTTTGTTTTGAGTATATTTATCTTGTGAATACTACGTTGATTCTTGAGTTGCTTCTGTGGCGGTTGCGATAGTTACGGTGTCTACGATTACTGCATTTACGTTTGTTGTGGTATACTTTTCTTGGCTGGTAGTATCTGTTTGAGCGGTAGACTCTGCTGGTGCAGTTACAGTTGCTGGGGTGTCTATAGTATTTGTAGATAGGGGTTCCATATCTGCTGAAATGGCTGAGTACTTTTTTAGTGTATATGGGGCAGCCGCATGAAGAATATCCACTTTTGTATACAATGCTATTTTGTGCGTATGGCCTTGCTTCTAGTTTGTTAGGAGTCAGTACTAGTGTGACAGCGATGATGCTTAAGTATGTTAGTATTTTTTTCATAGTTCTTTATTTACGGTTCACTATGTTTGACTTGGGTGTGATGTCTTTTATTCAAAAGGAATGAAAAAATAATAGTTTTCAATGATAGGGGGGTGGGTGAGCGGGTGTGTTTTAAATTTAAAAAGCTCCTCTAAACATGGTTTAGAGGAGCTTTTTGTAATCTGGTATTCTAATAAAGGTGATAGTTACCTTAAGCCTAGTGAGCCTGATTTGAGTGCTCTCTCTCTGAGTCTGCCTAGCTCGTGGCTGTCCTCACAAATGAGCCGAAATTCCTCTTTGGTGAGTGTAACTTCTTCATTGTGAGCTAGCTGCTTCCCGAAGTATTTTTGTTGGATCTTGGCAAATGTGTCAGATTTATCGTTAGGGTACGATGAAATGAGTCTATTGTTCATGGGCCTCTGTTACTAGGGGGCTTAGCATATGTCAAATATAAATTTAGTGATTACAATGTAATGTTAATTCGTGTTTATGATTTGCTTTGAATTTACAATGGCTGAGAGAGAGATAATGTGTGTTTTATCTTTTAGATAAGGTGTAACTTAATAAGAATGAGTTAAATAATAAGCGCCTACTCATGAGTTGAGTAGGCGCTTGGTAGAACTAAAGATTTGAAGTTGGGTTATTTTACTGCGTTACTCCGGGTCCCATTGCGCCAGATGATGGAGTTTCATCTTCAGTGTTTGGCTCTGGTGATGATGAGGCTGAGGCATCTGAGCTTTCGATAGCGATTCCTTGTTCTGCTGCGAATTCAGCAAGAGCCATGTCTTGGAGTGCTTCTTGCTCGTTTTCTTTGATGTTAATTTCAGAGAGGTCCATGCTGTCTCTGGCGACTCTGCTGCGGCCAGCGGCTTTGGTGCGCTCTTCGTCTACGAGTTCTTCAAGTCTGTTGAGAGTATCGCCAGCGCCACCGAGGTTGGTGATCATGCCGGAAGCCATTTCATTGAGTTCTGCGGTGGCTTTTTGGATTTCGATGTCATCGAGGCCGCGTTTTAAGTCGTCGATTTTATCACGAGCTTCTTTGACGGAGATGTCTCTTGCTTTGATGAGTTCTTTGTATCTAGCTTCTGAGGATTCAAGCTGGCTAGCGATTTCATCATGTTCGGCATCAACTTTTTTGAGTTTAAGAGCGTATTCGCCTGCGAGCTTTCTGTTGCCGGCTTTGAGGTGAGCAGCTGTTTTAGCGCGGAGATCATTTTCTTCTTTGTCTAGCTTTTTGACCTGTGAGATCAGTTTCTCTACGAGTCCTGCGTGAGATGCGAGACCTTGGTTGAATTTAGAGATTTGCTTGCGAAGGTTTTCTTTTTCGACTTCTAGAAGTGCTTTTGGGTTACTTTTTTCGAGTCCTCCGATGAAGAGTCCGAAAAATCCTTTGATTAGATTTCCTATTCTTTTGAACATTGGTTTAGTTTTTGTAGTGTTTGAATTGTTTGGATGTTTACTGATTATTATTCAATCTGCAAGTATAAGTCTAGTGTGATTTTGGAATCACTTGGCTAGGTGAGCAGAGAGCTTGAGAAGTTCTGGTGCGAGCGTGTATGTTGCATCTGCTACTTCATTGATGGGGGTGCAACCGAAGTTGCCGTCATTGAATACGATGATTTGATTCGTATTACCTGCGTCTAGAGAGTCAACGGCGGCTACGGCGAATTTGTATGCCATGATTCTGTCTCTGACTGTGGGGGAACCACCGCGCTGGACGTGACCGAGGACGGTGAGTCTGGCATCCATTTTGAGGTTGGTAGTGATCCAGCTGGTTAATTTTTCACCCATGTTAGTGCCTTCTGCGACGATGGCGATGATGTGATCTCTACCTGCTGCACAGTCTTCTATGAGTCTCTCTCTTATGGAGTCAAGGTCGTGTTCTAGTTCAGGGGCAATTAATATTTCTGCTCCACTGGATAGGGCGCTGGTGATGGCGAGATATCCGCAGTGTCTTCCCATGGTTTCGATGACGAATGCTCTGCTGAAAGAAGTGGCTGTGTCACGAATGGAGTCAACGGATTCGCGGATTACATTGAGGGCGGTGTCTACACCTAGGCAGTAGTCGGTACCTGGGATGTCGTTATCGATAGTGGCAGGTATGCCTGCGAATGGGATGTTGAAGTCTTCGTAGAATTGATTTAGGGCTCTGAATGAGCCGTCACCGCCGATGACTATGATTTTGTTAATGCCTAGTTTTTGTAGGTTTTCGTATGCGGTTTTGCGGTGTTCGTATTGAAAGAATCTTTCTGATCTGGATGAGCGGAGAACTGTTCCGCCGCGATGAAGTATGCCTGATACGTCTGCGCGGGTGGCTTCTGAGATTTTGCCATCGATGAGTCCTCTGAGTCCGTCTCTGATGAGGAATGGTTTGTATCCTTTTTTGCGGGAGTATTCTACAGCGCATTTAACTGCGGGGTTCATTCCGGCGGCGTCTCCGCCGGATGTCATTATTGCGATGCTTTCCATGGGTAAGTGATTGGATCGTTGAGTTGTGTGTAAATTTGATGTGTGGTGTGGTTTTTAGAGGACTGATTTATTTTTGCAAGCTTTGGCTTTTACTTGCGAGGAGTAATGAGTGGGTTTGAATATTTTTTTTAGAGTAGGTGTCTTTTTTTCTTGTAGATTTTCAGAATTAATGCATTTTTCGTTTCGCATCGCCAAACGTAAGTAGGTTGATGTTAGACAAACAAATTAAATGCAAGGTTAGCTCAGTTGGTAGAGCGGTTCGTTTACACCGAATTGGTCGGGGGTTCAAGTCCCTCACCTTGTACCATTTGTAAAAGCCGCTTATTGAATAAGCGGCTTTGTTGTTTTTTGGTGTAGAGGTTTTGGTTAGTTTTGTGTGACTCTGAGGCGGAGGAATATGTTTTGTTGAGGGAAGTTTGGTGTGAATATGGGGGTTGTGGGTGAGTTAAGGTTTGCGGTGACGGTAAGTCCTGATGGTGGACCGTTGTTGCTGCTGACTTGGTACCAGTCTTTTAGGTTTGGGGACCATTCGTAGGTTCCTGTGAGTGGTGCTGCTGGTGATGGGTTTATGGTGTGGCTCATGGTGATGGTACCATTGTTGTCTACATTGGTTATGACTGGGCCGGTATTTGGTATTTGTGGGTTGGATCCGAGGAATTCTTCGATTATATCTGATAGGCCGTCACCGTCTGAATCTGTGTTTGGTGATAGTGGGTCAGGTCCCCAGACTTCGACTTCTGCTAGTGCGAGTGTCCAGTTAGATAATCTGTTTTTATCGATGAGGCGAATGACTACTCTGTCTCCTTCGACACCGCCTGTGTCCCAGACTTCTGATTCACCGACATGCCCTTCTAATGTGTAGAAGTCTTTTGAGGTTACTGGTAGCCATCTGGGGCCGAATTGTTTTTCAATGATGATGCTGAAGTTAGATAATTGAGATGTGATGAGTGGGCCGTCTAGGTGTCTGTTGAAGATGCGTATTTTGTTGATGATTCTTGTTTTTCCTAGATTTACAGTCCATGAAGTTCTGAAGTTGGCTGTCTGGCTGATGCTGTTGTCAATCCATCTGCCGCTTATGTTTCCGTCGATGGCGCGTGATGCTGGAGTTTCTGTAGTTCCTTGCATGGGTGTGGATTGTGATGCGACAGCGATGGGGTCACGAGCCCAGTTTATCATTCCTGGGTAGGGGGTGGATTCTCCTGGAGGGGCAACGCTGGCTGTGCTGGAGTTTGACCATTTGGAGACTCCATTTCCTACATAGGAAGCGACTCTGTATGTGAATGATCCACCGTTTAGTGTTGTGGTGTCTAGGAATGAGTTAGAGTTTGGTGAGAGGTTGGCAATTTCTTCGAAGGGTTCACCTGGTTTGGCTCTTTGGAGGATGAAGCCGTTTTCGTTGGTTGCATTGTCTGTCCAGTTTATGGTGACTTCTGCATTGTTGTTTACTGTGGTGGTGAGTGTGGTTGGTATGGGTGGGGGTGTGACTTGGAAGTCAACTTTGAATGTCATGGTGGTGCCTGCATTGCTGATGTCATAGATGTGAAGTCCTGAGTGTGAGAGTCTACCTTGGTAGTATGAGTCTGTGTCTGGCACGGTGTTAGGGCTGATTTCTGACTGGCCTGCGGCGGTGTAGAAGTCTCCGTTGTCTGCTCTGCCGTCTCTTTGGAGGTCAAAGCGTCCGTCTGCTTGCATGAGTGCGACTTTGTATCTTTTACTGGGCCAGAGTCCGTCACCAGGGTATCCTTCAGTGGTGTTACTTGCTGAGTTGTCTATGTGCCAGATGGCGAGGCCGCCTGAGCCGTCGTTATTTGATCTGTTTTCGATGAGGAAGTATTCTTGAGATCCGAAGCCTCTGTTTATTTTGAATACTTGAGGTGAGATTGATGCTTTGGAGATGGAGTATGTTCCTGGTTGTGAAATGATGGTGGGGGTAACCCAGCCGAGGGTTTCTTTACTCCATGCTGATAGTGGTGGGGGGTTCCAGCCTGAGGCATCTGCGCCCCATAGTGTGCCCATGAGTCCGTGGCTGGAGATGCCACTACCGATGAGTCCGTCGCCGTTGCTTTCGTCACCATCATAGAGGTCAGGGAGGTCTAGTGCGTGTCCGAATTCGTGAGCGATGAGTGCTAGGCGCGCGATGTCTGTTCCGAAGAGGCCGTGGAGTGCGGATGTGGTGGCGTAGAATCTGGCGCCTAGACCAGCAGATGATCTCCAGGTGCTGCTGACCCAGCCTTGGTGTGCCCATATTCTGTCTGGTGGATTGACTCCAGCTTCGTCTGTTCCGCCTATTTCGGCACCTCTTCCTGAGTGGAACACGGTGAGGAAGTCAATTTTCTGGTCGTTGTCAGAGTCAAAGTCAGCGAGGTTTATGGATGGGTCGTTATCGATCTGTGTGAGAGCGAAAGGTATGGCTTCGTCTCTGAGTTTGGGGGCGCCTCTTAGTGCGGAGTTTCCTCCGGCGTAGTAGCTTTCTGTATTGGGGAGGTTGATCCATTTGGTGATGGTTGATTGGGGGTCGAATTTTCCGTATGAGTTGTTTTTGTAGTATGTTTTGAAGCTTCCGGTGGGTGCTAGTGTGGGATGAGTGGTGTTAGAGTTCATGAAGACGTTAAAGTCTTGCTGGGTGGGGAGTGTGCGGTTCTGGTGATCTGAGAAGCGTAGTAGGATGACGAGGTTTTTTTTAATGGTTTGGCTGTGGGCGAGGGAGGGTAAGATGATGAGGCTACTGGCTATTATAAGATATAGTTTGGTGATGATCTTTTTTTTGATTAACATAGTCATTAGGCTGCTGGAACGTTAATTGTTGCTCGCAAGTCAATTATTTAGAGTGATATAGAGGTTATTTCTATTCAATGTGTGAGGCGGCGTAAAGAACTATTTTGGTAAAAAAGGGTGGTGATGTGTTAAGGGAGGGTTTTGATGGAGTTTTTTGAGGTGGATGTGGGAGGTTATGGTGGTTGTTTTAATTAGCCTTCGAGAAGTGCGAATTCTTCTAGGATGCTTTTGCTTACGTATGTTAGAGCTGCTTCTGAAGTGGCTTTTAGGATGACGGGGCATGCGAATCCGGCGGCGTGTGCCTCTGACCAGCGAGCGGCACAGATGCACCAGCGATCTCCGGCTTTGAGTCCTGGGAATCCGTATTCGGGTCTGGGTGTGGTGAGGTCGTTTCCAGTGGCTTTGTTGAAGTCTAGGAAGTCATCTGTGAGTTCGCAGCAGATGGCGTGGCAGCCGTGGTCGTCTGGGCCGACGTTGCAGTGACCATCTCGGTAGAATCCTGTGATGGGGTCGATGCTGCAGGGGGTGATTTTTTCACCGAGGACGTTTTTGTTTGGTTCGAAATTTTCCATGGTTTGAGGTTACACTTGCTGGAGTGGTTTACCATAGACTTTTTTTATGATTGAGGTGATGTAGGCTTTGTTTCGGAAAAAGTGAGGAAATGCCTCATCTTTCCAAATTGGATCACTGATGTCTGCATAGTTTCCTTCGTCCAAAATGTCTTAAATTGTGAAAAGTTTGGGACATTTTGGGGTTTTGTTGGGGTTTACTTTGGAGGTTAGAAACCTCCGTCTTGGGCAAACTGTTTATACAGGTGCTATGGATTCTAGGGTGAGGATGGGTTCTTCTGCTTGGTTGGTTTCTGTTAGGTTTAGGTGAGCGGTTAGGATCCAGTCGTTGAGGAGGTCGTCGTCTGTGATGGTTTGGGTGATTTTTAGGATGTTTTTATCGTTTGTTTCTTCCATGGTGAAGTGTTTGATGTTGCGAGCTTCTGGGTCTAGGCGGATGTTGTGGTGGGTCTCGAAGTATTCGTCTAGGATGGGGTCTAGGCGGGCGATAGTCCATGGGGTGTTTTCTGGGTCTGCGGGGGTGAAGAGGGTGAGTAGTTCTGTTAGGTTATCGTGAGCGAGGTGTTTGACTGAGGTGAAGATTTTTTGTCTGACTATTTTGGTGAGGTTTGTTTTGTTGTGAGTGAATGGGCGGTCTGGGTGGGTGGGTTTGTTTTGTTGTTGGTCAAGTGGTTTATGGTTTGGGTTTTTCATGGTTTCCCATTCGTCTATGAGGCTTGAGTCTATGTTGATGACGTGTTCTTTTAGGTATGCTTCTGCGTCTAGGACTTCTGGGGTTTTGCTGGCTGGTGGGACGGTTTGGCTGAGTGCTTTGTATACTTCGCTGAGGTGTCTGAGGAGGATGGCTTCTGAGCGTTCGAGTTTGTAATTTTTGATGTAGTCTTCGAAGCTCATGAATTCTGCGAACATTTCGCGTGCGATGGACTTGGGGCGGATGGATTCTGAGTGTATCCAGGGGTGTTTGGTGCGGAATGTGTTGAAGGTGTCGTAGATATAGTTTTTGCCCGGCATGGGGTGGGTGACTTGTTCTAGTTTTTCCATGCGTTCATCGTATTCGATTCCGTCTGCTTTCATTTCTGCGACGAGTTCTGCTTTTGCTTTATTTACTTGGGCTTTGAGTATGGCTGCGGGGTTTTCGAGGATGGCTTCGACGAGGGAGAGGAGGTTTAGTACGTAGTTGGGGTCATCTTGGTTTAGTTCTGGTATGGCTTCTAGTAGGTAGAGTCCTAGAGCTTGGTTCATGGAGAAGTCTTCTTGGAGTTCGACGTTTAATCGTACCTTGACGGCTTGCGCCTGAATTTGTGATTGATTGGAGCTTTGCTGGTTTCTTTCTGATGGGGGGATGATGGTGAAGACTCCGCCTCTGACGAGGGAGATGAACATGGAGCGTGCGAGGGAGCGGAGTTTTTTCTTGGATTTTTCTGTTTCGTGGGAGTTGGAGATGATTTTTTTTAGTTCTGTGCAGCCGTCTTGGTTTGTTCTGCTGAGGATGTTTAGCAGGGTGTTGTGTTGGAGTTTGAAGCTGGATTTTAGTGGTTCTGGTGGTGATGTTTGGAGCTTGGTGAAGGTGTCTAGTGACCATTCGACGTAGCCGAATTCTGGTGGTTTCTTTTTGACGATTTTTTTCTTTTTGTTAGAAGCTGCGGCTTTGGCTTCTAGGCGGATGTTTTCGATGGCGTGGGCGGGGGCTTGGGCGACGACGTAGCCGATGTCATCGAACCCGCGTCTTCCTGCTCTTCCTGCGATTTGTTTGAAGTCGCGGACGGATAGTATGTTCATACCTGATCCGTCGAATTTACAGAGCTGGGTGAATAGGACGGAGCGGATGGGGACGTTGATTCCGACTCCGAGTGTGTCTGTTCCGCAGATGACTTTGAGGAGTCCACGCTGGGTTAGTTTTTCAACTAGTACGCGGTATTTTGGGAGTAGTCCTGCGTGGTGGATGCCGATGCCGTGGCGAAGTAGTTTGGATATGTCTTTGCCGTATGGTGAGCGGAAATTTGCTTGGTGAAGAGCTTCTGCGATTTCTTTTTTTTCTTCTTTGGAGCAGAGGTTGTTGGAGAGGAGTGCTTGTGATGATTCTGCGCAGGCGCGTTGTGAGAAGTGGACTAGGTAGACGGGTGATTTGTTAGATTCTACGAGTTCTGTGACTTGTTCTGTTAGGGATATTTCTGAGTATGTGAATTCTAGTGGGACTGGGCGCTGGTCTGACTGGACGAGTGATGTTTCTGCTTTTGTTAGATTGGTAATTTCTTTTTGGAAGAATGTGGTGTCACCGATGGTGGCGGACATGAGGAGGAAGCGTGACTGGGGGAGTGTGAGGAGGGGGATCTGCCATGCTATGCCGCGATCTGTGTCTGAGTAGTAGTGGAACTCGTCCATGATGACGTCTTGGACTAGAGCTTGTGATCCTTCTCTGAGTGCGAGGTTTGATAGTATTTCTGCGGTGCAGCAGATGATGGGGGCTGAGGCGTTTACTGTTGCATCACCTGTTATCATGCCGACGTTTTCTGGTCCGAATGAGTTACAGAGTGAGATGAATTTTTCGTTTGCGAGAGCTTTGATGGGGACGGTGTAGTATGAGGTGCGGTTTTGGCAGAATGATTTGTAGTGGTGTGCGAGAGCGACGAGTGATTTGCCTGATCCTGTTGGGGTGTTTAGGATGACGTTGTTGTCTGCGAAGAGTTCTAGGATGGCTTCTTCTTGGTGGTTGTAGAGTTCGATTCCTGCTTCGACGAGTTGGTCGAGAAAGAGGTTAAGGATTTCATCTGTGGAGGGTTTTTGTTGTGTTGGTTTTTTAAGGAGCATGGATTTATTGGGGAGGTGATTAGTGGGTAGAAGTTAGAGAGGTTTTGTTGTGGTTTGTTATTTGTTAGTTAGGTTGTGGATGAATGCTTTGCATAGGTCTATGGTGGCTTGGATGCCTTTTTTGTGTGTGCGTTCGGTGGAGTGTGATGCGGCTACACCTGGTCCGATGAGTCCTACGCGCATGTCATTTCCAGCTCTGAGTGCGGCGGATCCGTCTGAGCCGTAGAAGGGGTAGATGTCTTGTTTGTAAGGGATGTTGTTGTTACGCGCGAGGGTTACGAGGGTTTTGCGCATGTGGTAGTCGTATGGTCCTGTGGAGTCTTTGGCGCATATGGAGCATGAGACTTCGTTTCCTTGGCAGGCGTCACCGAGGACTCCCATGTCTATGACGAGGAGGTCTGTGATGGTGGGTGAGTATCCGCAGGTGCCTCCGTGTCCTACTTCTTCGTAGTTTGAGAAGAAGATTTCCACGGGGATGTTTTTGTTGCTGTATGCTTTGGCGAGTTCCATGAGGACGAAGCAGCCGGCTTTGTTATCTAGGAAACGGGATTTGATGAAGCCGTTTTCTTTTTCTTGGTAGTTGACGTTGAGGCAGATGATGTCGCCGATGCTGATGCCTAGGTTGTCGACATCTGTTGTGGAGTAGACTTCTTCATCGAGTCTGATGTGCATGTTTGCGATGTTACGGGTGGTATTTTCTCTGTTGTTGTTGGTGTGTGATGAGGGGTCATTTAGGAGGATGGTTCCTGTGAATATTTTATCATCTAGTGTGCGGATACGAACGTATTCACCTTCTGCGCCAGTTAGAGAGAGTCCACCTAGGAGTGAGAATTTTAGTGTTCCGTTAGGGTTAATACCTGAGACGATGGCGCCGAGTGTGTCTACATGAGCGGCGATGGCTAGGCTTGGGTTATTACCTAGTTGGCAGCGGACTGCGCCTTTGTTGGTGAGGGTGGGTTTGTATCCTAGTTTTGTTAGATAGTTTATGATGAATTCTCCAGCGTGGTGTGTGTATCCTGATGGGGAGTCTATTTCTAGGAGCTGTTGGAGTGGTGAATAGTCTGTGGTAACCATGCCACTTTGTAGTTGGGTGATAAATAAATATCCATCTTAAAAGGAGGTTGTTGTTTTTTTGCTTGTGGGAGGTTGTTGTTTTTGAGGTGTTGTGTGTTTTGTTTATTTTATTAGATTTTTTTGTGTGCTCCATCGCAGAATGGTGCGGAGGCGGATTGTTTGCATTGGCAGAGGTATGCTGTGCCGTCTTTTTCAGCTGTGAATGCGTGGGGTTTGAAGTTTGTTCCTTTGTGTTTGCCGTCACAGAATGGTTGGTTTGTGGATTTGCCACAGGTGCAGTAGTAATATGTTTGGTCTTTGGTGAGAACTACTGGTATTGGTTTGTTGTCTGCTATGTTTGGTTTTTCCATGTTATTTGATTTGGTTTAGTTATTGAGTAGGTTAAGGAATTTTTCACGTGCGTTCCAGAGTAGGTAAGCTGATAGGACTGAGATAAGGATGATGGGTGGTGCGAAGACAGCTCCGTCTCCTTTTATGAAGATGTTAGTGGCTATGATTCCGATGATGATGGGACCGAGTGCGAGTAGTCCCCAGTTTCTGGTTTTTGGGGTTGCTACTAGGATGGCTCCGATGATTTCTATGACTTTGATGAAGTCCATGAAGCTGGATAGAATTATGGATTTAAAGAATGGTGTGGCGTGAGGGCTGCTGGATGGGGCTGGAGCTGGGAGGAATGGTATGAAGTGGTTGATTCCGAATGCGAGGAAGGCGAGTGCTAGGAGTGCTGCTGCTAGGTTGGGCATGTGTTTCATATTAGGTTATGGTTATGATTTTTTATGTAGGTTGGTTGGAGTTTAGTTTCATTGAGTGTTGAATACGAGCTTCTTCTTTGTTGATGCTATAGTGGGTCTGTATGATGAGTTCGCTCTTGTGTTTATTCCGGTGAGTGGGCATATTTTTGTTCTATGTTAATATTATGCAATAGGCTTTTGATTTTGATGGCTGTGTTTGTGGGTTCGTCATTTCTGTTAGCGAATGATAGACCGAATATTTTGTTTTTTTTGTGTGATGATTTGGGTTACGGGGATGTGGGGGTATTTTATCAGAATAGTCGAGGTGCTGGGCAGCCTTCATTTAAGACACCTTATATTGATCAGTTGGCTAGGGATGGGATGCAGTTGAGGGCGCATTATGTGGCGGCGCCTGTGTGTGCGCCTTCGCGCGCGTCATTTTTTCTTGGTCAGTCACAGGGGAATTGTCCTGTCCGAAATAATCAGTTTGATAAGGCTTTGCCGGATCAACCTACGCTGGCTTCTGTGTTACGTGAGGCTGGGTATAGGACTGGTCTAGTAGGAAAGTGGGGTTTACAGGGGGAGAAAGATGTGACGCTGGGTGGTGTGGATGCTTGGTCTTCTTATCCAACGAAGCGTGGGTTTGATTATTTTTTGGGTTATGTGAGGCATGTGGATGGGCATGAGCATTATCCATATGAGAATATTTATTTGAAGAATCGGAAGATGAAGGCGAAGTTGTGGGAGCAGGGTAGGGAGATAAGTTCTGATCTTAAGGGGTGTTACACGACAGATTTATTTACAGCTGCGGCGAAGCGATTCATCGTGAGTCATCATAATGGTGGGTCGAAGAAACCGTTTTTTTTAACTCTTTCATATGATACTCCTCATGCAGCTACACAGGTTGCTACGATGGCATATCCTCGTGGTTTTGGGGTTGATGGTGGGGTTCAGTGGCTAGGGAGATCTGGTGAGATGATTAATACAGCTGGGGGTGAGGTGGATAGTTATATTCATCCTGATTATGCTAGCAAGGAGTGGAAGGATGTATCGAAGCGATATGCGTCATCTATTAGGCGTATTGATCATTCTGTGGCGGATATTTTGGGGACTTTAAAGGACTTGGGGCTTGATAGGAATACGTTGATTGTTTTTACGAGTGATCATGGTGCTTCACGCGAGTCTTATATTAGGGAGAAGCTTGATCCTTCTTTTTTTCAGTCGTTTGGTCCTTTTACGGGGATAAAAAGAGATTGCTGGGAGGGAGGGATACGTCCAGGCGCTATAGTGAGGTGGGATGGGAAGGTGAAGTCTGGGTCTGTGAGTGAGGAGCCGTCTCAAATGCAAGACTGGATGCCTACGTTTTGTGATGTGGCAAAGACGTCCACTCCTGCTATTGCTGACGGGGTGTCATTGCTGCCGATGCTGATGGGTAAGGAGGGAGAGGGTTCTGAGATTTATGTAGAGTATAAGGTAGGCGGGCGGACAGCTAAGTATGATGTATTTCCGGATGCGAGGTCTGGACAGAGGCGTGGTGAGATGCAGGTTATTCGTCAGGGTCGGTATAAAGCTATTCGCTGTGACATTAAGCAATGGGATGATGATTTTATGGTATTTGATGTGGTGAGTGATCCTGCTGAGTCTCTTGATATCGCAGGTCATAAGGGAGTGCCTGGAAATGCTCATTGGCTGGCTGCAGTGTCACGCTGTCATCATACTAATGATAGTGCGAGGCGGCCTTATGATGGGATGAAGATTCAACCTATAGAGGTGAAGGGAGTGAAAACTGGGGTGAATGTAGGCAAGGGGGAGGACGTTAGGGAAACGAGCTATGTTTCGCGTGATAGTTTTCAGTTGAGTGGTTTTATAGATGTGAAGGTTTCTGGGGCTTATACTTTTGCGCTTAAGGAGGGAGTGCGTGGTATATTACGAGTTCATAAGATTCATTTGGTTGATACGGATTCTGAGGATGCTTATTCTAATGACCGGACTTTAAATTTGAGTGAGGGGAAGCATCCGTTTACTTTGTATTTGAGGAAAAAGCCTGTTGGGAAGGAGATGATTCTATGGAAGTTACTTGGAGATAAGGGGTTTGAGTTTATACCAGCTACTTCTTATTTTCATTAGTGGGGTGTGTGGGCTATACATGTCTGGTTACCAGTGGTTAGTGATTAATTTTTTAAAAAGTGAATAAAATATGCAACTATGCTGAAGTTGTTGAGTTAATAGACCTATAAGAGCGAAAAACAGCTTGAGAACCACAGAAAATAACCAATTAAAATTATGAACAAAACAATAGTAATTACGATGTCATTTGCCCTTTTTGGGTTATCAGGACTTGCTTTATCTAAGCCGGGCGGCAAGCGTTGCCATAAAGGAGCGGAGTTCCGTAAGGAGATGCTAGAGAAGTTTGATGCTGACGGCAATGGCGAGCTTTCGGAAGACGAGAGAAAAGCTGCGAAGGAAGCTTGGAAGGAGAAAATGAAGAAAAAGGCTGATACGGATGGTGACGGTGAGGTGTCTGATGAGGAAAGAAAGGCTTTCCGCAAGAAGATGGGCAAGCGTAGATGTCACAAAGGCGGCGAGAAGATGAAGAAGAGGCTTCTAGAGAAGTATGATGCTGATGGAGATGGCGAGTTATCTGATGATGAGAAGAAGACAGCAAAAGAAGCTTGGAAGAAGAAACACCAGGAGAGGAAAGAGAAGAGAGCAAAGATGAAGAAGCTCTTCATGGAGAAGCATGATACTGATGGAGATGGCAAGCTCTCAGATGATGAGAAGGTAGCGATGAAGGAGAAAGTGAAAGCGGCACGTGAGGCGTTCAAGGCAGAGATGCTAAAGAAGTATGACAATGATGGTGACGGTAAACTTTCTGGTGAAGAGCGCAAGCTGGCTCATGAGGCAGAGAAGCAGGATATGATCGATAAGTTTGATGCTGATGGAAGTGGAGAACTAGAAGGTGAAGAGCGTAAACAAGCAGGTGAGTGGATGATGGAGAACCGTCCTTTCCACTTAATGCGCCGAGGTAAGAGTTGCAGAAAAGGAGGCTGTCATAAAGGCGGTAAAAAGGGTAAGCGTAAGGGGAAAAGAGGCGAAGGGTAATTTGTATTCCATTCATTAGGTGAGGGAAGCTCCGGTTGGGGCTTCCCTTTTTTATGTGTGCCCGGCAGGGCACCCAGACCAGGGAGGCAAGTCCCCTGTGGGCACTGCAGAGAGAACCACTAGCAGACTGCAAGGTTAAGATTGTGAGATCCTGGCTGAAGGAAGCTGATAAACTAACTGACGAAACGCTGCCCTTTTTGCACCGTAAGCGACAGCCATCGCAAAACCACCACACCGCCTCCGCCCACCCATCTAACTGCCATGCTTCCCTATTCTTAGCCATGATCACCTCGTTCCCAAAACGTATGGATGACGCCCCTATTAGGGGCTAAATCAATAGAGTTCCGCCATTGATCGAACCAGGAAAGAAGAAACCCATAAGCATGTTTTTCATTTTCCTTTAAATCTCTAGACAACTCCAGATCATGCCTCCAATTGAAAATTGTTCTCATGAACATATAAAATACTGAGGTATGTTCATATGAAAACACAAATCGTCATCTTTCGATCATCTATACAATTAATTTTACCTAAACAAGTGATATCAGCCATACTGAAAAACACCTGATATCAATTCATTAATAAAGAGTGACTATTAACAAATCAAAATGAAATTAAAGTCCATAATAAATATTTGCCAAGTAGCTTCAAACCTTTATTTTTTATAGTATCAAAACGAAAACCACTACCTTACTACTAGCAACCAGCTTAATATGTGATATCACATCAAGGGGAGTGATCTAATACTGTTGTGCGCCGTGCCAAGTGTGGCGTTTCTTATCAGGTGGAAGTCCTGTTATTATAAATCCTAACCAGAAGTAATTACCGAGTTTTGCGAGTGTGTTAGCTAAGTCATTAGAAATTCGCGGAAATCCCCGCGTTACCAAC